>JANOJB010000369.1:0-2446 GCA_031407985.1 Pseudomonadota bacterium | reverse complement strand
TGGGTCGCGTCCCCAGGGGATTCCACGATTGGACTGAATTTTTCCGCCATTCACACCGCCGATCCCGATCGCGGACCGCACGTCGATCCCGCCGCCGACGTGATGGAAATGTCGGCCCTGATCCTGGACGCCAAACGGAAGAAAGCCGGCCTGTCGGGCGTGTTGATCTTCGGCGGCGGCGCGCCCAAGAATTTTCTATTGCAAACCGAGCCACAACTTCAAGAAATCCTGGGCGTCGCTGAAAAAGGTCACGACTACTTCGTCCAGATCACCGACGCGCGCCCCGACACCGGCGGCCTGTCCGGCGCTACGCCCAGCGAAGCCGTGTCGTGGGGCAAGATCGATCCGGACAAACTACCGGACACGGTGGTCTGTTACGTGGATTCGACGATCGCCATGCCGCTGATCGCGTCGTACGTCATGACCAAGTGCAAGCCGCGCAAACCACGCCGCCTGTACGGCAAGCTACCGGAACTGGTCAGTTCGTTGCGCGCGGAATACCGCCAATCGCCGCTGTACGCGCGGTACTGGGGTAAGCCGGCGAAGGCTACAACCGCCGGTTCGAAAACGGCGAAGTCGAACAAGAAGACGCCGCTGAAAAAGAATCCGTCCGCCCGACGCTAACGCCGACGGCCGCTCACGGACGTTGAAGGCGGAAGCTCGAACGATAGCTGCCGTAGTCGCTTGATTGGATGCCATTCCGAACGCTGCCTCGATAAGCGGGCTGCCCGGCTTCGAGGAAGACCCAGACGTAACCTCCATTCGCGGAGACTATCCCCGCGTGGATCGCGGCGCGGCAAATCCCCGAATCGGCGGTGTACATGTCGCTTCCCCACAACCCACCGCTGTGGGCACACCCCGCCGGGCAGGCCACCAAATGCGCCGTCCCCTGAGCCGCCTGAATCTGGGTGGCGTTGAACCCGCACCCCGCTTCGATGGCCTGGGGGGGCGCGACCGCCGCGGGCGCCGGCTGTCCCGCGGGCAAGATGACCGCGAAGCTCCGGTCATATGAACCATAGTCAGACGACGTGACGTTGTACCGCGGGCTCCCTCGATAGGCGGGACGTCCAGGCTGAATCTGCACGACAACGACACCGCCGCCCGACAAGATCGCGCCGGCGTGGATGCCCGCGCGACAGATTCCCGAATCCGCCGTGTACACGTCGGTGCCCCACAGCCCACCGGTCTGTTCGCATCCCGGGGGACACGACACTTGAAACGTGGCGCCGGGATCACCTTGCAATTGGGTGGCGTTAAAGCTGCACCCCGCCTCGATCAGGCCACCGACCTGGGCCGGCGACCCCGCGACCTGAACCACCGGCTGGGGTGTCACAACCGGCTGAAATCCTCCAGTTGGCGTCACATAGCATCCGGCTCCCAGAACCAATCCAGCGATGGTCAGCAGCGGCAGGGTCGTGTTCACGTCATTCTCCTCGATTGGGTCATCGACAAGACGATCGCAGGGGGAAGGCCAAGCGTCAATTGGGACCGGGCGCTACCGTGCGCTCCCTTCAAGTCAGCTCAGCGCGGCGTCGTATTCGGGGATCGACGGATCCTCGCGCGCGAGGCGCTCAAGTTCAATCGCGTCCGCACGTTCGAATTGGGCGCGTGAGTACGCGAGCGCAAGGTCGGGCAGCGCGACGCCGTACGTGCGAAATCGTGCCGCCACCGGGAAATACATACAGTCGGCGATGCTGAAGTCACCAAGCAGAAAGGGACCGCCAGATGATGCCAGCGAGACCAGCCAGATATCGAGCACACGCGCCACGTCTGCCTCGACGGCCCCGTTGTGTCGCGGGTTGGTCGCACGCCCGCGCAGGTTCATCGGCATGTGATTGCGCAGAGCAGTGAACCCGCTGAGCATCTCGCACGAGATGGCGCGCCCGCGCGCGCGCAGTTTCGGATCGGCGGGCCACAACCGTGCTTCGGGATGAAGGTCCGCCAGGTATTCGCAGATGGCAAGCGATTCATGGACGCTGAGCGCGCCGTCAACCAACACGGGAACCTTGCCGGCCCCTGAAAACGCGAGGATGCGTTCTTTCCAGCCGGGGGACGTCTTCATTCCGACATCGTGCAGTCGAAACGGAACCCCGACGTGTTTAAGCGCCAGCCAGGCACGAACGGTCCAGGACGAGTAGTTCAGATTCGCGGATACCAGACGCAACATGAGGACCTGAATACCACCACGGCGGTCAGGTTTCCGCGCCGAAGGCGAATCTGACAATACCGGAAATCTAACGTCTTCCGTTGTGATTCCGGTGTACTCCATGAAGCTCCTTTTCCGCAAAATTCACCAGTCGATCCAGGTCGCGCCTAGTCGAACGGCTGAGCGCATCCACCACAGAGCAGATCAACGATCGCCGCCACAATGGGTTGGCCCGTGTGCGCCTCGTAATAGGTGAACCCAGGCGATGGGTTCACCTCGAAGCAAGTCCACGCGCCACCT
>JANOJB010000363.1:0-5399 GCA_031407985.1 Pseudomonadota bacterium | reverse complement strand
TCCGGCACCAGGTCCCGGCCAGGTGGTCATCGTCGAGTTGCTGATCAACCCGACCAGCACCGACACCGGACGCGAATGGATCGAGATCGTGAACCGAAGCGGGCACGCGGTGTCACTGGCCGGGCTGCAAATCTCGGATGCGGCCAACAGCGCGGCGGTGGATTTCGGAGCGACGGCGTCGGGCAGTGTGTTGGCGGCTGGCGCGCGCATGGTGTTGATCCAATCAGGCGACGCGACCAAGAACGGGGGCATCGTGCTTGGCGGTGCGATTTCTGGTGGGGCGTTCGGCACCCTGGTGTCGCTGAACAACGACGCCGACACGATCTCGATCTGTGTGGGTGCGTGCGCCACGGGACTGGTGGTCGATCGTGTCGCCTGGGACGCGACTTTGGGAACCGGATACGACGGGCACGCGCTGGTGATTGACGATTCCGCCCGCCGGTGTCCCGCGACGCTGCCCTTCGGCGACGCCGGCAGCTTCGGTACACCGGGGGCCGCCAACGCCACCTGCCCTTGACCGCCCTTGACCGGTGCTGGGTGCGGACCAAGCCCTTGGCCACGTGCAGCCGATCGTGGGGCGGGTTTCTCTCCTTGTGGTATGCCTGCTGCCGGATCGCATGACGACCGCGCCCATCGCGCCCCTTGCGCCCAATCCACCTGACGGGCCGTCCGCGCCCCCACCGCCGGCTCCGCTTGCAGCTTTGGCCGATCCGGTCGGGACACTAAGCGCCGACGACATCCTCAGTCGTTTTTTGGCTCACGTTGAATCGACGGGGTTGCAGCTGTATCCCGCTCAGGAGGAGGCGCTGCTTGAACTGATGGGCGGCAAACACGTCGTTCTGTCGACGCCGACGGGCTCCGGCAAGTCGTTGGTCGCCACCGGACTGTTTTTCAAGGCGCTGGCCGAAGGAAAGACTGCTTTTTACACCTGTCCCATCAAAGCCCTGGTGAACGAGAAGTTTTTCGATTTCTGCGATCTGTTCGGTCCGGGGCGTGTGGGGTTGATGACGGGTGACGCGACCATCAACCGCGAGGCGCCTCTGGTTTGCTGCACCGCCGAGATTCTGGCGAACATGGCCTTGCGCGATCGCGCCCGGCGCGTCGACTACGTGGTGATGGACGAATTTCATTACTACGCCGATCGCGAACGCGGCGTCGCCTGGCAAATCCCTTTGTTGTGCCTGCCGGATGCGACGTTCCTGCTGATGTCCGCGACGCTGGGAGACACGCGTTCCATCGAACGCGGCATCGCCGAGCGCACGGGGCGCGAATTCGCCGCGATCCGCGGCACGACACGTCCGGTTCCCCTCGACTACGAGTACTGCGATACGCCGCTGCACGAAACCATCGCCGAACTGGTTTCGGGCGGGCGTGCGCCCGTGTACCTGGTCAACTTCACGCAACGGGCGGCAGCCGAGGAGGCCCAGAACCTGCTGAGCGTCGAGATCTGCACCAAGGCCGAAAAGGAAGCCATCAAAGTTGCGTTGCGGGACGTGCCGTTCACCACGCCGTTCGGCAAGGAATTGCAGCGCTTCCTGCGCCACGGCGTCGGGCTGCACCACGCGGGCCTTTTGCCGCGCTACCGGTTGCTGGTCGAAAAGCTTGCGCAGGGTGGTCTGCTGAAAGTCGTCAGCGGCACCGACACGCTGGGCGTCGGCGTGAACATTCCCCTGCGCACGGTGTTGTTCACGCAGCTGTGCAAATTCGATGGGGAGAAGTCCGGGATTCTCGGTGTCCGCGACCTGCAACAGATCGCGGGCCGCGCCGGCCGCAAGGGTTTCGACACGCGCGGGTACGTGTTGTGTCAGGCGCCCGCGCACGTCATCGAGAACAAGCGGCTGGCCGCCAAGGGAGGCAAGAAGTTCGTTCCGCGCAAGCCGCCACAAAAAGGATATGTCCCGTGGGACAAGGGAACGTTCGATCGCCTGGTCGCCGGAACCCCCGAGTCCCTGGAGTCTCGATTCTCGGTTTCGTTCGGCATGCTGATCAATCTCCTGGGCGGGCGGCGATCGGATCGCGGGGGCGGCTATCGCGCACTCACCGAACTGATCGCGCGCTCGGCGGAAAGCGATCGCAAGAAGCGCGAACACCGCCGGCTGGCCGCGACCTATTTTCGAACGTTGCGCCGCGCCGGCATCATCAGCGTTGTGACGACCGAAGCGGTGCGTGGCAGGGTGGTCGAGGTCAGCGCCGACCTTCAGCGCGACTTCTCGTTGAACCAGACGTTGTCGATGTATCTGCTCGACACACTGCCCGGGCTGGACCCGAAAAGTCCGACCTATGCGCTTGACGTGCTGACCCTGGTCGAATCGATTCTGGAGAATCCCGACGCTGTCCTTCGCAAACAGCTGGATCGCGTGAAAGGCGAGCGCATCGCGCAAATGAAGGCCGACGGGCTTGACTACGAGCAGCGCATGGCCGAGCTGGAAACCCTGGAATGGCCGAAGCCCTGCCGCGATCTTATCTATGAAACCTTCAATACGTTCGCCGACAAGCATCCATGGGTCGGCAGCGAGAACGTCCGCCCCAAGTCGGTCGCGCGTGAGATCTACGAAACCCTGGCGACGTTTTCGGAGTACGTGCGGGATCTGGGCCTGGAACGCAGCGAAGGCGTGCTTCTGCGTTACCTGGCCGACGCCTACCGGACACTGGAACAGACGGTGCCACCGGTTTTTCGCACCGACGAGGTCGACGACATCGCCTGCCACCTGCGCGCGATGCTGCGCGAGACCGATTCGAGTTTGCTGGAGGAATGGGAGAGCTTGCACGACCCCGGGTCTCATCGACCCGCCACGCGCCCCGAGGCCGGTGCCCGCGAAACGTTGCGCTCTCTTGCCGATGATCCACGCGCGCTGGCGGGGCGTGTGAGGACGGAGCTGCACCGGCTGACGAAACTGCTGGCAGCCCGGCGCTACGAGGACGTCGTTGCGTCGCTGCACGATCCGGATCTGACATGGACCAAGGAGCGCGTTGCCGCCGAGATGGAGCCCTATTGGGCTGAACACGCTTCGATCGTCACGACGCCAGAATCGCGTCGGCCGCATCTGACCACCATCCGCGCCGACGGCGATGGTGCGCTGCGTGTGGCTCAGCGCCTCCTTGATCCTGCCGGCAACGACGAATGGACGATCGAGGGCAGGGTCGATCTGGCCCACCATCCCGCAGGTGCCCGCGCGGGCCTGGACGAACGTCCCATCGTCGAGCTCCTGCGTATAGGGATCTAGGCTTGCCCGTCCGTATCCCTGCGTATCCCTGAAGACCGATGAGCCACTGGGTGCTAACGGACTGACTTCACTGGTGTTCGCCCGACCGCGCCCTGGTTAGGGGAATTGCGAACAGTCAGTCACCCTGCATTTTCGCGGATTGGAGATACGGTACCGCCGCGGCAGTACATGCGACCTCTCCCGATAGGTAGGATTTTTGCGGCAGAATCCCCACGATGTTGCGCTTATTGTTACGGTTAAGTTGCGCAACAAAAAGCATCCTAAAATAGCGCACCTACTCAAGAATTTCGTTGACGGTGCGATGTGATGGGCGCAACTTACTGGTTCGGCGCGTGCTCGTCGATGTTCGGTCGAGCGCTAGTGTTTCTCGCCAGACAGACGGCCACCAAGGGCTGGAGGGTCAAATGAAGCTGTCGAATCTTGTTCGTCTCGCAGGCATGTTTGCAATCGCCGCGGGTTGCAACGGCACCATCGTTGGTGGTGTTAGCAATCCCGTGCCCGGGACATCAGGAGGTGGAGGCACCGGCGGCCCCGGTGTCACCCCGCCGATAAATCCTGGTTCGGTGACAGTGCCGCCGACGCCCTTCGAGGCCGTTGCCGCGCAGTCCAGCGTCAGGAAGGTGAAGAACCTGTTAACGGGCCTGCCGCCGACGGACGCCGATGTCGCCACCGTGACCGCGATGGGCGCCGCCGGGTTGCAGTCGCTGATCAACACCTGGATGACCCAGGCCGAGTTCCAGGACAAATTTCGCGACAAGATGATGTTCTTCTTTCGCAACACCTTCCAGCAGACGGGATTCAATGCCGCCGAGGATTTCAAGCCGCAGTTGTTGACCAACGGCGGATTCGATTTTCAGTCGGCGCCCGGTGACGACATTTTCCCGCGTCTCCTGCAGAACCTCGAAGACAGCTTTGCTACCACCGCGTGGACGCTGCTGACCGAGGGCCGTCCCTTCAGTGAGGTCCTGACCACCCGCCGCTTTCAAATGACGACGGCGATGATGGCGACCTACCTTCAGATCGAAATGCCGCGCGACACGCGCGGAACGGCGACGCCCACGGTGACTTGGAAGGTGGACGAAAGCGGCGCCGACATCCCGATCGAGCAGATCGTGGATTCCACCAGCCCGAACTTCCTGACGTTTCCGGATCTGGTGCCCACGACGATGGGTCGTGCCCCTACCTTGCTGTGCCGTGGCACCGCGGGCATGGTCAATTCGTACACGGGGTTCAATCGGTTGTTCCAGATGCTGCTGGGCTTGGTTCCTGAGTTTCAGGGTCCCGACGCGGCCGGCGCCAACGTTACGATCTGTGATCGGCACGCGACCAAGCCGATCATGACCCTGGCTGACGTCAGCGATTGGAAGTGGGTGACGATTCGCCCCTTGAACAGCGGCGAGACGCGCATCATGCCGTACAACCTGCCGGCGTTGCGCGCCACGAATGATTTGGCCCTAGCATTGCCGCGAGTCGGCTTCTATACGACGCCCGCGTTTTTGGCATTGTGGAACACCAACGACAGCAACCAGCACCGTGTCACGGCCAACCAGACGCTGCTGATCGCCTTGGGGCAATCGTTCGCCCCTACGGACGCGATCATTCCGTTTAGCGCGGCGGGGTTAGACGCCAATCACGCGGTTGACGGTTCCGAATGTTACGGCTGCCACAAAAGCCTGGACCCTATGCGCCAGTTCTGGGGCACCCAGCTCGATTTCAACGATCGCAACGACTTTCCGGCCCGCGCCGGCGGAGGCCTGGCGGCGAATCCGCGTCCAACCGCGACCGGCGGTGGATTCGCCTTCGGCAACATGAATGTGACCGGCGCGAACATGGGGGATTTCGGAACCATTCTTGGCCAGGTTGCTGATCTCGCCGATCCCAATCAGCCGGTGAACCGGTTCGCGATTGCGATGACCCAAAGCGTTTGCTCGTTCGCGAATTCGACCCCATGCCTGGAAAACGATCCCGAGTTTCGGCGGGTCGCACGTGCGTTCGAGACCGGAAACTACAACTTCCCGGCTCTGATCAAGGAGTTGCTGTCGTCGCCGCTGGTGACCGGCGCGAAGACGACCTTGACCGCCGAGATGGGTGGCTTCACCGTCAGCATCGCGCGGCGCGATCAGCTGTGTACGTCGCTGTCGACGCGCTTGGGGAAGGCCGATCTGTGCGGCTTGG
>JANOJB010000362.1:0-19516 GCA_031407985.1 Pseudomonadota bacterium | reverse complement strand
TCGCCCCTCGCTTGTACTGCGCGCCCTTGCCCAGTTTCAGATCCGACACGTGCACCAGCGTCCTGATTGCCATGTAGATAGTGTGGGGGAGGCAGGCAACGCCGTGGTGCAGGGACGATGTATTCGTCGAAACACTTATGTGACGGATGCGTGACGACCGGATGGGTCGCCAGGACGGGTAGCCTCCGGCCTTCAATCAGTGAGGCACTCAGGCAGTGAGGCACTCAGGCGATCAATCGTTCGTGTCGATGAAGGCTTCGGTCACCGGTCGGCCTTCGATGTCGGCTGGCGCGGGATAACCAAGCGCCCACAAAGCCGTCGCGGCTGTGTCCATTGTGCTGATAGGGGACGCGATTCTGTGTCCCCGCCGTACGCCCGCGCCCCAGGCAATCCATGGGATCAGACGGTCTTCTTCGGTCCGGCCGGAATGGTTGCGGCCGTGTCCGCCGTGATCAGCGGAAAGGATGAACAATGTTTCGTTGGTGAGACCCGCGGTTTTTACCGCTGCGATAAGCGTGGCCAGGCAACGATCAGTTTGGTGGATCGCTTCAATTTGGGGATCGGACATCCAGCCAACCGCGTGGCCGCGTTCGTCGGGATCCGAAAAATGCACGAATTCGACCTGGGGGCGTTTCTGGACGAAATAGCGAGCTGCCTCGTCCACGACCTTTTTGCAGTAGAAACCCGGCCGCGAAAAGACGTCGACCGAGCCGGGTTGTGTGATGTGTTCCAACTTGGGCTTTCCCACGAACGCGGCCGCGATGTGCCCCGAATTGGTCGCCGCGTCGAAGATTGTCGGGACCTGGATGAAGCCGCGCTCTGGTTTCCACGCGTTCCAGGACAGCTTGTGGGCGGGCTCGTCGAAGCCGGACAACATCGCCGCGTGTGACGGCAGCGTGGACGCGTGACGGATCGTCCGGGCGGTCAGCGAATAAGAGCCTTCGCGCATCACCGAGGCGTGAACCGAAGCATTGGCCTTCACCAACGCGTCAGGACGCAGGCCGTCTTCGCTGATGATGACCACATGGCGCGCAACGGGCTTGGGCAGGGCGGCGAGGTGGGGCAAAGGGGGCAGGACCGCAACCGGCGCGATCGGAGAAGCTGCGGTTGGGACTCGCGCTTGGATTGGCGGCGACCGCTGGGATCGTGGTCTTCGATCGCACGCGCCTATTTCGAACAACACCGCAAGGCCAAACACTGACAATGGCGTCAACCGGTGCACGGTTCGATCGTATCACGTCGACTCTCGTCACGGAGGGTGGTGTCGGGCCCAGCCGCGGAGGCAGGCCGACGGACGAGGCAGCAAGGGGCACTGATCGTTCTCCCTCCGCCACAGCCACAACCACTACCACCCCCTTATTTTCCTGCAGCATACGAACTTGCGGGTAAGGAGGCCCTCCCTTAGTCTGGTGCGCATTCGGAAGTGTGCTTCGAAAGGGAGTTTGGTGTTGGCCGTGTCATGTGCCGCGGTCATATTGGTGGACTGTGCGCACCTGGAACCAACCACCTGCGGTTCCGACAAGGATTGCAAGTTGCAGCGGGTCTGCGACCTCGGCCGCTGCGTTTGGAGCGGCGCCGCTCCGGAAGCGCGGGTTCCCCTTGCCTCAGCACCGGGCGGCGTCGCCCCGCGGTCGCCAGCTCTTCCGCCGACGGGGACCGAGCCTGCGCGCACGATGTTTCGTTTTGGCCCGTTGCACCGCGGACGGTCGCCCTACCTGATCCCCGCCAAAAAAGCCGTGGTGGCCTGGGCCTACCCGACCGGGGGCCCGATCGTATCGTCTCCTGCGTTGCTTGACGACGGTTCGATCGCGTTTGCCTCGCACGACACGCGCCTGTACGTGGTCGGCCGCGATGGGGTGCTCAAGTGGTCGCACGCCACGATGGACATAATCTTTAGCTCGCCTGCCGTTGGTTCTGACGGGACCCTGTACATCGGTTCGGACGACGATCACTTGTACGCGATTGCGCCGTCGCAGAAACCGCTGTGGACGACCCAGATTGGGTCCTGTCCGCAGCGTGTGGGCGTTGGGCCTGACGCCAGTCGCTGCGATGTGGACGCGGGACCGACCGTCGGTCCCGGAGGCATCATCTACACGGGCGGAGACGGGATATACGCCATCAATCCCGACGGTACGTTGCGGTGGCGATTCGCCACGGGGGGCCACGTCTCATCCGCGCCGGCGGTTCTTCCCGACGGAACTGTGATCGCGGGGTGCCAGGACGATCTGGTGTACGCCGTCGCGGCTGATGGATCCAAACGCTGGGATTTTCGTACCGGCGCCGATGTGGAATCCAGTCCCGCGATCGCGGAGGACGGGACCATCTTCGTTGGCTCCGACGACAAAAAGTTGTATGCCCTGGCGCCCGATGGAACCTTGAAGTGGGCGTTCACCACGGGGGACGATATTCGCGCTTCGGCGGCCCTGGCGCCGAATGGATTGATCGTGGTGGGCTCCTTCGACGCCCAAATGTACGGCATCAAGCCCGACGGAACGCTGGCCTGGACGTTTCGCACGGGGGATCGTATTGTCTCGTCCGCACTGATTGACGCGAAGGGCGCTGTACTGTTTGGTTCCGAAGACGATCGTGTCTACGTGCTTGAGGCCGATGGTCGGCTTCGATGGTCGACGGAGCTTGGTGGTGACATCGACAGCTCGCCGGTTCTGGCGGCCGACGGAACCATCTACGTTGGCTCCGATGACAAAAAACTGTACGCCTTGCGGGCTCCTTAGACCGAAAGCCCGCCCCGGCGGCGCTCGCGTTACCAACAAACTCGGTCGGCTTTTGAAAGGTTTCCCAATCCTTGTCTGATGATGAATTCGGTTTTTCTTCCACGCCCCGGCTTCCCCCGGGCTCCAGGCGGCTGACTGGCCGCATCAAGGTACACCCGGTCGGTTACGGCTTCGTGGTGCCCGACGACAACTCCGAGGATGTCCATGTCTCGGCGCGCAGTCGCGGCACGGCCATGGACGGGGACACCGTCGAGGTCGACTCCTGGGTCGGCGTCCGTGGCTTCGAGGGTCGTGTGGTTCGTGTTGTTTCCCGCGGTCGCGCCAAGGTCACCGGGCAACTGACCCGTGTCGGGCGGCGAATCCACCTGCAACCGGACGATCCACGCATCACGGGTCCGGTCACGTTGACCGGCGCGGATAAAATCCCCGTGTCCCAAATGGGGCAGGCCGTCGTCGCGGAAATCACCCGCTATCCCGAGACGCCCGACGGAGACATGGAGGCGCGGGTGTTGCGGGTTCTGGGCGATCCGGACGATCCGCGAACCGAGGTCGAGAAGGTTCTCGCGGTGGCGGATGTCGAGGATACGTTTCCGGACGACGTCGAGCGCATCGCGGCTGGATTGCCACCGACCGTCGGTGAACGCGATCTGATCGACCGAGCCGATCTGCGCCACGTCCCGTTCACGACGATCGACCCCGAGACGGCGCGGGATTTTGACGATGCCGTGGCGCTGGAAGCGCTTCCCGGCGGCGGTAGCCGGCTGTGGGTTGCCGTGGCGGACGTCTCGCACTATGTGCGCGAGGGTTCCCCTATCGACACCGAGGCCCGCAAGCGCGGATGCAGTTTGTATCTTCCGAATCGGGCGATTCCCATGTTGCCCGAGCCCCTGTCGGCGCATTTGTGTTCGCTGGTCCCCGAGGAAGACCGGTTGGCGATGGTCGCCCGGATCGATCTTGATCGACACGGCGAGGTGAAACAGACGGATTTTTCGGCGGCCGTCATTCATTCGCGGGCGCGGCTGGACTATCCGGGGGTGGCGGCCGCGCTGGCGGGCGATACGCGAGGCAAACGCAAAAAATACGAACCTTTTCTGCCGGTTTTGCGGCAGATGGACGCGTTGGCGCGGCAGTTGCGTGCCCGTCGCCTTGAACGAGGGTCCTTGGATTTCGACCTGCCGGAGCCGTTCGTCGAGTTGGACCACGACGATCCGCGGCTGGTCCGCGACGTTCGCAAGGCCCGCCGCGATCCGGGCGAGCGCCAAGCGTATTCGATGATCGAGGAGTTCATGCTGGCGGCGAACGAGGCGGTGGCGGGCAGTTTCCGCGAGCGGCAAGAAGACGCCGTTTGGCGCATCCACGATGCGCCGGACGCCGGCCGTTTAGAGCAGTTCGCGGCGTTGGCCGCCCACTACGGCGTCGTCGTCGACGTTGACCAGGCTCGAACGCCGCGCGGATTACGGGGTGTGCTGGAAAAACTGCGCGGCCATGCGGCGGAAAAGCCACTGTCGTTTGCGCTGCTGCGCTCTCTGAAACAGGCGACCTATGACGTCGTCAACGTCGGGCACTTTGGCTTGGCGTCGCGGGACTACCTGCACTTCACGTCGCCGATTCGTCGGTATCCGGACCTAATCGTCCACCGCTTGCTCAAGGTTCGCCTGGCTGGCTTGGGGAAACCATCCGGAGGCTGGAAGTCCTCCTCCGTCGAAGCGCCGCCGGATCGCGCGGAACTGCAACGCCTCGCCGCTGACGCTTCGTTCGCGGAGCGTTCGAAGATGGAAGCCGAACGAGAAGTGGTCGACATCTACCGCGCGTATTTCATGCGCGATCGGATCGGTGACGTCTTCGAGGGGACAATCTCGGGAGTCATGGGTTTTGGCGTGTTTGTCGTGGTCGACCAGCCGTTTATCGAAGGACTGGTTCGTGTCGAGGCGCTTTCGGACGACTACTACCTGTTCGATGAGGTCGCGTCGCGCCTGGTGGGACGACGGAGCGGTCGCACTTTTGCCCTGGGTGACACGGTCAAGATCGAGGTGCAGTCGGTCAGTGTCGTCAGACGCAAGATCGATTTCGCGCTACATGAACATCGTGAACGCGAGCGTCGCCACGCCGCCGGCGATCGGGGCAAGCCCGAGCGCCGCACCCGTTCTCGGGCCGCAAGCGATCAGACCAAGTCGCGCGGTGAGGATTCAACCCGGTCTGGGCGCCGCGGGGGCACCCCGGGGAAACCTGCCGGGCGGGGAGGCACCGCAAAACCCCACGGTCGCGGCGCCCGTAAGCGGCGCTAGCGCGGGTCCGACCCTCGGGACAACCCCGTATTCGTCGGGAGAAGAGAGCCGCCCGCACCCCGTTGGTTTCGGTGTTTCTCCTCGATTAGTTACCAAAGATTCATCGACTGGAAATCATCCGGTAACCGAGGGCTCCTAAACTGAACAGGGTCTGGAATCGAGAACTAGAGACATCGACCCCGCACCGAGCCATGTTGTTGGCATCACCGGAAGCACTCCGCGTCATAGTGGTGACCCTTGATCCAGGGTTGAGCGCGAGCAGGGTGGATTCCCCGGCCGCCGTGATCGGTGGGCTTGGCCACCGCGTTGTGGTGGTTGGCTACGACCTGACCGAGGTTCGGCAAAAAGGCCTGGTGGCGGACATTTTGGTCATCGAGGCTGGGCCACATCTGGAGATCGGTCGTGACGCTATCAAGCGTTTGCGTGCCATGGATGCTTTGGCGGGTGCCCGGGTGGTCCTGTGTGTCGATGTGACACGGGTGGCGGGCCTGGATCCCGAAATCGGGGCGGACGATTTCGTCCTGATGCCGATCATTCCACGCGAGCTGTCTGCCCGGTTGCGTCAGCTGGGATGGCGAGAAAGCGTTGGCCAAGGTGGTCGGGTGGTGCGGCACGGAGGCTTTGTTCTAGATTGCGTATCACTGCAGGCAAGCTATCAGGGCGAGCCGCTGAAGCTGACGCCGTACGAATTTCAGTTGTTGAAGTTCATGACCGAACGGGCCGGGGTGGTCTTCTCGCGAGAGGAACTTCTGACGCGGGTCTGGGGTTATCGCCACGTCGGTCGGGTTCGGACGGTCGACACCCATATCCTGAACCTGCGCGGCAAGATGGGCGCCGCGGGCGAGTTGCTGGAGGCTGTTCGTGGCATGGGATACAAGATGCGCAAACAGGAAGGTGACGAGGGTCCGATCTACGAGCAACGCTCGATCGCCTGATGGAATTTAAGCTGATGTCGTCGGCTGAACGCGCCGGCGGATCAGCTTCGTCCGCAGCAGTCGATACAGGATCTTGCTGACGTCGAACGATCCCATCCGCAGCGAGCGGACGACCTCCCGAACGGATTGTTTGCCAGACAGAGCGTCCAACACCGCGATCTCATCGCGGGTCAACGTTCCGCGGGGCAATTCACCGATCCGATCTTCGGCGCGCATGAACACCAGATCGAAGTTGGGGATGTCGCGTTCAATCAGCCGCCACTCATCGACGCGCCGAAAACCCTCGAGCAGCAGTGTATCGACCGTTATGCCCAGCGATGCCTCGTTCGCCACCTCAGGCAGTTCGTCGGCGCGCCTGAACTGATAGCTCCCACGCGACCAACGGAGCGTTTCGTAGACCAACTCCGCCGTTTGTCGGCGCATCGCCCACTTGAGTCGATCGGGCGTGATGAGTCCGCGCGCCACCAGATCCCGGCCGAAGAGCGGGGGCTTTCCCGACATACGTGAGCGTTCGTGGAGGACATGGGCCAATGCGTCGGGCGCGATATCACCCGCCTCGACAGCGAAACGCCCAAGCAGGAACTCCTCGGCCACGCCGACCGCAGCCGCCAGTTCGATGTGTCCCCTGCGGAAGAACAAGTCGACCCGGGCTCCCTCTGTGAGGACCCGTAGCGCCCCTGTCTGACTCTCTTGTCCCAGCAGGTTCAGAACCTCGCTCATGGAGATCGCGCCCAGTTGCCCACCCAAATCTGGTCCGGTGACGGCCCCCTCGGTTGCTTCGAAGCCGGCATCCGCCAGCAGGACGGCTAGCGTCTGGTCATCGAGCGCTCCGCGCGTGATGACAGGAATTTCCCAGGCGCCCGACTCCTGGCGGTATCGTTCCAGACGTTCGGCCAAAGCTTCCTTCAGTCGGGCGAACGCGTTGGCGCGGGCGGGTCCGATGGAACGAGACAACGCCTCGGCCAGTGCGCCGCGGACCCCGTCAGGCCGGGCTGAGGGGGCATCGGTGGCTACCGCCTGGGCACCAGCGCTGGTTTTTTCGATTACATGGGTGACGACAGCCACAACCGCGTCAGGCGAGAAGGGCTTTGTGATGTAGTCGATGACGTTCGGAGATTGGGCGTAGCGCGCCTCCAGATCCTCTCCCTTGGCGGTCATCAATACGACCGGTGTTCGAGACAGGACCGAATCCGCCGCCAGGGCTCCGCACAGATGAAGCCCTCCGGTTGGCTGTTGATGCTCGTTGCCACCCGCAGAGTGGTCGGAGCCTTTGGCCGCCTTCTTCGCTGACTTGGTTGCCGGATCAGGCTCGCCGGCTATCAAGGAATCGATCAGGATCACCGCGGGGCGTTGGGACCGGGCCAAATCCAGTCCCGAGGTGACGTCCAGGGCGGTGTCCACGCGGTATCCGGCGCGCGTCAAGGCGGACTCCACAATCTTTAGGATGGTGGGGCTGTCATCCACGACTAGGAGGTTTTCACCGGCCATCCGTCAGAGCGTCCGCGCACAATCTACCACCTCGGGACCCGGCGGATCCATTGAGCCCCGACAGAGGCTGCTCGGGCCCGTGCCGACCAGGGCGAAAGGTGGGAGCCCGCGCATTCCTGGGAGCCAGCCGGGGTGCGCGCCTCAGGATTCGCTCGGAAACCGTCGATGGCCCGGGGAGCCAGGGACATCCTTGCCGCCAAGGCAAGGGACTTGCCGTCCCAAGCGAGAAAAACATGAAGGGGTTTCCTCGACGCTTCGGTCCATACGCGTTGGCCAAGCCGCTTGCGCGCGGCGGGATGGGTGCACTCTATCTGGCCGTCCGCGGAGATCAGGCCGGTTTGCCGGTCTGCGTGATCAAGACGGTGCTGCCACACCTGGCGGACAAGGAGTATCTGCAGCGTTTTCGGGACGAGGGAAAAGTCGTGGTTCAGTTGACCCACGAAAACCTGGTTCCGGTCTTCGATTCGGGCCAGGTGGGCGGCGAGATCTATCTGGGCATGAACTTCATCGACGGCCGGGATTTGCGCGCGGTCTGGAACCGCTGCGCGAAGAAGGGCGTCGCGTTTCCCATGGACGTGGCCGTGTTCATCGTCCGTGAACTGGCGCTGGGATTGACGTACGCGCACGGGTTTGGCGACATCAGGCTGGTTCACCGCGACATCTCGCCGCCGAACGTGTTGGTGTCGTTCGACGGGTCGGTCAAGCTGACGGATTTTGGACTGGCATCGTCGACCTTGAAGATGGAGAAGACCGCCCCCGGCATCATCTACGGCAAAGTCAGCTACATGTCGCCTGAACAAGCACGGGGTGAAACCATCGACGGCCGGACGGATCAGTTCGCGGCGGGCATCATCCTTTGGGAACTGCTGACCGGGAGACAGCTTTATCCGGCGAAATCCGTGGGGGTGGGGGCGGCCGGCGACGCAGCTGCGGATGGCCCGGGCGCCGCGGGGCAGAATCCCGGCGCGGAGGAACTGCTTCGCGTTGTTCGGAATCCGACCATCGTTCCTCCGTCCAAGCGCGCTTCTCGCGTTCCGGTCGAGTTGGACCGAATCACCCTGCGGGCGTTGGCGCCGAAGCTGACGGATCGTTACGCCAGTTGCGCCGAGTTTGCCTCCGAGTTGTCTTCTTACCTCGCGGCAACGTCGCCGGCGACCAACAGC
The DNA here is from genome assembly GCA_031407985.1 of Pseudomonadota bacterium. Taxonomy (GTDB): domain Bacteria; phylum Myxococcota_A; class Polyangia; order Fen-1088; family Fen-1088; genus FEN-1088. The sequence continues at coordinate 10,913 of JANOJB010000362.1, read as the reverse complement.
GCGCGGGTCTCGAAATTCCTGTCCGGCTTGTACGCCGAGGATTTGGTGGCGGATCGCGCCGAACGCGAGACCGTTCTGGCGGCCGCGCGTGCGTTGCTGGGCGACAAGGCCAACGGTGCGCGGGCAAGTGCCAGCGACGGACCTCTGTCTTCCTTGACCATGCCCGTGGTGCCCAGGGCCCCCTCCCGCGCATTCGTGGCCCCGGGCAAGCGTCCACCACCGCTGCCGACGGCCCGCCGATCAGGTCACGAGACCATCGTGGGCGGCCCCGTGGATCGCGCGCGCGAACGTCACCTGGACGAAGATGCAGCGCGCGAAATTTCGGCAGGCGAAGTTTCGGCGGCGTTCGCCGAGACGGTGGCATCGTCGTCGAATCCGGGCAGTGTCGGCTCAACAGTGGTTGGGTCCCTGATCGGTGGGCGATACCAGGTGAAACGACTGCGGGGCGAAGGCGGCATGGGCCGTGTCTACGAGGCCGAACACATCGAGATCGGCAAACGTGTCGCCCTGAAGATTCTTCATCCGGGATACAGCCAGACGCCGGATCTGGTGGAACGGTTGCGCCGGGAAGCCCGAGCGGCATCCCGAATTGGTCACCCGAACGTCGTGGACGTCACCGATTCGGGGACGACCGACGACGGCGCGTTCTACTTCGTTATGGAGTATCTGGAGGGGCGCGAACTGGGCGAAATCATTTTCGAGGAAAAGGGGATGCAGCTGCAGCGCGCGATCGGCATTACCGTGCAGATTTGCCGGGCACTGCAGGCGGCTCATAAGGCGGGCGTCATCCATCGCGACTTGAAGCCGGAAAACGTTCTGTTGGTCGAGCGTGACGGACAAAAGGACTTCGTCAAGGTGCTGGATTTTGGGATTGCCAAGAATCTCATGGACGGTGAGGACGATGACAAGGACAAGGACAATCCCCGTCGCAAGCTGACGAACCCTGGCGTGGCGATGGGCACCCCGGAGTACATGGCACCCGAACAGGCCGCGGGTCGCGTCGCGGATGCACGGTCGGATGTTTATGCCGCCGGCGGCATCCTTTACGAGATGTTGGCGGGGCGGGCGGCCTACGAGGGATCCAACTTCATGGAGATTCTTCACAAGAAGGCAACCCAGCTGCCGGCACCGATCGCCGGTTTTCGGAACGACATTCCCCTGGAGATCGAAGACCTGGTCAAACGCACGATGGCCAAGGATCCGGCGGACCGCCCGCAGTCGATGGAGGAGTTGGAGCGGGAGCTGAACGAGATCGCCTGGCACTGCCTGCCGTCACACGTGAGCAATCGACATCCGATGATGTTCGATACGCCGCGTCCTGTCGTGTTGAACGGAGCGCGCAGCGGTGGAACGGCGGTTTGGGATCGCCTGGTTGGGGACAGGCGCCGGTTCGCGGTGCTGGGCGCCGCCGCCTTCGCGATGCTTACGCTGGCGGTCCTGGGGATCAGCCGTTCGGGCGCGAAATTGCAGGACCCCGCGGCCGTCGCGGCCGTCGGGACGTCGCCGCCGTCATCCGCTGACGTCGGCAAACGGGCATCAGCCGTGCTGGGAAGCGGGGCGTCTGATCCCGCCACGCCGAAACAGGCGGTATTGGCCGGTGTGGGCGCGGGGGACGTAGGCGCTGGGGACGTAGGCAAGGCGGTCGAAGGCGCGGTTGCCGAGGTCGCGAAGGTCGACGGCGAGGCAATCAATGGTCCTGCCGCCGCGGCAGCGCCTGTTGAATCTTCTGATCCGGGGGCTGGTGAAGGTGGCGACATCAAGGCTCCCGCGAAGGCCAGGGCGATCGCGGTCGGGCCGTCGGCGGCCGACGCGAAGAAGCTGTTGGCCGAGGCCGAGCAACTGCTTCGCGCGCAACGCTTCGTCGAGGCACGTGAGCTTTACGCCAAGCTGACCAAGGGCAAGCAGACACGCGGCCGGGCGCTGGTGGCCTTGGCCGAGATCGCGTTTCAGGAAAAAAACTACGAGGAAACCATTCGCAGCGCCAAACTGGCCGCCGACCGAGGTGGTGGCGCGCGCGCGCGGGTGCTCTTGGGCGATGCGCATTTTCGCCTCAATCACTATGGCGACGCCGCGACCGCGTACAGTCAGGCGTTGCGCCTGGAACCAGGGAACCCCAGCGCCAAATCGGGTTTGGCGCTGGCCAGCAAGCGCATGTAGCTGAAAGCGGCTCTACTGCGGCGACCACGAACAGAGGTGGCCGTCGCCTCCCACCACGATGCGGCCTTTGACCGCGATGGGGGATGTCCACTGGCGAACGGCGGTACACGTGTCGCTGCTGGTGAAGAGGACCGCTCCTGTGTCCCCATCGACGCCGGTCAACCGGCCGTTGCTCATGAACCAAACGACGGCTTCGTTCTTTCCGTCGGTGGTGGTCGCGATGGGTGCGGTGACGGCGCCGGCCAGCGTGGCGCACCATTCGACCTGAGGCATCGGTGGCGCACCAGCCGGAATCAAAACCGACATGACAACCTTGCCGCTGGGCATTCCCGACGGACAAATCGCACCGCTGTCCGTCGAGAAGGCGACGTGCACGCCCTGCGCGGTCGTGTACGCAGTCGGTACCGTGTGAATCGCCATCGTCCCGTTCGCGACCATGAAGTCGACGACGTGGCCGCCCATCCCACCCAGGTTCTTGCTGTTCAGCAGGTAGAAGTGTCCATCCTTGGCGATGGCTACAATCAGGGTCGACGGCGTCGCGCCGGGGACCTCGACGTAGACCGGGTTGATGGCACCAAAATCCGCATCCGCGTTGTCCATCGTTCGCCAACTGGCCGGGAAGTAAGTCGTGGCGTTCGAGCGGTTTAAGGTACCGAGCCCGGTTATCTTCACGATCTCCTCGCTGTCCCCGTGGGTCGCGGAGCCGGCGTTCGGGCCGGTGCGGTTTCCGGTGGCCGCGAAAACCCCGGTCCCATCCGATGCCATGCCGCCGGCCGCCCAGATTCCCTCACCTTGATCCGTGGTGGCCCAGGCCCCGCGCATGGCCGGGTTCGCGGCGTTGATACCCACGACCCAGCCATGGTACGCGCCGCAATCCCCGACGTGCCCGCCGTACGCCACATAAACGATTCCGTTGACCAGCGACAGTGCGCTGCGCTGATTGTGCGGCGGTGGCGTGAATGCCAGCGCTCCCCCTGCTGGGGTCGGGGCGGTCAATTGGGAAACGTCCACGGGCCAACCGCTCTTTTCGGCACCATCGTCTACGGACAGCGCGTGAACCTCATGGCGCATGATGGAGTTCGTTCCGATCGCGCCGGCGACGAATATTGTCCGCGATCCGGCATCGATCACGGGGGTACTCAAAATCCCCAGTGGGTGGATGTTGCCGCAGCTGACGCCATTGGCCGTGGGCGATGCCCCAAGGTTTCGGGTCCAGACGACCGCGCCCGTGGTTTCATCCAGTGCGATCACATCATTGCCCGTCGTCACGACGAAGAACACGCCTTTGCCTCCGGGACCGTTTTCCAGGTACAGGGGCGACGCCCACATGTTGCCCGCGAAGGTCGCCCCGAAGGCGTTGTCTCGGGCCATCATGGCCGCCGATGCCTTGGTCAAGGCTGGTTGGACGAAGTGGCCGTCGCGCGACGGGTGGTTGTTGCGCTCGAGGACGGACTGCCCGGCGGGCGGCGGGGCAGTCCCAGGGCGGCTGGGCGTTGAACACGTCAGGGCCGCAAGCGCGCTTCCGATCATGAAGAGGTACTGGTGCTTGGTCATGAGACTTGTGACGGTCGCCTGTGGGAACGGCCGGCCCGGGACGGTAAGCGTGGGTGAAGGGTCGGGTCAAATCCAGTTCCTGTGTGCCTGATCTCGGCCCATCCAGCGGCATTGACGCGGCGGGATGGTCGGGGACGACCGGCGCCCGCCTGCTGCCCGTCAGGTGCGCCCCCGGGATACGTGTCCGGGGTGACCTCAGGCCCGCCCTGAGCTGTCCTGGGCTCGGTCGAACACCGCTATTGCGGGCCCCGAATCTCGGCTGCGTGGAGATAGGTGGGCCGTCGGGCCGGGGGATTACCTGGAAACCACAGCACCAATTGATTGAAGGAGTCGACCTGATGGCTGACGGCCGGAAATCCCGACGACGGGGAGTTAGTTGGGGCTTATGCGCGACCTTGGCGATGGGATTGGTCGCGTGCGCGAAGGTCAACACGGGCGCGACGCCCAAGCCGACACCGGGGGATGGCGGTGGCGCGGACATCTCGACGGGAGGCGGTACCGACGTTCTGGGAGGCACCGAGACCAGGCCAATCTTGACGGATGCGAACCTGCCAGAGGCCAGTACCTGTACGTCCGGAGTAACCTGCAATCCCCCCAACGGGCAGTATTGCGGCGTCATCGGCAACGGTTGCAGCGGAACGATGAATTGTAGCGCCCCGTGTCCGGGCGATCAGGTTTGCGAAGACCATGTTTGCGTGGGCAGCGCCGCCTGCATGCCGTTGGTGTGTCAGGTGGCGACCGGGAAGTATTGCGGCAGCGTGGGCAACGGTTGTGGCCGGGCCATGGATTGTGGCGGCTGCGCGGCGAATCAGACGTGCAGCGCTTCTGGATTGTGCGTGACCGCGGGATGCGTTCCCTTGACCTGCAACGTCGGGATTTCGAGGTACTGCGGAGTGGTTGGTGACGGTTGCGGCGGAACCTTGGACTGCGGAGCGTGTGCCGCCCCCACGACCTGCGGCGGCTTGGGAGTTACCGGCGTCTGCGGCGATCCGAACTGCAAGAAGATCACGTGCATGCCGGCCGGTGGCGGTCAGTACTGCGGGACGATCGGTGACGGTTGCGGTGGGACCTTGGACTGCGGCACCGCGTGTCCGATGGGCATGGCGTGCGGCGCGGCTCCTCCGGGTGGTGGGGCGGGAGTTTCCAACGTCTGCCCGGGCAGTATGACGACCGGCGGATGCACGGGTCTTGCCTGCATGGTGCCAAAGTGCACGGGCACCGCGACGACGTCGATCAGTGGGATTGTGCGCGATCCGGCGGGCAAGTTGCCGCTGTACAACGTCGTGGTGTACGTGCCGAATGCGCCCCTGGCGGCTGTACCTGAAGGGGTGTCCTGTGACCGGTGCAGCGTCGCATTGTCCGGTAGCCCGATCGCGACAGCGCTGACCGACATCAACGGCCGGTTCGTGCTGTCGGGTGTTCCGGCGGGTACCGGGCTTCCTGCCGGTAGCGGTATTCCCGTGGTGATCCAGGTCGGCAAGTGGCGACGGCAGATCACCGTTCCCAACGTCACAGCGTGTGTCGACAACCCCATCACGAACGCGGATCTGACGCGTCTGCCGCGCACGAAGGGTGAAGGCAACATTCCCAAGATCGCGGTGACCACGGGAGGCTCGGACGCGCTTGAGTGCCTGGTTCGGCGCATCGGGATCGCGGATTCAGAGTTCACGACAGACGGCGGCGCGGGGCGGGTGCACCTCTACGCTGGTGGCAAAGGAACAAACAGCTTCATGGCTGGAGGTGCCTTCGCTCCCGCAACCGCGTTGTGGTCGAGCCCCACAAAACTGGCGACCTACGACATCGTCGTCATGTCCTGCGAGGGTAGTACCAGCGAGTTCGTTGCGATGAAGCCCCAGACCAGCGTTGAAAACGTCGCCAACTACGCGAACGCGGGCGGCCGATTGTTCCTAAGCCACCTGCATTTTTACTGGCCACAAAAACGGATCCCCGATTTCAGTAGCACAGCTGTCTATGCCGGTACCATTACCCCACCGACGGCAGAGTCGTCAGAAACGATAGCGCTCACCATCAACCAAACATTCCCCAAGGGGATGGCGTTGGCCCAATGGTTGGCAGGGCCGGTCGTGAACGCTACCCCGACGCCGGGAATGATCACTGTGGCGGGCATTGAACATTCGGTTACTGGGGTTAACCCACCAACCACCGAATGGATCTATCTGCCCAGGAATGCGAGGGACACCCAAGGCCGCCGCTCCTCGCAGTACTTGAGTTTCAACACACCCGTCGGTACGCCCGAAGCGATGCAATGCGGGAAGGTCGTGTTTACCGACATCCACATCGGCCAGTCAGTCGGCGCGACGGGAGGCGACGACTCGGATGTGAGCAAACCGTTCCCGATCGGGACCGGATGCAAGGCAACCGACATGTCGCCGCAGGCCAAGGCGCTGGAGTTCCTGTTCTTCGATCTGTCGGCCTGCGTGCTGCCTGACAACACCGTTCCCGTGCCTCCTCCCGTTCCGCCGCCTGGGCTGCCCACCACGCCCCCACCGGTGACGCCCGTACCGCCGCCGATCCCGCCACCGCCACCGCCACCGCCACCGCCACCGATCATGTAAGGCGCGGAACCGGCCTGGCCAGGCGCCCGTTACCAACGGTGATACGCGGGGTGACCTTCCTTCACGGCGACGAACATGCCGCGGCAGGTGGCGGTGATCTGTCCGGCCGCCTCCAGGGTTGCCTCGATGACGGCGCGATCGTCCTGGATCTCGACGGGATGCGCGCGAAGCTTCAGCACCGCGTCCAGGGGCGTCGGGCGCTTCAACGTGACGTGGAAATCCGCGGTGACCGTGCAGAGGGGAACGGTCGCGCCTTGGCGTTTCATCAGTGCCATCGCGGCCGTCCAGTTGCTGTGGCAGTCGAGCAGCGCGCCGATAATGCCGCCGTTGACGATTCCGTCGAACGCCAGATGGTGAGAGGCAGGCTTGAATTCGGCCACCAGTTCGTCGCCGGTGTCCTCGCCTGCGGGGGCAAGGTAGCTTCGCAAACGCAGCCCATCCGGGTTCGCGGGGCCGCAACCGAAACACCGGTTGGCTGAGGCATATTGTTCCTGAACGCTGATGCTGGGCGCGACGGGCATGACGTAGCCCGATGCTAGCAGTCCGCCGCGCGAGGATGAACCGGGTGCCGCCCTTGGCTCCGCGTAGAATGGGCCCGTGTCACGCCCGTCTGCCGCGCGCATGGTCGCTGTCGCCCTGTGTTTGACGGGGATTGGGGGGGCGGCGGTTGTCGTGCGGGCTCAGCGCCGGGTCGTGACCGCGGATCTTGGGCGCGCGCGTGATCTGCACGGGATCGCGTTCACGGGGGCCAGTGCCTGCCGAAGCTGCCATCCGGATCACGACGCCAGTTGGCGCCGGACGTTTCACAGAACCATGACCCAGGACGTGTCGCCGTCGCGTTCCGAGGCGGTCGCCGGTGATTTTTCGGGGGTGATTTATCGCTATGGCGATGTCGTGGCGCGGATGCACCGGGATCGCGCGGGTCAGTTCCTGATGAGCTTTTCAAAGGATGGCAACAACCGTCCCGCCGTGGATGCGGTCGTCGTCCGTGCCGTCGGCTCGCGAAGGTATCAACAGTATTTGGCCGATGTCGGCGGCGTCCTGTGGCGATTGCCGATGGCATTTCACATCGAGGAGAAACGCTGGTTTCACATGAACGGGGCGTTCCTGACGCCTGATCCGGACCCCGATTCATCGCCGACCGTCAACACCGACGCGATACGCGTCGACTCTGCCGCGCACGTCGCCAATCAGGCCGCCCCGCGTCCCCGTTTTGGCGGCGGTGACTTTGATCGACACGTGACGCGCTGGAACGACAACTGCGTCTTCTGCCACAACGTCGCGCCAAATCCGGGGCGCGATGCGGAAACGGGCGCGTTTCGCACGACGGTCGCCGAACTGGGCATCGCCTGCGAGGCCTGTCACGGCCCGGGCGGGGAGCACGCCAAGGTCAATGAAGATCCGGTGCGTCGCTATCTGCTGCATCTGTCAGGCGCCGCGGATCCGACCATCGTGAACCCGTCGCGTTTGTCTGCCGGACGTGCCGCCGATCTGTGTGGACGCTGCCATGGACAACGCATCAGCGACGACGTCTCGCCTTTCTTGGCGCACGGGGATCCCTTCGTGCCTGGCGATGATCTGGCGTTGTACACGTCGCCGCTGTGGCGCGATACACCTCTCGGGGGAGATCGCGGAGCCTTCGCGGAAAGATTTTGGGCCGACGGGACGCCCCGCCTGACGGCGTACGAGTATCAAGGATTGCTGCAATCGGCTTGCGCCCAGCGCGGTACCTTGACGTGCACGACTTGCCACGGCATGCACGACGGCGATCCGCGCGGCCAGATTCGGCCTTCGGCAACCGGCGATCGGATGTGCACGGTGTGCCACCTTGATCTAGCGGCGCCAGCGGGAATTGCTCAACACACGCATCATGATCCCGCGGGGCCGGGAGCGCGGTGCGTCGGATGCCATATGCCGCGCATTGTCTATGGCGTGCTGGACGTTCACCCTAGCCATCGGATCGAGATCCCTGATCCCGCGGCCGCGATGCGCGCGGGTCGGCCAGACGCGTGCACGCTGTGTCACGTCGAGGCTGACCGTGGCTGGGCAATGCAGGCGCGGGCGCGTTTATGGCCCGCCACATCAGTGTCGGGCATGGCGAACCCCGCAAAACCCGCGAACCCGCTGAACCCTCCAACACCCGGGGCAGACTACGCGCCAATGGATCTCCTGTTCGGCGGGGATCCGATCGCGCGCGCGATCGCGGCCGATGCCCTGGGCCGCGCACCCAGGGCGGCCGGCCCGTCCGACCGCGCGCGCGCGCAAACGACGCGAACGATCGCACTTGTGGAAGCGATCTCGGGCGACCGATACCCGGCGGTCAGGCACCTTGCGTCGCGGGCGTTGGGTCGGGTCTTGGGCTCGGCGAATTCGGCCGCAACCCAGTCGCTGCGAGCATTTGACGCAACCGCGCCGGCGGCTGAGCGCCAACGTGTTCTGGTTCAGTTGCGAAAGCACCTTTCCTCTCTGGATACGGTGCCGATTGATGCCGATCGTATCTCGACATTGCGGGCCTCCTCCCGGTTGGTCGACATCGAAATAGGTGAGTGACGACGGCCTTTGCTGATCGTTTCTCGTCGCAGGGCAATTCTGTTGCGCAACTACGTCGCACAATAGACGCGAGCAGCGGACGACTTTGCTGGACTCTGTAACCTGACGGGTCTAGTTTCGAATCGTCTTCGGAGCGTTGCCTGGTCTTTTTCAGTGCGCGCTCGCGGTTTTCGCCAGATTTCCCCCCAATTGGCTGGAGGCTGAAAATGAAGCGGTCGTTTTTCTTCGTTCTCGCGGGCGCCCTTGTAGTCGGCGCAGGCTGCCAGGGCACCGTCGGCGGTGGCGGCAATCCACCTGGCGGATCCAATGCCAGTGGCGGAGCGGGTCTCTCAGGTGGAACCGGCGCTGGCGGTGGCGCCGGCCCGTCGGTCGGTCCCGGCGCTAGCGGTGGCGCTGGTCCCGCGGGCGGGACAGGCGCGGTCGTCGTTGGTGGTACGGGTGGAACGACCATTGATCCTGGTGCGGTTACGGTGCCACCGGCACCGTTCCAGGCCGTCGCCGCGCAGTCCAGCGTCAGGAAGGTGAAGAACCTGCTGACGGGCCTGCCGCCGACGGACGCCGATGTCGCCACCGTGACCGCGATGGGCGCCGCCGGGTTGCAGGCGCTGATCAATACCTGGATGACCCATGTCGACTTCCAGGACAAGTTCCGCGACAAGATGATTTACTACTTCCGCAATACTTTTCAGCAGACGGGTTTCAATCCCGCAGAGGATTTCAAACCACAGCTATTGACCAATGGCGGTTTTGATTTTCAAAGCGCGCCCGGCGACGACATCTTCGCGCGCCTGGTACAGAACCTGGAAGATAGTTTCGCGCTCACGGCGTGGCAGTTGCTGGCGGAGGGTCGCCCCTTCTCGGACGTCCTGACCACCCGGCGCTTCATGATGACGACCGCGCTGAAATCAACCTACCTTCAGATCGAAATGCCGCGCGACACCCGCGGAACGGCGACGCCCACCGTCACGTGGAAGGTGGACGAGAGCGGCGCTGACATTCCAATCGAGCAGATCGTGGATTCGACCAGCCCGAATTTTCTGACCTTTCCCGATCTCGTACCCACCACCGCCGGGAGGATTCCCACCCTGCTGTGTCGCGGAACCGCGGGAATGGTCAATTCCTACACGGGCTTCAACCGCCTGTTTCAGATGTTGCTGGGGCTTGTTCCCGAGTTCCAGGCGCCGGATGCGGCTGGCGTGAACGTGACCGTCTGCGACCGGCACGCGACCAAGCCGATCATGACCCTGTCGGATGTCAGTGACTGGAAGTGGGTCACGATTCGACCGCTCAACGCGGGCGAGACGCGTGTGATGCCGTACAATCTGCCGGCACTGCGAAGCGCGACGGAACTGGGAATTGCGTTGCCGCGCGTGGGTTTCTACACCACGCCTGCGTTTCTGGCGTTGTGGAACACGAACGACAGCAACCAGCACCGGGTCACCGCCAACCAGACGTTGTTGATTGCCCTGGGGCAATCGTTCAGTCCGTCGGACGCGATCATTCCGTTCAGCGCGGCGGGCCTCGACGCAAACCATGCCGTTGATGGTTCCGAATGTTATGGATGCCACAAGAGTCTGGATCCCATGCGCCAGTTCTGGGGCTCCCTGCTCGATTTTAACGATCGGAACGACTTTCCCGCCCGTGCCGGGGGTGGCCTGGCGGCGAATCCGCGCCCCGCCACAACCGTCGGTGGCTTCGCGTTTGGAAACGTGAACACGACGGGCGCGAACATCTTCGATTTGGGACCCCTGTTGGGAAAGGTCTCTGATCTCTCGGATCCAAGCCAGGCGGTTAATCGGTTCGCGATCGCCATGACTCAAAGCCTCTGTTCGTTCGCGAACTCAACCCCCTGCGTCGAGAGCGATCCTGAATTTCGTCGCATTGCCCGGGCGTTTGAGACCGGGAACTACAGCTTCCCGGCGCTAGTCAAAGAGCTGCTGTCGTCGCCGCTGGTGACCGGCGCGAAGACGACCTTGACCGCCGAGATGGGTGGCTTCACCGTCAGCATCGCGCGGCGCGATCAGCTGTGTACGTCGCTGTCGACGCGCTTGGGGAAGGCCGATCTGTGCGGCTTGG
>JANOJB010000213.1:0-18991 GCA_031407985.1 Pseudomonadota bacterium | reverse complement strand
CGCCCTCGAGAACCTCAGCCTCGCCGGACCAGCGAACGGGTACCAGCCGACACTCACGCTGCTTCCAGACCCATCAGAGCCGGATCTCGTCGCACGAATCGGGCTGGCCGCCAGATCAACAGAGATCTCGCCCCTGTTCGAGGCCATCCCGCAACGGCACACTGACCGGGCGGCATACGACACCACGATAGGGGTCGAACGCTCGGTTCTCGATGAGCTCGCTGGCTTGGCCGACGACGCTTCCGTCTCGCTCGTCTGGCTCGACGCCGAGCCGGCCAAGGGGCAATTCGCGCAGCTGACCGTCCAAGCGACCGAAGCGCTCATCGCCGATCCCGATCAGTCGCGCGACGACTTCGCCTGGTACCGCCAGGATTGGGGTGAGATCCAGCGGCGCAGGGACGGCATCACGATGGACACCGCCGGCCTGTCGGAACCGTTGCGCCTCGTGGTTCGCGTCCTTCCGGCGTCCGATCGGGCGACGCTGCAGCAGGGATGGGTCGAAGCGACCCGCGAGCGGCACGTGGCAACCGCCGCGGCCTTCGGCCTCGTCGCCATCAGCGATCGAGCCGACACCGCACAACGGATGGCGGCCGGACGGCTCTTCCAGCGCGTTCATCTCGCCGCGACGACCAAGGGACTGGCGGTTCAACCGCTCAACCAAGTCTTCGAACGGGTTGACCGCGAGATCGCCGCCCGGCTCGAGCCCATCTTTGGGACGGCGCTGACCGACCTGACCCCAGCTGGCCAGCAGATCGTCATGGCGTTCCGAATTGGCAACCCGACGACGTCGCCCCACCTGAGTCCGCGGCGTCCCGCCGAGGACGTGCTGGCTAGCAAGCCAAGGGTTGGCTCTAGACTCCAGCGGCCATTGGTCGCCAGCGCCGCCGGGTGAAGGAATCGCGTGCCCTTCCCTACGCTCGTCCAGCGGGGATACGGTCGGTCCTCGGTGTTACTTGAACGAATGACGTTCACCTGAGTCCGTCCGGCGGCGCAGCCCCTTGCATCCGCCGATTCGAGGGCTTATACTGAACCGTATGGTTCAGTATACGAGCGGGCGACTCGATGCCTCGTTCGCTGCGCTCTCGGACGCGACCCGACGTGGCGTTCTGGAGCAGCTCGGACGTGCAGACGCTTCGATCACGGACCTTGCCGAAAAGTTCCACATGACCCTGACGGGCATGAAGAAGCACGTCGGTGTCTTGGAGCAGGCCGGGCTCGTCACAACGGAGAAAGTCGGGCGCGTACGAACCTGCAAGCTGGGCCTGCGCCGACTGGAGGAAGAGACGGCGTGGATCGAGAGGTACCGCCGGCTCTGGGACGTACGATTCGACGAGTTGGACAACGTTGTTGAGAACCTGAAACGGAAGGAGAAATTCGATGGACGCAAGAAGAGACAGTGAGCACGCCCCCATGAAGGACCGTACGACGGTGGAACGGAAGTCCGAGCGTGAGCTGGTCATCACGCGAACCGTCAACGGTCCGGCGCGCATCGTGTTCGAGGCGTGGACCAAGCCCGACCTGTTCAAGCGCTGGTGGGTACCGAAGTCGATGGGCATGTCCCTGCTTTCCTGCGAGATGGATGTTCGTATGGGGGGCACGTACCGTCTCGTGTTCGGCCACGAAGCCTTCCCCAAGCCTATGGAAGTCTTCGGTAGGTACATCGAAGTGACACCGCACTCGCGCGTCGTCTGGACCAATGACGAGGGTGACGACGCTGGGGCCGTTACCACGGTGACGTTCGACGAAAAAGCTGGCAAGACGCTGTTGGTCATGCACGAGCTTTATCCCTCGAAGGAAGCCCTCGACGGTGCGTTGGCCTCCGGGGAGAAGGCTTGCGTGAACGAGACCCTCGAGCAACTCGACGAGCTTGTCGTCACCCTGGGGCCGCAAACTGGGACTGCTTGATGACCGTCGCCGGCAGGATGACCATCACCATTACCGCCTTTGAAGGCTCACCCGACACGAGCAGGGAGCAGGACGCATCGACCGGATCGAGCGAATCACCGCGGTTTGGAATTTGAATGTGGCCGACGGAACCGGCCTGTTTCAACGGGCGTGGCGCCAGCGCCGGATAATGCGACGCGAACGACACAGCAACTTGCGGTCGCGGTGTGTTAGACGCAGGCGGGCATAGCATCCAACAACGGGTTCAGGGAGGTTCGCCATGGTTCGAGTCTTGTTCATTTCAGTTTTGTGCGTGGCCGCGCTGCTTTCGACACAAGCACAAACGCAGGCGCAGACGACGACGCGCCCGGCGGTTCGTACCATCACCGCTTTCGTTCAGCTCGATCGCGAACACTACAGCGAGCAGATCAGCGAGGCCGCGTCCGTGTTGCAGGTGGCGCGCGATCAGTTCACCGACGCCGGCTGGCTCGTCCAAAGCGTGCGCATCACGACCCAGCCCTTCCCGGAGTACGTGCGTGGGCTGTCGACCGCGGACGCCGTCGCGTTCCTGAGAAAACTGGACGCCCTGGCCGTGGCGGGTCGTTTTGGTTTGGACATCGGTCCCGCGATGCGGTCTGACCGCGACGACGCCCGCATGATGGGCGTGCTGGCCGATTTCCTGGCGACCGCCCAGATGACCAACGCCAGCGCGCACATGATCGCCGATGGGCACCGCGGCCCGCGCATCCAGTGGAAGGTCATCGACGAATCGGTTGAACTGATTCAACTGTTGAAGAACAACAGCCCGGGCAGCGGCGCCAACTTCGCATTCGCCGCGACCGCGATGGTCGAGCCGTATTCGCCGTTCTTCCCCGCGTCCTGGCACGACGGATCGGGACGCCGGTTTTCGATCGGGCTGCAGTCGGCCAACGTGATGACGGAAGTCTTCACGCGCACCGGCTATCGCCCCGATCAGGCCGACGCGGATCTGCGCGCCGAACTGACCGCGCACGCCCGTCAGGTCGAGCAACTGGCGGAAGCGGTCAAACAGAGCACCAACTGGAAATACGTGGGACTGGATCCCACGGCCGCCACGTTCGGCGATATGGCGTCGATCGGTACCGCAATGGAGGCGTTCACGGGGCGCCCCATGGGAAGCAGCGGGACGCTGACGGCGGCGGAGATCATCACCGGCGCCGTGCGTTCCCTGCCGGTCAAGCAGGTGGGCCTGCGGGGGCTGATGATCCCGGTCTTGGAGGACGCCCGAATTGCGGCGCGCTGGGGGGAGGGGCGACTGAGCTTGGATTCGCTGCTGTCCTATTCGTCGGTCTGCGGAACCGGCCTGGATACCGTTCCGCTGCCGGGGGATGTGACGGACGATCAGTTGAAGCGCATGCTGGGTGACGTCGCCACGCTGTCCAAGAAGTGGAACAAGGCGCTGACGGCGCGCCTGCTGCCGGTCAAGGGATTGCGGGCCGGCGACCGCACGGCTTTCAACAACCCCTTCCTGGTGGACACGGTCCTTCAGCCGTTGCCCTAAGGACGACAATCGAATGAGCTTGAATAGCGCTGACGCGCCCCCAAGTGGAGGCGACGTCGATAGTCGCCGGGGCGCGCCTTCGCGCTCGGTTTGATGTAACGTTACGCATTCTTATGTCGAGCTTGGCGGGAAAAACCGTCGTCCTGGGGGTAACCGGAGGCATCGCCGCGTACAAGGCGGCCGAGCTTTGCCGTTTGCTGATCAAGGCGGGGGCGACGGTGCGGGTGGTCATGACCGAGGCGGCGACCCGGTTCATCGCGCCCCTGACGATGCAGACCTTGTCGGGGGCACCTGTCGCGCTGGATTTGTTCGATGCCACCGAGGAGGCGCGCATCGGTCACATTCGCCTGGGCGACGAGGCCGATCTGATCGTGGTGGCACCGGCCACGGCCGATGCGATCGCGCGATTCGCGGCCGGGTTGGCGAACGATTTGTTGGCGGCGGTCGTGTTGGCCAGTCGGGCCCCGGTGCTCCTGGCGCCCGCGATGAACGTCAACATGTGGGGCAACCCGATCACCCAGAAAAACCTGGGCCGGTTGATGTCGGTCGGTCGCTTTCGAACCGTGGGACCCGACGCTGGTGAACTGGCGTGCGGGTGGATCGGCGAGGGTCGCCTGATCGAGCCGGCGGACATCGCGGCGGCTGCGGCGCGCATGCTGGCGGCACAGGACCTAACCGGTCGGCGGATTCTGGTTACCGCGGGCCCGACGTTCGAACCGATCGATGACGTGCGGTTCATCGGTAACCGGTCATCGGGGAAGATGGGATTCGCGTTGGCCGAATCCGCGGCGCGTCGTGGGGCGGACGTGACACTGATTGCCGGGCCCGTAGCGCTGGCGACGCCACGTGGCGGCGGCATTCAGCGAATAGACGTCGAGACCACGGCAGAGATGCGCGCCGCACTGACCTCTGCCATTGCCCATGCGGACGTTTTGGTGATGGCGGCCGCGGTGGCGGATTTCCGTCCCGCGACCCGCGTCGCCGGCAAGCTGTCGCGCCGGGCGGGGCGCGTGGGCGCCGTCGCCGGGGATGTGGCGGGTGCGGCGACGACCGGGCTGCCTCTGATCGCCAATCCGGATCTGCTGGCCGAGATGTCGCGCCTCCGACGCGGACGTCGTCCACTTCTGGTTGGTTTCGCAGCTGAGATTGTTGGGGCAAGCGATCAGTTGGTCGCGCGTGGGAAGGCGAAGTTGGTCGAGAAGGGGTGCGACGTGATTGTGGCCAATGACGTGGGAGCCCCGGGAATTGGCTTTGGTGGTGACGACAACGCGGTGACGTTGCTGTTCTCGGACGGGCAGCAGGATGTGCTGCCACGCGCGCCCAAGATTCAAATCGCCGACGCTATCTGGGATCGACTGCGGGACCGCCTGCCGGGCATCGACGCGGGACGGCCGGCGGTTGCCGGGGGGCGGAGGGCCGCCGTGGTGCGAAAGATCGGATCGCGCGCGACGGTCGCGCCGGCGCGGGTTCCGGCAAAAGCGATCGCCCAGCGACGAGGGCGACGTGGCTGATCCGATTCTCAAGACCTACGCCGCGCAGGCGGCGCAGCATTTTGAACGAGCCTCGGCGGGACTGGCGCTGCGCCAGATCGCCGAGGGAGATTCCCGGGGCAACGTCCCTCCGTGGCCGGGCTGCGGGGATCTGGATTTCCACGGCACGTTGGCGGCGATCTGGGTCTGGGCGCGGTACGAGGCGCTGTCGGGCGACAACAAGTTCTCGCCGAACCGGGACGCCGCGTGGGCCATCATACAAGGCGTCTGGCGGTATTTTATTCCGGAGGCTATCGGGCCGCAGGCCAGCGATGAGGCGGCGTATGACTGCGCCATGGTTCTGCGAGCGGCCGTCGCCGAGCGTGGGATTCCAGGCGCGCCCAGTCAGCGCGTCGAGTTGGTGGCCGGAGCGGCGCGCGTATTGGCCGCGTATCTGGCGGATCTTGATGATCTGTCCGGGCGGGATTTTCAGGATCCGGGGTTTCTGGCCTGGAACCTGATCGATCACGCGCGCGGCGTCGAGGACCGCGGGCTGCTATCGGCGGGCCGGCGATTTGTCGAGCGCGTCTTTGGAATGAAAGCGCCGCCCGCCTTCGCGTCCGAGCCCGAACCGCGGGGACGCCTGTTCGATTTTTCGTCGACGACGGCGACCCGGGTGCTGGCCATTGTCGCCAGCGAGGGGAACACGCCGTTTGTGGGGGCCTGGCTGCGTGAACGAGTCGTATCGGCGGTCCCCGGCGGATTCGTGGCCCGGGCGCGTGACGAAAACTGCTGGAACGCGTGCGCCGCCGCCCTGCTGGGCCGCGCGTACGCCGTGTCAACGGATCCAATGTTTCTGGAGGTCTATCGCATGATCTGCGGCGAGCTGGCCCGCCGCGACAGTCAGAGCGACGGGGGCCTGGGCCGCGAGGGAGATCCCAGTGTCGGTCGCCGAGGTCCCGATACCCTGGCGACGTTTTACTATGCGTTGGCGACCGACGCCTTGGTGCGCGCCGAGGCTTCCGATATCACGTCGCGCAATTCGTCGCATGGACGAACCTGACAATCCGCGCGACGAGCTGCGAAGAATTGCAGCCGGCGTTCGCACCAACCTGGCGTTGCGTCGGCGCTCGGGCCTGCTGGGCGTCCCGTCGGCGCCGACGCGCCGCATGGGGATCGCCGGGACGACAGTGCCCGTGCCCTTGACGGTGTCGACGGTGGCGCGGGAACCAAACGTGGAGGTGGCCGCGTCGTTGTCGGTGGAGTCGGAAGGTGACGGGATCGTGGCTGTGGGTGTCACTGGCTTGGGAATGGTTCGTGACGAGCTGGGAGATTGCCGGCGCTGCAAACTGCACCAGGGGCGCAAGAACCTGGTCTACGGCGTCGGCAATCCCGACGCTCATTTGGTTTTTGTGGGCGAAGGTCCCGGCGCCGACGAAGACGAACAGGGTGAGCCGTTCGTCGGCAAGGCGGGCCAGCTTCTGACCAAGATGATCGAGGCCATGGGTTACCGGCGGCAGGACGTGTACATCTGCAACGTCGTCAAATGTCGGCCGCCCGGAAACCGCAACCCCGAACCGGACGAGATCGCCGCTTGCGAACCGTTCCTGAAAAAACAACTGTGCGCGATCCGTCCCCGCATGATCGTCGCGCTGGGAAAGTTCGCGGCGCAGTGCCTGCTGCGCGACGACACGCCGATCAGCCGATTGCGCGGGAGTTTTCGTAGCTACGAAGGCATCCAGTTGATGCCCACGTTTCACCCCGCGTACCTGCTGCGTGATCCCACCAAGAAGAAGGAAGCGTGGGAGGATCTAAAAACGGTCCTGGCGGCGCTGCGCAGTATGGGTTTCCAGCCGCCGCGCGTGCCGGCCGGAAGCGCCTAGAGCGCGGGCGAGAGTGGCGTCCAGGAATAGACGCGGATCCAGTCGTAGTCGGCGCTGGTGGGCGCGGTCTGCGGATCAATCGCGCCGGCCCAACCGGCGGCGGACGATGCCCAGATGGTCAGAAGAATGTTCTGCGGCAACTTCAGGCGCGCAATCTGGGTCGACCAGGTGTGTTTGATTTCCCCGTCGACGGTGAATTTCGCCTCCGACGGCGTCCATTCCATGCCGTAGACGTGGAAATCGGCCGACGGGTCGAAGCCCAACATCACCACCTGCGGGTACTGTGTCGGCGCGACCGACGTCGTCGCCGGCTTCGCCACGGGCGGTCCCGTATAGACGTGCGCGTTGAACTGCACGCGGTCGGTGTAGCGGCCGAGGTGTTCAACGTCCAGTTCGTTCCAGTCGTCGGCTGGCCACGGTGTGTAGATCAGCACCAGCGCCGATACGACCCCCGATCCTTTGGCCAACCGGGCGCGGGCCTCCACCTTGCCGTAGGTCAATGTTTCGCGGGAGCGCATCTCGACGCCCCGAAAAGGCTTCAGCGTATCGGTGGCCTCGGGGGTCAGCATCAATGATGCGATGCCGTTTTCGAACTTTGTGTTCTGGGTCGAGAAGACCGCCAGGTTCGAATCCCAGGTGTGTGTCATCAGTTGCCACCGCGCGCTGTCGAAGGCGTCGAAGTTGTCCTCCCAGGCCAGCGCGAATGTTCCGACAACCGGAACCGAAACGTCGCCGGTCGCGACCGACGCGTCGGTATCCGCGGTGGGTGACTTGGCGCAGCCGGCCAGCACAAAACCAAGCCAAAATAGGGCGTTGCGGGAGGGGCGGGAGCGGGCGGAAAGCCTCAAAACAGCGGGACGTGGCGCGGACATGGTGTCTTCCTTGCCGCGCGGCCAGGCTTCCGTCTTCGCATTTTGTGGGAAAATCCGACAAGGCCTGAACGGGTGCGGAAATTCAGTTGGACTCCCTGCTATCTTTGCGTCCCATGGTTGCCCCGCCGGATGCGCTGTACCAGCCGTTTCCCATGTTGGGTCGCGCGCGCGGTCACATCTGGCGCTATGCGCCCGAAAACCGCCGTCCGCGCCATTTTCACCCCGAACCGGAGCTGAACCTGGTAGCGGCCGGTAGCGGAAAATTTGGGATGGGCCAAAGCGTGATTTCCGTTGGCGCGGGCGATCTTCTGTGGTGGCCGCCGGGGCAGGATCATGTGTTGCTCGATGCCTCACCTGATTTTGATTTGTTCGTCGTCGGCCTTCATCCGGGCCTGTCCGCCCGCGTGTTGGGAGATTCGACGGTGTCGGCGTATAGCGGCGCCGTGAAGGTTCGGTTGTCGCCCGCTTCACTTTCGAAACTCGGTGCCCTCTGTGCTTCCCCGATGGACCGACAGGGAGCCGCCGTTGTCGAACAGCACGTCGGCGAGATCTGGCGCGAGGCCCATCTTTTGCGTACGGGCGCGCCCGAGATGCACACGCTGACGCGCCGGGCGCTGGTCTCGCTGCTGGATCGCCCGCATCTGGGGCGGGCCGAGGTGGCGGTTCGCGTTGGCGGCTACCCGACGGAGGTCAGCCGGTACTTTCACCGGGACATGGGTTTGACGTTGACCGCGTACCGCACGCGATTGCGCCTGTTGCGTTTCGTCCAGGCGGTGGACGATGGGGCCGGCAACCTGCTGTCGGCGGCTCTGGATGCCGGGTTCGGTAGCTACTCGCAGTGTCACCGTGTTTTCCAAAACACGCTCGGATGCACGCCGCGTGTCTTCTTTGGAACCGGCGCGCGAGCCGGCGAGCGCGATCGGATGGGGGAGGTTTTCTCGCCCTGGATGGTCAAAAACGAACCGGCGCGTCTGTACGTTGGGTGATGATTTCGTCGGTCACCCCGGGCGCGCGTTCGACGCAACGGAAGTGATCGCCGGCGGGATCGAAGACGCCCAGGTCCGTGATCACGCGATCGACGCACGCCAGCGCGGTCAATGGCAGTGTCAACGTCGCGACCAGTTTTGATTTGCCGTCCTTGGACGCATGACTTTGCAACACCACAAGGCGGCGCGCGCCCGCCGCCAGATCCATCGCGCCACCCATCCCCGCGATCATTTTTCCCGGGACCGTCCAGTTGGCCAGATCGCCGTTGGCCGCGACCTCCAGCCCACCCAGGATCGCCAGGTCGATATGGCCCCCGCGAATCATCGCGAACGACAATGCGGAATCGAAGGTGCTGGCGCCGGGCAGCGCCGTGACGGTCTGTTTGCCGGCGTTCACCAGCAAGGGATCGACCTGATCGTCGAACGGAAACGGACCCATGCCAAGTAGGCCGTTTTCCGAATGCAGCGTCACCGCCAGATCCCCCGGAATGTGGTTGGCGACCTCGGTCGGCATGCCGATGCCCAGATTGACGATCTCGCCGGCGCGCACTTCGGCGGCGGCGCGCAGGACCATCTGTTCCTTGGACCAGCTCACGTCGCGTTCTTTGCCCGGGTGGTGCGGAATTCGATCGTGTCGCGATGCTGGGGGACGTGGACGATGCGCTTCACGAACAGACCCGGAAGATGCACATCGTCGGGATCGATCGCGCCGACATCGACCAGACGATCAACCTCCAACACAGTGACGTGCGCGGCCATCGCCATCAGGGGACTGAAATTCCGCGCGGTGCGATGAAAACGCGCGTTGCCGAAGCGATCAGCCACCTGGGCGCGGACGATCGCCAGATCGGCGCGCAGCGGCGTTTCGAAGACGTGCGTGCGGCCGTCGATGGTGCGCACCTCTTTGCCCTCGGCGACGATCGTCCCGGCGCCGGTGGGTGTGAAGAACCCTCCCAATCCCGCACCGCCCGCGCGGATGCGCTCGGCGAATGTCCCCTGCGGGTTCAGTTCCACGGTGACAGTGCCCGCCAGATACTGCTCGGCCAGATCGGGATTGCCGCCGACGAAGCTGCAAATCACCTTGGCGACCTGGCGGCGCTGAAGCAGGACGGCCAGACCCTGACCTTGATTGCCGCAGTTGTTGCTGATGATGGTCAAATGGCGCTGTCCACGCCGGGCGATTTCATCGATGCAGGACTCGGCGATGCCGCACAGTCCGAACCCGCCTGACATGATCGTCAGCCCGTCGCGCAGAACGTCGTCCAGTGCGGCCGTGACGGACGCGAAGACTTTGGTCATGGTTGTGCCTCGTCGATGGCGGCGCCCAGGAGGTCGGCTGCCTCGCCCAAATCGTCCCCGGTCGCCACCAGGGGCGGTGCGACGTAGATCAGGTTGTCACGCCTGTGAAGGTGGACGTGACGCCGGCGCAATCCGGCGGCCACGCGCGCGATCGCCGCGGGCCCCAGCGGTTCACGGGTGCCGGGCTCGACCAGTTCAAGCGCCCACAGAAGGCCCAGCCCCCGAACCTCTCCGATAGTCGGCCGCGTACGGGCGATCTCGCGTAGACGCGATCCCAACGACAGGCCCAACGCCGCCGCGCGCGCGACCAGTCCTTCGGCGCGGATGCTTTCGATTGCCGCGACGATCGCCGCGCACGTCAACGGATGCGCATACGCGGTCAGTCCGCACTGGAGCACGTGGTCGTCGAAGTGCCGGGCAATACGATCCGTCACGATCACGGCACCGCCGGGTGCGTATCCGCCGGTCAGTCCCTTGGCCATGGTCATAAGGTCGGGGGTGATCCCGTCGTGATCGACCGCGAACCAGGCTCCCGTGCGGCCAAAACCGGACAGCACCTCGTCCGCGATCAACAAAACGCCGTGGGCGTCGCAGATGTCGCGCACTTTGCGCCAGTAGCCGGGGGGCGGCGTGAAGACGCCGTTCGCGCCCGTCACGCCTTCCATGATCACGGCGGCGATCGTGTCGGGACCCTCACGGGAGAGCACGGCCGTCAGCTCGTCCGCGCATTCGTGCGCGCAGGTGGTGGGGACGCGACCAACGGGGCAACGGTAGCAGTAGGGATCGACGGTGCGGACGACGCCGGGGAGACCCGGTTCGAACGGTTCGCGACGCGGATCGCCCGACAGCGACAGCATGGCCAGGGTGGCGCCGTGGTAGCTGCGCGTGCGCGCGATGATCTTGTGCCGTCCGGTGACCATGCGCGCGATCTTCACCGCGTTTTCGTTCGCCTCGGCGCCCGACAGACAGATGAAGCTCTTGGTCAGGCCCGTGGGGGTCACTTCGGCCAGCAGCTCGCCGGCCCGCACCTTGTCGGGAAATACCGAGGTCGGGTAAGTCAAGAGGCCGCGCCCGGCCGCCGCGACCAGCGCCGCCCTCATGCGTGGGTGTCCGTGCCCCAGATTCGCGTTCCAGGTCATGCTGCCTAGATCCAGCCAGCGGGCACCGTCCGCGGTGGTGAAATGCACGCCGGACCCGTCGACGATCTCCAGCGGGATGGCCCGGCTTTGCGCCGACCATGTGTAAAAAACCCGGTCGCGCTGGCGCCCGGCGAGGTCGGAAGGTGGTGGGGCGCCCTCGTTCACGGCGTCGGGTTCGCGGGCGCCTGAAACACATCGCGGCAGACGCTGGTGAAGACATCGACGATGGCGTCGACGTGTGTCTCCGTGACGATCAACGGCGGCGAAATGCGGATGGTTTTTTCCCCGCACTCCAGCACCAGAAGGCCACGTTGAAAACACAAATTCGCCACCGCGTCGGCACGTGCGTGGCTGTCGAATTCGACACCGATCATCAAACCCAGACCGCGAACCTCCTCGACCCCGCCACGGGGTCCGAGCGCGCCCAGCGTGCTGGCCAGGCGGGACATCAGTTTTGCTCCTTGACGCGCACTGTTTTCCACAAGACCGCGGGGAATCGCATCGGACGTGTCGTTGCCCGACGTGCTTCCTGAAACTCCTTCCAGCAAATCCAGAGTGGCCAAAGCGGCGGCGCAGCAGACGGGGTTGCCCGCGCAGGTCGAGCCGTGGCTTCCCGCCGGCCAGGTCATGAACTCGCGCCGGGCCATCAAGGCCCCCAGCGGCATTCCAGACGCGATCCCCTTGGCCAGTACGATTGCGTCGGGGACGACACCGAAGTGCTCGGCGGCGAACATCTTGCCCGTGCGGCCCATGCCCGACTGGACCTCGTCGAACACCAGAAGGATGCGGTGCGCGTCGCAAATGCGCCGCAACGCGGGCAGGAAATCGGGAGGCGGCAACCGGTAGCCGCCTTCGCCCAGCACCGGCTCGACCACGATGGCGGCGACGTCGTCGGGCGCGACCAGGTGCGCAAACAGGTCGTTCTCAATGGTGGCGGCGTCGCCCCATTCGGCGTGAAACACACCCGGAAGGAACGGCCCGAAGTGTTTGCGGTACTTCGACTTGCTGGCGGTCAGGGACAACGATCCGAAGCTGCGTCCATGAAAACCACCCCGAAACGCGATGATGGCCGTTCGCCTGGTGTGGTTGCGCGCCAGCTTCAGGGCAGCCTCGACGCCTTCGGTTCCCGAGTTGGTCAGGAAGGTCTGCCAGGTGATCGGGTGCTCCGGCGACAGGCGCGCCGCCAATCTGTTCAAACGTTCGCAGATGGCCCCGTAGGCCGCGTAGTGAAAATCGGTGCCGCAAATATGGATCAGTTCGTGGGCCTGCGCAGCGATCGCGGTCGCCACCGCGGGATGACAGTGCCCCGTGGATGCCGTGGCCACGCCAGCCTGCGCATCCAGGTAGACGTTACCGTCGACGTCCTCGACCATGCAGCCGGACGCGCGGCGCACGAACAACGGATAGCAGTAGATCAGCGAGGGTGAAACAAACGGTTGTTCGTGGGCGATCTGCGCGGTGGCCAGTGGTCCGGGCGGTGCGACGACGATTTCAATCGACCGCTCCGCAAGAGGCAGGCCGGCCCCGGAGCCAGCGTCCACCTTGGGCAGCGTCTGCGGGGACCGCGCCGCGGGGGCGGTCATGCGCACACCGTCCGGCTCTGCTCACGCATGTAGCAGGGCAGGGTGTACAGCCCACCGATGTTCTTCCCGGTGGAACCGCTGCCCTTCCATCCCCCGAACGGCTGCACGCCCGGCCACGCGCCCGTTGTCGCTCCGGCGGCGCGATTGACGTAAACGACCCCCGCCTGGATGCGCTCCAAGAACGCGTCGATCTCGTCGGGTTTGCGGCTGAAGATCCCGGCCGTCAGGCCGAACGGCGTGTCGTTGGCTTCGGCCAGCGCTTCGTCCAGGTTCTTCACGCGGGTTGCCGCCAGGATCGGCACGAACAGCTCCTCTCGCATCAACTGGTGGTCTCGCGGCAGGCCCGCGACCACCGTCGGTTGAACAAAGTACCCGTGCGCGCGTGCGCCCTCGTTCAGAATGCGCCCACCCGTGCGAACCGCCGCGCCCGCCAACCCGACGAAACGCTGGAAATCCTGGTGGCTGGCGCGCGTTGCGACCGGGCCCAGAAAAGTGTCCTTTAGCAGGGGATCGCCGATCTTGACCTCCGCCAGCTTCTGATCGAGGCGCATCAGCAGGTCATCAGCGACCGACTCGTGAACATAAAGCCGAGAGCAGGCCGAACATTTGTGGCCATTCATCCCGAACGCCGATCGGAAGATACCCGACGCCGCGCGATCCAGATCGGCGCTGTCCATGACAATCGCGGGATTTTTGCCGCCCATCTCCACGATGCATGGCTTGGGAAACCGCGTGGAAAACTGCTTGAAGATCTGGTTGAAACCGACATCCAGGGATCCGGTGAACGTTACCCCGTCGACATCCGGATGCCGGGCCAATCCGTCACCCACGATGCGGCCGCTGCCGGTCAGACAATTCACGGTGCCGCCGGGCAGACCGGCCTCCTCGAAGATCTCCGTCATCAGAACCGCAGACAGCGGCGTTTCCGACGACGGTTTCATGACGACCGTATTGCCGGTCAGCAGCGCGGCGGCGGCCGGCGCTCCCATCAACGCGTAGGGAAAATTCCACGGCGCGATCACGGCCCACACGCCGTAGGGGCGCAACACGCTGAGGTTGCTGTCCGTGGGAACCAGACGGTCCATGGGACGGATGTAGCCGTCGTTCGCCCGCATCTGCTGGTTGTAATAGGTGATCAGATCAGCGGTCTCCTCGATCTCCCCCAGCGCCTCGATGCGATTCTTGCCCATCTCGAAGATCATCCATGCCGCCAGTTCGTAGCGGCGGGACCGGATGATCGCGGCCGCCTTTTCCAGCAGGGCCCCGCGCTCTTGCCAGGGGGTTCGGCTCCAGGCCGGGAAAGCCGCGCGCGCCGCGGCCACGGCGTCGCGGACGTCCTCGGTCGTCGCGGCCGCGACATGCGCGACCACGATCCGCGTGTCGATGGGACTGACACTTTCAAACGCGGCCGCTGTCGCCCGCGTCTGGCCATTGACGTGAAGGGGCCATGTTCGCCCCAGGCGCCCGCGAACATCGGCGATCCCCTGGTCAAAGGCCGCGTTCATGACCGGATCGTCCGCCGAGAGGCTGACGTAGGTGACCTTGGCGGCAGGGGCGGTTTCCATGGTCGCTCTAGAGTAGTACGGCGCGCACCGGTTGACACCTGCGGACACGGCCCCATAGTCTTCCCCGCCTTGTTTGTCATTCCAGATGGTCGCGGTGCAGGAAGATGACCAAGGCCGAACTGATCGCGCGGGTCCATGGCAACAAGAACCTGCCGGGTGATTTGACCAAGAAGGCGGTCGCGCAGATCGTGGATCTGGTTTTCACCGAGATGGGGGACTACTTCATCCGAGAGAAGACGACCCGTTCCAATGGAGCCAGGTTGGCCTATCCGGGGTTCGGGACATTCTCGAAACGCCGCCGCCCTGGCCGGGTGGTCAAGAATCCCCAGAATGGGAATCCGATCGTGATTCCTCCCCAATTCACCGTCACGTTCTCGCCGGGCTCGGACCTGAAGGGCCTTCTGAATCGCAACGCGCGCGCCAAGGGCGCGGGCGGCGGTAAATAGAAGGTCTTTTCCGCCGAAGGGCGACGGTCTAGTACACTTGACGCAAGATGCTGGACCCGCGTCTCGAGCTTGCTGATCTACACATACACGTCGGGGCCGCGGTGGCGCCCCATATCCTGTGGTCGATCGCGCACGATCAGGGATTCAAGCTTCCGGTTTCGACGTTCTGGGAGTTTCGCGATCTGGTCACCGCGCGGTCCGACACGGTGTCGTCGCTGGGCGATTACCTGGCGATCTTGCATCAGTGGACCGAGAAAATTCAGTCGTCGCCGGCGGCGATTGAACGATCGATCTACGAGATCATCGGCAAGGAGTTTCGGTCCAGCAACGTGACGCTGATCGAGCTGCGTTTCAATCCGATGAAACGGAACCTCGGTGGTGAGCGCGATCTCGACCACATCATTCACGCGGCGCTGCGTGGAATGGATCGGGCCTGCCTGGAATACAACGTTCGGGCGGGACTGATCTTCTGCCTGGCGCGCGAATTTCCGCTGGCGCTGAACGAGATTCTGGTCAAAAAGGCGGTGAAGTACCGATCGCGCGGCGTGGTTGGGATTGATTTGGCCGGGCCCGAGGTGCACACCTTGGAACTGGGTGGCGAGGTCGAGGGGTATCGCGAGTTGTTCGCCCGGGCGCGTGCCGCGGGGCTGGGAACGACCGTGCATACCGGTGAGACGACATATACGTCGGTGGCGGGCGTGCTGGCGGTTTTGGAGAAGCTGGCGCCATCACGCATCGGCCACGGCGTCGCGGCGGCGGCCAGTCCCGAGGCGGTCCGAAAATTGGCGGAGGCGGGTTGCGTGCTGGAGATTTGCCCCAGTTCCAACCTGAGGACGCGCGCGGTGGCGAATCTGGAGGAACTGGGAACGGCGCTGGGTATTTTCGACGCTGCGGGCGTGCGGTTTACCATCAATACCGATGGACCGTACTTGTTGAACACCCACCTGAGGCGTGAGCTGGAAATGCTGATCGACGCGCGAATCCTGACCGAATCGCAGGTTGAACGCTGCGTCGCGGTTGCCCAGGCAGCGACCTTCTTGCGCTGACGGACGACCGTGGCCACCCCGGCGTCGTCGCGGATCTTGGTGGCCACGCTGGTGGTTGTTGGGACGTTTGGTGCGGCGGCGCGCGCATCGGCGGGCTACGGTCCGGACACCGTCGACCTCGTCGGTTTTGCACCACCGGAAAGCGTCGCGGCCCAGCGCGGCCGCGAGGTGGCGCTGCGTTTCGACCTTGGCGCGCGGTTCGAGCTGGCCCTGCAGGTCAACAACGCTTTCACCGCCCAAAATCGCCAGGCGATGGCGCGGGCCGAGGCACGCATCGCCGCGATTCCCGGGGTGCGCAAGGTCGTCGGTCCGGGCGGTCTCCTGGCGCTGGGCGTGGATGGGGCGGGCCGCGTCTGGTCGGGGCCGCTTCTAGCGGGAGGCTCCGACGACGACGCCAACGAGTTGGCCCGGCAACGGTTGATCCGAAGGTCCGACGCCATTGGCTGGTTCTTGTCGCGCGACGGGACCGAAATTCGCCTGCTGATCGACGCGGACAATCTGCCCCAGGTGCGAGGCGCGATCGAGGCCGCGGCTGCGTCGTCGGGCCTGGTTCTGTTGAGCGGTGGGGTACCGGCCACGCCGCTGTGGCCTCGCCCCGATCGCGAACCGCGGCCGTTCGCGCCCTGGTTGCCATTCCTGCTGTTGGCGTTGGTGATGTTGCCGTCGACGCTGGCGGCGGCATTGTGGAGTCGCCCAACGACGGCGCGCGCACTGTTCGCGGCCCTGGCGATCGGCGTCGCCGCGGCGGCGCCGGCGATGCTGGCCCCCGTCGCGCCCCTGCGAAGGGCTGCCGTCGGCGCGGGCCTGGGCGCGGCGATTCTGTTTCTGGTGACGGTTTTCATCGTGCGGGCGGTCGGCAGAAGGCGCCCGGGAACCCAGTGGGAAACCGTGCGTGTGCGGGCGCCGCTGATCATCCTGCTGCCGTCGATCGCGCTGCTGGGCGTGGTGGCGGCAAGCTGGCGGGGCCTGTTCCTGGGCACCCAGTTGTGGCGGGAGACGTCGGTGTTTTTCGTCGACGTTAGGGGTGATCTGGAGCAACCGGTCGTGATGCGCGAGATCCGCCGCCTGACGGATTTTCTGCGGGCCGAGCCCGGCGTGGCGCATGCCTGGTCGATCGCCGATTTGTTCTTCGCCGTGCCCGTGGCCGGTGAAGAGGTAGCGGGGATTCCATCGGCGCTACCTGTGATTCAGGCGATTTTGGCGCGCGCCCGCGACGATTCCGCCGTCCGTTTGGGGTTGGGGGCGGACCACCGTGAAGCGCTGATAGGCGTTCGCCTGGATGAGGAATCGGGCGTCGACAGGCTGACCGTCCTTCAGCACTTGGAGGACTACCTTGTCCAGGATCACCGGCCGGCGTTGCTGCGCGTCGACCTTTCGGACCGCAGGACCGCTCCCGCGACACGGGCGCTCGGTCGTGGGATTCTGGCCAGCGACGCCCGCGAGCGTGTGTTGCGGATCTGTGCCCGCTCGGGGCGAAATCTCAACCCTGACGAGGCCGGCGCGATCGATCGTGCGATGCGACGGTCGGCCCTGGTCCCGACCGTGGATCCCGCCAAATTGAAAGGGGAGATCGCGCAGGAAGTGAGCGACTTTGTCGAGGATGTGGCGGTCGCCGAATCTCATGTCGGATTGCCCCGGCCTACCGACCGCCAGCGGCTGGCCAACGCGCTTTTCGTTCAGCCCTTCGATGCCAGTGTTGCCGACGTGCTGGATCCCTTGCGGGTGTTGTGGGGAAGGCGGCTGTCGCGCGCCGCGCTGGATGGGCGCGCGGGCGAACTGCAACGCCGCCTGATCGGATTAAGGCGGCGTCACAACGCGCGCATCAATTTCAACGACGTTCTGTATGGGGCCGAATTGCCGACGGAGGGGGTACTGTCC
Organism: Pseudomonadota bacterium; assembly: GCA_031407985.1. Taxonomy (GTDB): domain Bacteria; phylum Myxococcota_A; class Polyangia; order Fen-1088; family Fen-1088; genus FEN-1088. The sequence continues at coordinate 1,401 of JANOJB010000213.1, read as the reverse complement.
GAAGAGGTCCGGCACGCTACTCTAGAGGCCATGGGACCCATCGTCGGCATGCCGGTCGCCCGCCATTCTCCGGGTGCGTTCCTGCTGGACGCGGTTCCCGTCGGTGGCGCTCCCAGCGATCGGGCCCTTTCGGCCGCCTGGTTGCCGCGGATGGGAATCGGGATTCTGCTGTCCGCGGCGCTGACCGCGCTGTTGCTGGCGGCGGTGGGCGGATTCGCCGCGCTCAGGTGGTGGCCGGTGGCGCTCTGCTTTGGGGCAGCGCTGGTCGTGGTACCGGCGATTGCCGCGGTGCCGATCGGAGCGCTGACGATTGCCGCGCTGTCGGGTGCGCTGGCGGGCGGCGCTACGTTCGCGGTCGCCTTCGCTCCGGGGAGGCGTGATTGGTAAGGGGGACGCTGATCGTCGCGGCGGGTTGGTTGACGGCCTTGGCCGTGGCGACCTTCTGTGGATGCGCGGGCGCGCCCTGGTTTCTGGGCGAGCCACTGGATGGAAGACCGTCGATCCCGTCTACCAGCCGCGCCGAAACCGTGGCCGATCACCGCCGCAAGGTGCTTGACGCACAGAAGGCCGGCGAGAAGGTGATCGAGCTGGCTGAACTCCTGGCACTGGAGGGACGGGGTGCGCTGCGCACACAGGAAACGAAACGGCTCGGCGATCTCCTGAAGGAACGTGCGCGCGACTGGGCCGTGTTGCGCCGTCCGATTCCGCTGGCCGAGGATTTGAATCACCTGATCCTCCTGGATCCCTCGCGGGCGAGGGCGCTTGCTCCGGCCGTTCGCTCGGCGCGGCGCTCGGCGGGGGATCTGTGGTTGGCGCTGGGGGAAAACGCCCGCGCCGAGGAAGAGTATCGCCAGGCGGAACGTCTGGGCGCCGATCGCATGGTGTTTCGCCTACGCGCCGCGTGGGGCGCCTCGCCGGCGGATCTTGACCAGGAGGTCCTGGAACGTGCGCTCGCGGATCTCCCTGAAAGGGCGCTGGCACCTTTCACGATCGCGTACCTTGCGGGTGGCGGCGCGCAGCCACGGGTTCTGCGACGGGCGTGGACGGCGGCTCGGGTGTACGGCCCGCCCGAGCTTGCGTCCCGCATCGCATCGATGCCGGCGGCGGCGACGTTCGTCGTGGATGCCCCCCAGTCATTCGGGACCGAGCGTGCCGTGGGCGCGGGGGCCAGCCCCCCCGCTTCGAGAATCACGGTGGTTGAACCCGCGGCCGGCGATCGTCTGTTCGGTGGTCCGACCCTGGCGCGGAGGCTCCTGCCGTTGGTGGAAGCCTTTCCGGATCTCACCGCCGCCGGACCGCGGTCGCGGGAGTGGTCAGAGCGCCTGATTGCCGAGGATCCCACGTCGCCGGATTCGTTGGAGGTCGCGGCCCTGATTGACGCGCGCGCGGATCGCCCCGACG
>JANOJB010000201.1:0-57008 GCA_031407985.1 Pseudomonadota bacterium | reverse complement strand
CACGCTGCGCAAGATCGCCGACGGTATCCCTTCGTTGCAGGACTGATGGGCCCCGCGTAGGTTCATGTCGTGCCAGGCAAGAAGACAAAGACGACGAAACCGAAGGCGAAGGCCGGTAAGCCTCGTGTTTCGGATCCACCTGTCTCGCTTCACCCATTGAAGTTCACGGAAGCGGTGGCGGCGTTGATGGGAATTTCACCGACGAAGAAGTAGCCGCGTCGCGGAACGTGACAACGAATCGCGGGATCAAGACCGTGAACTTCGCTCGGTCCTGGCCGACTGATTCGAAATCAAGAACCACCTTCTTTTTCTCGTGCTTCTCTCTTTCGGGCTCGACAGGGAGGTGAATTTCGACATTGCACGGTAGCGCCATCTGGGGTGGATGATTCTCAAGTTGATCGGCGTACATTTGCTCTATGTCTCCGATGGCAGCCGCCCCCGTCTTCTTTCCGTCGGGTCCTGTTCCCAATTGCAGGGTCCCTGTAATCGCAGCAACCAAAGCGCTCCAGCGTCCCCTCCCTGTGTAGAGCACGTGATCTGGGCAGTCCTTGGAGGCTTCGGCAGAGAGAATCGCTAGTTCTTTGTGCCCGCCGCTGTCCATCAGTCGGAGCGTTCCCGGTGACGATTTCGCACCGTCGACGAAACCAGAGAAATCGACGCGGCAATTGCAGGAGAACTCGACAAGAGGATCATTTGGAAACGGCGGCACGTAGCTAATCTCCGGCGCACGAATGATGCCGATAGCCTTGGCACGTATGGGTCCACCCTTTATCCGTTTGATCTCTACGCCCGACGGCGCCTCGGCGACCTCGGGAGGTCGCAATGGCATTGTCCGCTTGAGTTCGATCGTGAACCGTCGGTATGCCCCGTTAGGGTTGCCCTCAAAGTCGAGCCTGACGCCAGATTTCAGGTGACTGCCAAGGTGTGGCTGCATGGGTAGCCGTATGTCCACCTCCAGCCGTTGAGTGCCTGGCTTGTGCTTTCCCCAGGCTGTGTCGACGGGACCCATGTAGCTGATCAGCGGATTGTTGATTGAGGCTGGAACTGCCTTTCCTGTGTACGTGACATGGCTGGACATATCGGTGGCCTTCGTCTCCAGCAGCGCGATCAAGTTCTCGTTGGTATCCGTCAGCCTAAGAGTTGCCGGAGATGGCGCCGATGCGAGGCCATTTCCAGAAAAGTCGATCACGCATTTGCAGTCCAAGACGGTATCGGCGTCGATGTATTCGATAGTCGGGGCTTGAACGTAGCCGTCAACCCGAACGGCCTCCGGCGGTTTTTCCTGCCCTGGTAGTCCAGTCGGGCTTTGCGACGTGGTTACCGCTGATGCTTCTCCCGGCCCCAAGCCGTTAGCTCTGGCCTTGGCCATTGCCGCCATTCCGTTGATATGGCGATTCCAGAAGAACAGCAGTGCGGCCATGACTGCCATTGCCGCCAGTGACCAGAGAAGCGCGTCCCAGTGCAGTTTGACTGCGGCGACCAGTGTACCGACGCCGGATATCCCTAACACTGCGGCACCAATCGCCTTGAGGACGGACGACGCTCCAGCCTCGACCACGCCCTTGCCTCCGATGTGAAGCAGCGTCTTCCACCATGGCCGGCTATCCATGCGCCGACCCTATCACCCGTGTATTGACGTTGTAAGCGCGCGCATTTGTCGCTAACGCAGCGTGGCGCACGTTCCCCGTGCGTCATGTGGGCGATCCCGCAAATTTTCCACCGTTTTCAGGGAATCGGCAGGCCAGTCAACCCAGCGCCGAAAGGCCCGCCGATCGTGATTTCGGGCCCCCTGCCCTTGCCCCGGACCCACACCGTCGCGACAGCGTTGGCGTCACGTACGTCGCGGGCTGTTCCCTCGCAACCACCCGGCAAGGGAATAGCCGCGACGCCCTTCGCCACCCCGTGCCCAGTTAGCGAAACAGCGGCAGAGAGTTTCCGCGGCACCGCGGATGGTTCGAGCCCGCCATCCTTGAAGCGATACGTCACGAAGCCCGTCGCGCGTTCGATCCGGTAGGCGAAACCGGTACCAACGGTCAAGACCTGAAGACTCCGCACGTCACCTTGCAATATCCCGCGACCGAGCGCAGACAGCGTGCCCAGTTCCAGTTCCTTGAGCACGACACCGCGCAAGGCAACGCCGCTTCCTGGCCCGCGGATCAGTTTCTCCGCCGTGGCATACGAAATCCGGCGGCCGTCGGACGAGCGAGCCACCGCCAAGACACGCCCCTCTTCGCTGGTCAACTGTCGATAACGGCGGGTACGGGGAGACCACGCGAAGATTTCCTGTCGAGGGCCCAGCACCAGCGCCGCTTCGGCCGTCCCCGGTGTTCCCAATTTCAATGGCGCCCGCGTGCGGGCCACAAGAATCACGTCACCTTGAAGCCCCTCGGCCCAACGAAAACGACCTTCCGACAAGACCGTCCGCAGCTGCTTTCCCTCGGGCCGAACTTTCAACGCGCCCAGATCGGCAGCGGAGAGCACTTCCTCGCTCCAGGGCAAAAATGCACGATCGAGAAGGCGCAACACTTCGGCGATGGCCTCGCCAAAACGTTCCTGGCGCACGAAGGAACAGGCAACGTTCAGCGCCGGCGCCAGAAAATCGGGATCGGCGGCTTCGGCGGCGCGGTACTTCGCCCGGGCTTCGTCCCAGCGCCCCTGGCGATAGAGAACCTTTCCATCGGCGTTCAACTGGGTGGCCGCCGGGGGGGGCACATGAAACGGATCCACGACGCCGAGGCCCACCACCGGCGCTGCGGGCAAGCAGACGGTTGCCGCAGGCGGCACGGCCGCGGCCCCCGAGACAGGCGGCCCCGAGGGAGCGACCACGGTAGGTGGCGCCGCCACAATTCGCGCCGCGATGAGCAGCCCATACGATAAGACCGCGGCACCGGCCCCCATCACGGATCCACCCAGACCCTTCGCATGTCTAGCCGGCCACCGACGGCCGCGAGGCCATGAACCCGGCGCGCGACCAATGCGGGCACGTCGAACCGATAGAGAAAAAGCACCGGCTGATCTCGCTCCAGCAGGACGCCTAACGCATCCAGAAGCGGGCGGCGGCGCACGGCTCCGGACGCCTGTCGAAGGGCATCCAGGGTCGTTTCCGTCTCCGACGATCGATAGCCCGAGACACCAAACGGTCCGGTCGAACCAAACAGCAGGCTGGGATCCTCATCGGGGCGGCCCTCCCACAACATCAACGCCAGATCGAAGTCCCCCTTGCGAAGGCGTCCCAGCAGTGTCGCGGCGTCGACCGAGACCAGGTCCACCAGCAGTCCAGCCTTGCGTGCCTCGAAGACGAACGCATGGGCTTCGATGGCCGCACCGCGACCACCAGATGCCACCAGCAACGAATGGCGAATCGGCTTACCCCCCAGGTCGCGCACACCATCGTCGTTGGTATCCCGATAACCGGCAGCCTCCATTTGGGCGCCGGCGCGATCGCGTCCTCCGGCGGGAGCCGCCCGATTCGCGAACGGCGGCGCGCCAATGGGATGCGCCAACCCCTGATGCAGATCGCGCGCGAAAGCCTCGCGGTCCCACAACGCGGAAAGCGCGCGCCGAAACCTTGGATCGCCCAGAGGCGCCCGCCGGTGGTTGACGGCAACATAGGCCCAGCGATCGGGACGCAAACGTCCCAGCGACATCGTGCCGTGAAGCGTGACGGGATCGACCTGTTCGGGATAGTGTGCCGTCATCACGCGCGGAAGAATATCTACCTCTCCTCGACGGGTGCGCGTCAGGGCCCGGGCCCCGTCCAGATCGATCTCGAAAGTGATCTCATCTAGAGACGAACGCTCGCCCCAATAACCTGGCGACGCCGTGAGCTTGATGCGCTTGCCCCGATCCCACCCTCCGAAACGAAACGGCCCCGTGCCCACAGGTTGCTTGGCCAATGCAGCGGGATCCGAACCGGCACCGCGCAAAAGATGATCCGGCAGTATCGGAACGTCACACAGGGCCCGCAGCACCAGATCCGACGGCCGCTTCAGCAGGAAGCGAACGCTTCGACCAGCGGCGATCTCGATGCTCGCGACGTCCTGGAGCGACTCGCGCATGATCGTCCCCGCCGTACTTCTCGCCAGCAGCAGTGGCTCAAGAGTCGCCTGCACATCGAGAACGCCAAAACCGTGCCCGTCATGCCACTTGATTCCTGGTCGAAGGCCCAGCGAAATCCGCAGTCCGTCGGGAGAAACGTCCCAACTTTCGGCCAACACGGAACGGTATCCGCCCGCCATACCGGGTGACGGACACTCGAGCAAGGTTTCATAGACAAGACCAGTCACGACCTGCAGCGCTGCCGCGTCAGGATCGGCAAGCGGATTCAGGTGGGAAGGCTCGGTGTCCAGACTGACGCGCAGCGCACCACCACGACGCATTGCCGGTGCGGGAAGCACCTCCTCGGGAATCGGCAGCGGCGGCGGCAGGGGCGGCGGTTTCCGCTGCGGCAGGAACTCGCCGATGCGCGCGGTGTCCCCCACCCCTCCTTCAATCGCATTGGCCGGTCCCCCCCGCTGACGACATCCCGGGGCCAACAGCGTGCCAAGTCCGACGACAAGCAGTGCCAACACTAGGGGAATCCCGTCTTGCGACCGGAAAACCCGCGTGCTATTCAGGTCACGCTCTTTGCAACCCGCTGCCGAGGAGACGCGCTTCATGAAACGACTCGGATCCCACTCCCTGGTGTCTGACAACCAAGGCCTGACAAGTGTTCCGCGCGGAAGCGCTGAAGCGACGCGAACACGGCCGGCTATATATCACCTGATGGTGCCGCTGGCGCTGGCGTTGCTGATGCCGTTCTCGGCAGGCCGTGCCTTCGCGCAAGGAAGCGGCCAGGAGTTGCCTCCCATCAAGGTGGACCTACCTCCGCAGCCGAATTTCAACATCACCAACGCGCCCGAGCAGTATCCGACCGGCGAGATGTCGGTGTACGGGTTGCGCAAGAAGGTGAAGCAGTACCTGGACAAAGACGTTCAGGTCAAAGCTTACCTGCTGCAGATTTACGAATGCCCAGCCGAGCAGCGGAAGTGCAACGACGATCTGGCAGCCAAGAATAAGAAAGAGAAGATGAAGGCGTCCAAGGCGGCGGCCAAGGCATCCAAGGCGGGAGCGCCCCCCGCCCCGGTGGAGCAGCCGAAGATGACTGGTGGTTGCCGCCCCTGCGACCAGCCGCATTTCTTCATCGGAGATACCGCCACCACCAAACTGGAACACGCGATGCTGGTGGCCGATTACCCAATCAAGGACTGGAAGACGGGCAAACCGAAACCCCTGGTCGCCAAGACGGGTGAGCAATACGTGGTCACCGGTAACTTCGCGATCAACTCGATTGGCGGGTTCGCGGCTTCCGATGGCCTGCTGATCCACAAGAAGTTCGTCGACGCGCAGGGCGCGGTGATTTCGGAAGGAAACGCCGTTCTGCCCCCGGATGCCCAGGACATTAAACTGGAAGGCAAGCCGGCCGAGAAGGTGGGCGGGATACGGATCGACGCCGAAAAGGGCGGTAAGAAGTAGCCGCTCCGCCTCGGTTCTCTACTGGTTCGTGTTTACTCAAGCCCGCGGTCGCGCAGCGACCCGTCATCTTCGCCGCGAAGGTGACCGACCTCGTGCAGCAGGGTGCGCTTGATTGCCTCGTCCAAGTCTGTCAGGTCCCGGATGGACCGCAACAGGTTGCGGCTATAGAGCACAATTGTCCGCTGGGGTGAAACGCACGCCGTTTCTGCGTTGGCGGGCTCAGGTGCCCTTTCAGCCCCAAGCCCGGTCGCCGGGCCCATGTCGGAACTGGACCAGCCGCGGGCCTTCCCTTTGGCGATTCGACCGGCCTGGGGACGTCGATCGGCATCGCCGGTCCAGTTGAGCGGCAGCCCCCTGAACAGACCCAAGATCGTGGGAGACAAGGGTGGCTTCTCGGCCACCAGATCGTCCAGTGCGGGCAGTTCCGCCGTTTCGAGGCTGGCGTGCCCGATGTCGGACCGGACGTCCTCGGCCAGGCTGGCGAGCACCCTCCTGACGCGTCCGTCGAAGTCCCCCGCCGACAAGACCAGTGGCGACGGAAACGCTCCCGGATCCTCCGCGGAGGCCTCGGCGAACTCTTTCTCGGCCGCGCTGACGTCACCGTCGCGCTCTTCGATCAACCCGAGGTGATAGCGCGCATGCGCGTGATCGGGCGTCCCCTCCAGGACTTTTTGAAAGGTGCGACGTGCCTCCGCGAAGCGACAAAGCTCGAACTGGGCGACCCCCTTTTCGTAGCGGGCGCCGGTCAGATGCGGTACCAGAACCAGCGCCGCGTCCAGGCGGCGAACCGCCTCTTCCGCTCGTCCAAGATCGATCAGTGCCTGCCCTTCCAGCAACGCCAAACGCCCCGCACGCACGCGATCCCGTCCCGCTGCGCGCCGGAAGCCACGACGCGCTTGTTCAAGACCAATGGCTGAACGATCCGCCGACGGAGGAAGCTGGTTGACATAGAAATCGGCACTGGCCTCGAGCGTTTGTGGATCGTCGGGATCCAGCGCGAGGGCCATGGCCAGGGCGTCACGCGCCTCGTCGAGGCGCCCCAGATGAAGAAACGCGGCGGCACGATCGTGGTGGGCCTCCACGGAACGCGGGGCTGCCCGTGTCGCCTCCTCGGCACACGCCAACGCGCCGTCGAAATCGTCGCTTTCGAACAGCACCCCGGCCCGATCAAGCAGTTCGGACACCATGGCATCCGTCCAAACCGGCCGCTCCGGGAAACAGCGACGCAAGACGCGCTCCGCCGCCTCATCGGTTTTGGTGGCCGCGATGGTGCTGGGAGGAACGGCGGCGATCAGCGGCACGGCCGCCGATTGAACTCCACGCACCTGGCGCGAACGGCATCCGCCCCCGACACAGACGATCGCAAGCAGACAAAGCGCACACGGCAACGCACGCGTGAACATAACCACGCAATCATATATCGCGGCCGCGGGTCCCGCGACAGACGACGTCTTTCGGCCGTTCAGTGGTGCGCCTCGCCCCAGGTCTGCCCGGCGCCGACATCGACGACCAATGGGACGTTCAGGGTGAAGACTGACTCCATCTCTGCCTTGACCCAGGCCGAAAACACAGCGACGCGGTCGGTCGGAATCTCGAATACCAATTCATCGTGCACGGTCAGCAACAGCTCCGCGCCGGCGGCTGCCGCGGTGCCAGATTCGATGCCATGGTCGACGCGGATCATCGCCAGCTTCAGCAGGTCGGCCGCGCTGCCCTGGATCGGCGTGTTGCGCGCGATCCGTTCGGCGTAGTTTCTGTCCTGGGCGCGCGACGATCGAATTTCGGGCAGGGGGCGCCGGCGACCGAGCAAAGTCGTGACCTCGCCGGTCGCCCGCGCCTCCGCGATGGCGCGATCCATGTACGCCCGAACGCCGGCATAACGTTGAAAGTAGCTTTGAATGTAGGCCTTGGCCTGGGAGCGCGGAATGCGCAGGGCCTGCGCCAGGCCGAAGTCGGTTTGCCCAAAGACCAGCCCGAAATTGATGGCCTTGGCGATGCGCCGGTGATCCGCGCCGACGGACTCCGGCGGCACGCCGAACACCTCGGCTGCGGTGCGCAGATGAATATCCTGGCCCGAGCGAAACGCCTCGACGAACGCGGGATCTTCGGAGAAATGCGCCAGCACCCTGAGTTCGATCTGAGAATAATCGGCGGACACCAACAACGTCCCGGGTTTCGCGACGAACGCGGTTCGAATCCGGCGGCCCAGTTCGGTGCGGATCGGAATGTTCTGTAGGTTCGGATCACTGGACGACAGCCGGCCGGTGGCGGCCACGGCCTGGTTAAATGACGTGTGCAGGCGGCCGGTGTCGGGATTCACCAGCGCGGGCAACGCGTCGATGTACGTGCCTTTCAGTTTCATCAGGCCGCGATACTCGACGATCTTGGCAGGCACCGGATGCAGCGCCGCCAGTTCTTCCAGCGTATCCGCGTCGGTCGATGCGCCGGTCTTGGTCTTCCGAATCACCGGCAACGACAGCTTTCCGAACAGCACGTCGGCCAACTGTTTGTTCGAGTTTATGTTGAAGGACATCCCCGTAAGGCCATGAATTTCTGCCTCCAGCCTTAGCAGCGACGTCCCCACTTCCTGGCCCAGTTCGCGCAAGTAGTCGCTGTTGAGCTGGATACCCCGGCATTCGATCTTGGCCAGAACCTCCGCGAGAGGCAGTTCGAGATCGCGATAGAGACCGGCCAGACTGCCCTTGGTCAGTGCGGCCGCTTGTCCCGCGGCGAGAGTCAACGCGGCGGAGGCCTCGGCGGCAAGCCGGCGGCCCGCTTCGTCCACGGTGACGTCGGAAGGCGTCCTGGTTCCTTTGCCCGAGCCCAACCACGCGGACCGGGCCGCGACGTCCCCGATCCCGGCGGATTGGGCCAGGATGTCGACGTCGTACTTCGTGCGTGAGGCATCCAGAAGGTACGCGGCCAGCATGGCGTCCGCGTCGACACCGCAAAGCGCGATGTCGTGTCGGCGTAAAAGCACCTGCAGGGTCTTGGCGTCGTGAACACGTTTCTTGATCCCCGGATCCGAGAAGATGGGTCCGAGGTGCCGAAGGGCGTCCCCTGCTCTGAGGGAGAGCGGCGCACCCAGATAGCGGTGGCCCAACGGCAAGTAGATTCGCCGGCCCCCCGGAAGCGCGAACCCCAGCCCCACGATCGCGGCACGCACCGACGATGGGCCGTCCCAAAGCGCCGCAAAACCGAAGGCACCGGCCTCGGCAAGCGCGACGGCCAAGGCGGTGACGGTCGCGTCGTCCGTCACGATCTCGGGATCGGGGGGCGCTTCGATGACGGCCTCGCGGATCGGATCAGTCTCCACCGGTGCCGGTTCCTCGAACGGAGTTCCCTTCACGGCCGCATCCATGGTCGCCGAGCCCGCGTCCGGTGTTCCCGTGTCGGGCATTTTCGGCGCGGCCCTTCCTGGCGCGGGCTTCGAAGACTCCGGTTCGACCAGGCGCGTGAACTCGAGCTGTCGAAACAGCGCTCGCAACCGATCGCGGTCGGGATCGATGCGGTGAAGCTCGGACAGGTTTTTTGGCAGCGGAACGTCGTCGCGCAGGCGCACCAGTTCGCGCGACAGCAGAACGGCGTCGCGCGCCGCGACCAGGGCCATGCCACGCTTTCCCTTAACCTCGCCGGCGTGTGCCAGAAGCTCCGACAGGGAGCCGTACCGGTTGACCAGCTCGGCCGCGGTTTTGGGTCCGATGCCCTCGACGCCGGGAACGTTGTCGACGGAATCGCCGGTCAGGGCCAGGACGTCACCCACGAGGTCGGGCGGAACGCCGAATTTCTCAAGCACCTCGGGCGGCCCCAGCATGCGGTTCTTCATCGTGTCGAGGACCCGGATCCCGTCGCAGCACAGCTGCATCAAGTCCTTGTCCGACGAACAAATGACGACGTCCATCCCGGCCCCCGCCGCCAGCCGCGCCACCGTCGCGATGACATCGTCTGCCTCGAACCCGGGCACTGCCAGTCTCTGGATACCAAAGGCGTCGATCACGTCGTGAACCAGCTCGACCTGGGCGGCCAGTTCCGGGGGCATCGGAGGTCGGTGCGCCTTGTACCCCGGGTACAGCTGATGCCGGAAGTTCCCGCCCGGGGCGTCGAACACGGCGCACAGGTGGGTGGGTTTCTGTTCGCGCTCGATCCGCAGAAGCATGTTGCAAAGCCCGTACACAGCCCCGGTCGGGATCCCCTTGCTGGTGACCAGGGGGGGCATCGCGTGGAAGGCGCGGAACAGGAAATTGAAGGCGTCCACCACGTACAGGCTCGGTTTGGGGGGACCGGGCGCCGGGGACGCGTTCGAACTATCGATCATATGTCTGTCGCCCTTCTGGAGACGGGTGCCGAAGAATGGCACATTGGTGGGCGACGTGTCTCGATCCCGGGTCGGTAAAGTCATTGCCTTCGCACTGGTCGGCCTGCTGGCCCTGGTGGTCACCGGCGTGCTGGCTGCGTCGGTCGTGTTGCAGGGAGCCGCGCTGGGGGGAATCGTCCAGGCCACGTTGCCCGAAAACCGCGGCAAATTGATGATCGGCGGCATCGGTTGGAGCCTGCGGGCGCTGGTCGACATCGTCACCGACGCCCCTAGCCCGATCAGCCTGGACGGTCTGCGCATCATCGATCCCGAAGGAACGGTGGTTTTGGACGTCCCCCACCTGGAAGCGCGCGTGAAGTTGCGCACGCTGATCGCCGGGAGTTTCTCGATCCACGATCTGAAGGTCGGCAAGGCCACGTGGCGATTCGCGCAGATGACCGACGGGACCGGAATTGGTTTTTTGGCCGCGCTGGAATCGAAACACCCCGCGCCCCCACCGCCCCCCGGCCCCAGGAAGGAACCCCAGGGACCGGGCAGTTTTTTTCACATCGTCAACGCCGAGCTTGGCGACCTGAACGCGATCTTCGACTTTCCCGGCAGCTGGGGACTGGAATTGCGTCACGCGCGCGCCACCGCGTCCCTGATTCAGTCGGGCGTCGACCCGAAACATCCTATCTTCGGATTCGACGCCGGCCCGGTGGTCGCCGAGGGGGGTGGCTGGTTGCGGATCCTGGACGACAACCTGCTGCCGTTCGACAAGGTGGTCATCAATCGCGTGTCCACGACGCAGGATCGCGCGGACGACATCTTCCTGGATCTGCGCGAGGCGAAAACCGGGAAGACGGCATTGGTGGGCAAGGGCTACTTCACTGGAATTTACGGCGCCACGTCCATCCCCGGCATCGCCATGCACGCCGAGTTCACCGATGCCGTGGACGCGTTCAATCAGGTCGTCGCCGGCAAGAAGATCGAAGGTCTGGTGCTGGCCGGTGACGGCGCGACCGCGGTGGCCGACCTGACCGACACATTCGCGAAGATGAAAGTATCTGCCCAGTTCGCGGGACTGGACGTGGCGTACGCGCCGTACCGCGCGCTGGGCGTGGGATTTGGGTTGGGTTTCGATGGTGAAGCCATGCGGGTGTCCGTGCGCGACTTCGGCTTCGCCGCGCCTGGAGGTGGACGACTGACCCTGGGCGCGACGCTGGACGCGACCACACTGAAACTGGCCGCGGACTTGGGCCTGGACGGCTTCACAACCGATTCGTACGTGCCTCCGGCCGCGCAACCGCTTGCCGGCGGACATCTGACCGGGCGGCTGCACGCGGACGTCGATCTGGGCCCCGCCGGCCAGACGGTCAGCGTCAAGCGTTTGGACCTTCGCCTTGATCGTCGACGCGCGGGCGGTCTGCCGCGCACAATCCGGGTGCACGGCGAGGCGGCGGTTTCCCCGGCGCGCGTGAAGACCGCCGGACTGACAGTGGAGGTGCCGGGTGCCAAGGCCACCGCCTCGGGAGAGGTGAAGTTGGCAAAACAGATCGTCGGGCTGACCCTGGACGTGGCCGCGTCCGATCTGGCGCGGGTCCTTCGGTCGCTTGGCTTACCGCCCGTGGGCAAGACCGCCCGCGTGGTCGCGCGCGTGGACGGACCAATCGCCTCACCCACGGCATCCGGCAACGCCACCGTGACCGGACTTGGCCTGGGGAAACGCCTGATGCCCGAGGTGCGCGCGAAATTCGGCCTGGAGGCCGGCGTTGCGCGTCTGAATGATCTGTCTGGAAGTTTGTTCGGTGGACGCATCGACGCGCGCGGTACGGTGCGCCTGTACGAGAAATCGACGCGCCGTATGTTGAAGGTACCTATCGCCGACGTCGATCTTGGTCTCCACGACATCGACGTCGCCGCGGCACTGGGTGACGACACCGATCTGGCATCGGGCCGCTTGTCGCTGGACGCGCACGTGCAGGGTCCCGTCGACGCGCTGGCGGGTACCGTGAGGATGCCGGGCCGCCAGGCACTGACGGTGGCCGGGCACGCCATCACCTTGGGTCCGGTCGATCTGGCACTGGATGGTCGAACCGTCATCGTCAAGCAACTGCGGGTCGCGCGCCACGCGGGTGGCACAATCAACGTAACCGGTAAGGCGGGTCTGGACGGAACACTGGCCCTCGACATCGAGTTGGACGGGCTGGGACTGGCGGGCCTACCTGGCGTGGCCGACGCGGGCTTCGATATCAAGGGAACCATCGGCGCCAAGCTGCATGTTGGAGGGTCGGCTGAACACCCCCGCCTAGCCGGCACCGTTCGGCTGTCCGGCGTCAGCGCGCGTGGCATTGCTCTTGGCAACGGGCAGATCGACATCCAGCCGGACGACGCGGCGGATCCCACAGCGATCCTGGCCCTGATCGTGAAAGGCGACCTGTTCGATCGGTTTCACGTGGACGCCCACGTGGCGCAGAAGTCGCTTGGAACAGCGGTGCGCGCGACTCTGTCGTTTAACAAGCTGATCTTGGAATCTCTGATCCCCGAACTTGACGCGCTCGGCGACGGCAAGGGTCTGGTTTCGGGCCGCGTTGATGTCGACATCAGACCCGGCCAACCGCTGTTGGCGGACGTCCTTCTCAGTGAACTTTGGGTCTCCCTGGCGCGCGCGATAGAAGCCGCCCCCGGCGAGGCGACCACCCGCCGCGTGGAGATCGCGGCGCGCAAGCCCGTTCACGTTCAGGTCGCCGGCGACAAGATGACGCTGGATGAAACACATCTAGCGACGGCCGGGGGCGATTTGCGCGCGCGCGGGGTGCTTGATGGACAAAAGGTCGACGGAACGATCGAAGGTCATCTAGACCTGGAGTTGCTGCAACCTTTCGTGCGCGGAGTCGTCGACAAGATCGCCGGAGATCTGGACGTTCGACTGCAGGCCGGTGGCACGTTGGAAAAGCCCGTATTGCGGGGCCAACTGGCCATCCGCGATCCGATTCACCTTCGTCCCAAGGATTTCGAGACCGACATCGTCATCGCCAAAGGTGCGATCGCCCTCGATCCCGACGGAGCCGAGGTCCAAAAGCTGGCCATTGTCCTGGACGGGGCGACCACACAGATCGACGGCCGCATCAAACTGGGCCCCGGATTTCGCCCGGAAACCATCGACGCCCACCTGGCGGGAGAAATCAGCGCGCGGATGTTGGGCTACGTCGCCGGGGAATCGGTCTCCGAGGCGCAAGGGCGGGCGCGGATCAAGGCCGACATCAAAGGTCGCCTGGACAATCCTGTGCTGACGGCCTGGTTGGGTCTGGGAACGATCACGTTCCGGCTGCGGGACACAGGCACGTTGGTTCAGGTGCAAAGCGGCGTGGTCGAGATGACCAATTCCGGTGCGTTGTTGCGCGATGTCCGCGTGTTGATCGATGACCAGGGCAAGCTACTGATTGGCGCGTCGGGCGTCCGCCCCGGTCGACTGGCAATTCGTCGACTGGTGCCGTTCGAGATCGGGGAGATCGATTTCCCCTTGCATGGCGAACAACTGACGTACCGCAGCCCCGGCAGTTTCGAAATCAACGATCTAGCGGTCGATCTGGATTTAACCGGCGACCTGGACGACGGGCTCGAGTTGTCGGGCGATGTACGGATCATGTCAGGGCGTTATCTCCAGGATTTCAAGATCTCGAATCTGGTTCTTTCCCCACGCGTCAATGAATCGGCCGTGAGACCGTTCTATTACGGCAAGCCGCTGCTGGAAGACCTTCCCCTAGATCTAACCGTACGCACGGTGGGCGACGCGTTCGTGGTGCAGAACAACATCGCGCCCGAGATCCACATCGACGTTGCGTTGCACGTCGGGGGAACGCTGTCGGAGCCCGAGTTGGCGGGAGATGTTCGTCCGACCGATGGACGCTTTCGCATTCCCGCCCTGCGCGGCGATTTCGACCTGGTTCCCAACGTGAATCACATCACTTTCGTTGACACCAAGTCCTTGGCCGACGGTGATACCCCGGACATTCGAATCGAGGCCCAGAATACGGTCGTGGACGCGTCCGGGGTCGAACACCTGGTCAGGATGAACATCCACGGCCCCGCGCGCGAGATGCAGATCGATCTGTCCACCGCCAGCGGATTGGATCGCGCCCAGACCGCGTTGCTTCTGCTGACCGGACGTACGACGTCAGCCAGCGATCGCTTGACCACGCAGAATCCGACCGTGGGGGCCAATTTCAACAAGGGCCTGGATATCGCTGGCCAGGCTACGCGCGACACCATCGCCAACCTGATGGAGCCGATCATCGGCGATACCTTCGAACGGGCCGTGGGAGCGCAGCTTCGTCTGACCGTCGGACCCGACGGATTCGAGGGTCGGCTCACCAAACGCATCAGCCGCTATACGAAATTCCAGGCCGACGCCCTATTTGGGTTTCAGGGAACCGCGCGGCAGACCCTGCAATTCGACCAATGGTTTCGGGACTACATTACCGTCAGCGCTGGCGTGCAGCGTCTGGTCCTTCCCCAGCAGCCGGGCCTGAACGAGACCCCCGTCAACGCGAACGCAGAACTCCGATGGGATTTCGCGATAAGAAGGTGACCTTCTTCCCCTACCCTGTCCCATCTTGAACCGTCCGCTCCAAACCATGGCCATGTCCTTGGCAGCCGCGATCGCGCTTGCCGGGTTGGCGCGTGCCGCCGACCCAGATCCGACGGCCGAAAAGGAATCTCCCGTCCCCGTCGCGCCGACGGTTGCCCCGCCAACCGATCCCAAGGAAGAGCCCGCATCAGGTGCCACATCGACCGTGCCGCCGTTGGCCGACACCCCGGCACCACGGATCATCCGCTTCGATATCGATGGCGTACCCCCGAACAGCGTCCCTCCTATCGAACAGCTGTTGCGGGGAACATTTCCCGAAGGAACCCGGTTCGTGGAGTCGGGACCGGCCGATCGGATCGGAACCCCGATCGGGACCATCCCCCGGCTTCGGCTGGCACTGGACAACATAGGGTTTGACGCCGTTGCCGAGGTCCGCCCGATCGCCGGCGGCGTCGCGCTGGCGATCCACCTGCGTGCGGCCGATCGGGTCCGGTACATCTTCGTCAGTGGAAACTGGCCCATCCGGCAGGATGAAGTCTCACGGCGAATCAGTATCCGTCCTGGGCGCGCGCTGCCCCTCCCGGGTCCCGACAGAGACGCCGCGATCGAACGTGAACGGGAGCGGTTGATTCAGTTCCTGCGCTCGGAGGGATATTTCGACGCCAATGTCCGGATCGATCTGGTGCCCGCGCCGACGGCCGAGGCCGCGATCGATCTGAAGATACGGATCGATCGGGGACCGGACTACCCGGTGGGGCCCGTGACGGTGATTGGAAACACCGCCCTGCCAGCAGCCGAGATCGAGAGCAAGTTTCACCATCTGGACTGGCGGAAACTTTGGACGGGTCCGGTTCCTTTCACGGTTCGCCGGATGCGCGACGACATCGCCACGGTAACCGAGCGCTACCGTGACGTCGGCTACCCGGGCGCCCGTGCCAGCAGCACCTTCGACCCGGAACGCAGCATCGATCGGAAAAACAAGAACGTCGCCGTTGTCATCCAGGTCAACGAACGCAAACGCGTGGCGGTGGCTTTCGAAGGCAACAGCCGCGAATCGGCTTCCACCCTTCGAGATCGCCTTACGTTGGACGAACGCGGCTCGTATGACGACTACGAAGCCGGCGTCAGCGCCGACGCTATTCAGCAGCACTACCAGAACCGGGGGTATTTCTTCGCGCGGGTCGCGTGGCGGCGTGAAAAGATCACCGAGGCCGAGGAGCGCCTGGTCTTCGTCGTCGACGAGGGTCCCCAACTGAAGGTTCGCGCCGTCGAGTTCGTCGGAAATCGGGCTCTTTCAGCCGATGATTTGTCCGAGGTGGTCACCGTGCGGACCTTTCCGTTGCTGGGCTACATCGGCCTTGGCACGGGGGGCTACGTGACGGCCCGGCAGACCGCACTGGATGCCGAACGCCTGGTTCAATATTATCGCGCGCGCGGATTCGCGGATGCTCAGGCACACGGCGAGGTCTCAACCGCGCGCGAAGCGTTCGGAATGGTGGGTGCGACCGCTGCAGCCGCACAGACCGTCGCCCGTCAGGCCACTTCCATCTACGTTCGCTTCACCATCAACGAAGGCCCCCTGGTTCGCGTGGCGTCGGAAGACTTCCGCAGCGTCGACAAGACCCGCATTCCCTACCATCCGACCTTCATCCGCGAGAGTCTGTCCATGCGCTCTGGCGATGCCTTCCGACCCGGACTGCTGCGCGAGGATGCTCGCCGCATCGAGCGTCTTCTCGGCGACGCCGGCTACGTCGTCGCCACCGCCGAACCCGATGTGGAACGCGAGGGAAACGCCGTCCGCGTGCTCTGGAAGATCAAGACCGGTCCGCGCATCCGGGTGGGTCCCATCTTCGTTCGCGGGAATTTTGTCACCAAAGACGAAACCATTCTGGAGCAGATCCCGATCCGTTCCGGCGACTATCTGACCACAACCGCCTTCGAACGCGGGCAACGCAATCTGAGTTTTCTACAGTTGTTCAACAACGCGGCCCCCATCTCTTTTCCGGGAAAGGAAGCGGGCCACACCGTCGTCCCGATGGTCGTCGAGGTCGAGGAGCGCCACGAGCAGTTCAACGTTCTTCATTTTGGAGTCGGCGCTTCCACCGAACAAGCGCCACCGGATTCGTCATTTCCTATTGGATGGTACGTCCGCGGTGGCTACGACAACCGCAACCTCTTCGGTCACGGATGGAACCTGACCAGCAACGTTTCATACGGTGCCGCGCTGCTGAGAGCGAACGCCAATTTCCTGGATCGTCGGTTTTTCGGCACCCTATTTCGCTTCGATGTATCGGGGCAATACTTCCAGCAAGAGACCATCCGACTGGGTGATATCCGCTCCTGGGGCGGCTCCATCGGTTTCGCGCGCGAGATGTATCCGGGCGTCGACGCCGGCATTCACTACAACCTGCGAAACACGACCTACACCGAAGCCCTGCTGCGGCTGCCGGGAGCCACCGAAGCACAGCGATCGATCACGTTGGCAACCACCGTGGCCAGCATGTCCTTCAATGTCCAGTGGCTGCGCCTGGACAACCGGCTGGTACCCACGCGCGGGTTCAAGATCGAGGCGATGACCGAGATTGCGCCGCGCAGCCTCTCGTTCGGGTACGCCGACGTATCGTTCATCAAGGCCAGCGTGCGATCCACGGTGGTGATCCCTTTGTTGTCGTGGCTGTCGCTGCGCCACGGATTTCGCTACGACCAGGGATTTCCGATGGAAGGCGAGTCATTGTTGCCGAAGGTCGAGCGCTATTTCGCAGGCGGCGACACGACGATCCGGGGATTCAAGCTGGACCGCGCGCGCATCGACGAGGTGACGTTTCCGAACGGCACCGACGTGCAACAGGTCCAGTACCGGCCGATCGGCGGCAACCTGCGCCTGCTGCAAAATCTTGATCTGCAGTTTCCCATCAGTATTCCGTGGTACGGCTCCGTCTTCCTGGACAATGGCGTGGTTGCCGATTCGCTAGACGGGCTGTCACCGGGACAGGTCCGGCATGGCATCGGCGTGTCACCTCTGATCATCAAGCTGCCGATCGGCGATCTCAGTTTCGCGTGGGCCTGGCCTCTCGACCCAGGTCCGGGCGACACGAAGATCGGCGTCCTGCACGTAAACATCGGCCTGCTGTTCTAGACCCGAAGGCGCGCACCAGGTCAGTCGCCGCCACGAACCGGTGCTAGCATCCGGCGGGTGGAGTCGGATGCGACAGGCGACGTGCCGCCCGATACGCGCGCCATCATCCACGTCGACATGGACGCGTTCTACGCGTCGGTCGAGCAGCGTGATCGTCCCGAACTGATGGGACGTCCGGTGATCGTCGGGGGACACGTCCGCAGGGGCGTGGTCCTGGCGGCCTCCTACGAGGTCCGCCCCTTCGGCGTGCGCAGCGCGATGCCGATGGCGGAGGCGCTGCGACTGGCACCCGCCGCGATCGTCGTCCCGCCGCGCTTCGAAGCCTACGCTGCCGCCAGCGAGGAGATGTTCGCGATCCTCGAGAGCACGACACCACTGGTGGAACCGCTGTCCCTGGACGAAGCATTTCTGGACGTGACCGCTTCGCGCCGCCTGTTCGGGGAGGCACCCGCCATCGCGACGCGCATCCGCGAGCAGATCGCGCGAAACCTTCACCTGCCGGCCTCGGCCGGCATCGCGTCGGTCAAGTTCGTCGCCAAGATGGCCTCGGATCTCGCAAAGCCGAACGGTCAGCGCGAGGTGCCGTTTGCCGACACGCGCGCGTTCCTGGCACCGCTTCCCGTGGCGCGCCTGTGGGGCGTTGGCCATAAGACGGAAGCCGCATTGCGGGCGATCGGGGTTCACACGATCGGCGAACTGGCGGTCCGCGATCCCGATTGGTTGACCCGGCGTCTGCCCGGTGCGCGAACGTTGTGGGATCTGGCCCAGGGAATCGACCCAAGGCCCGTGGTCCCCGATCGCGCCGCCAAAAGCATTGGCGCCGAGGACACCTTCGACGAAGACCGCGAGCCGGGAGAGTTATCCGCCGCGCTTCACGCCCAGGCACTGCGCGTCGGACGGCGCCTGCGCCGGGCGGGGCTACGAGGACGGGTGGTGCAGCTCAAGATCAAGCTTTCCGACTTCACGCACTTCACGCGACGGACCACCCTACGCGCGCCCACGGACGACGGGCAGACCATCTACGGCGCCGCCATCCTCCTCCTGGAACGGGCCCGGCTGGCACAGCGCATTCGGCTGACGGGGGTATCGGTTCAGGACATCGACCAACCCGACCCCCAGCTTGGCCTGTTCGCTCCCATGCCCCAGCGATCCCAGCGACTAAACGCGGCGCTGGACCGAATCGCGGATCGCTATGGCGACGCAGCGGTGACCACCGCCGACCTCACGGAGCTGCCCCCGGGAACAAGACCTCGTTCTTGATGCCCGCGGCGACGACAACGCGGGCATCAGCGCCCGATCAGGTCGCAGGCGCCGCCTTGGTCGACGGCGGTCTCGTCGAAGTCCATGCGTCCGTCGCTGCAGTAGTTGCCGTTGAAAATCCGCCCGCGGGGCCAGTGCGTCGACAGGATGTGGGCATAGAACGTGTCCCAGTCGGGGCAAAATGCCTGACCGCAGGTCGGTGCGTCCGGATCCCATGTGCAATCTCCAGATCGAGGAAACCAAAGCGCCGGATCCGGGTTGCCCGCGCCACAAGGCGGATAGGCGCTGTCATAGAGGTCCGGAAACTGCACAACGTCGCTCATGGCAAAAGACAGCTGAAGCATGAACGTGCTCAGAAACGCGGTTTCCTGGATGCAGCGGTTCGAGAGTCCTATCCAGCTGTACGCCGATCCGACCGCCCCGTTCACGGGTATTCCCGTTCCAGCGCATTCATTCATGGTGGGGGTGATGCCCGTGTCCGGATCCCTGTATCCCGTCACCACGTAGGTGAAATCAGTGTCGCGACTGACAAGGGGCTGCACGATGGCCGTTATCGGCCGTGGTGACAGAAAAACGCCGCCCTCATATCGACTGAACTCGGTATCCACCGAGGCCACGTCGTGCAGGCGAATATCCAGGTTCATCTCGCCACCCGTCAACTGGAATACCTGGGTTCGCAGAGCCGCCGTCAAGTCACGCACCGACGCGACCTCGGCCGCGCTGAGGGCCAGACGAAAACATTGCGATCGCGTAGCAGCAGCAAGCCTGGGATCGTTTTGTGGGACGTACTGAACCTGGTCGGGGTCAAACATGATGCGCGGGCCGGTCGCGTCCGAAAGTGTGAAACACTGGGCGGCGGATGCGCTGGCGCACGCGGGTCCGATCGCGCATGTGGTCGCCGACCGCACCACGAATACGTCCATCCGCAAGTTGGATCCCGGCGGCGTGGCCGCGTCGATACGCTCCAATATCTTCGATGACGTCTGGCCGCACCCCGACACGACGGCCCCAACCAGGAGTGCCGCGCCTGTCAGGGCGCCAAGCGAAGATCTGACCGCAGGTGCCCGAGCCATGGGCGCAATCATGCACAATTCTGGATTGAGGTGCAGCTAACCCCGCCGGGCGGGTCGCGCTCCCTCCTGCTCACTTCACGTCCGTGGGCTCTTTGAGGAGAGCCTCCGCCTCTCTTTGAAGTGCCCCGGCCTCCTGGGCCTTGGTCTGATCCTTCGTCTGAAGCGCCTCGCTCATGGTTCTCCAGGCACGTTCGCGCAGCTCCATGTAGCGAACCAGATCGTCGATGCGTTTTTTCTGATCACGCGGCAGACGCCCGATCGCACGGAAGCGTCCCACGAGCTTGTGCCAGGGGGGCAGGACCTGCTGGTCGATGATGCGGGCCAGATCATCGTCCGACACCTGATCCTCGCGTCGCCGGCCCAGTGCACCGTTGTACGCGTCGATGGCGGTGCGCTCGACGGCCTGAAAGTCGGTCATCAGCCCCTGGATGTCGACCGCGCGCGGCAGCAACGCCCATGCGCCCAGCACAACGCCCACGCCCAGTGCCGCCAGAATGATCTGCCGCCTGGCTGATCCTGGCGTCCGCGCGGCACCAAGCGGCCGTGCCACGATCAACGCCGCTCCGAAGCCCCCGACAAGGCCTCCGATGTGGGCACCCATATCGATGCCTTTCAGCTGAAGCCCATACACAACGTTCAGCACGACGAAGAACACAGCACTCTTTTGCAGTGGCTGCAGCACCTCGCGCGGGATTGACCCCCGGTGATGTATCAGAAACGCGAACAGCGCCCCGTACACGCCGAAGACGGCGCCCGAAGCCCCGGCGGAAACCGCGAACGGATTCCACGCCACCGACGCTATCGAACCGCAAAGCCCCGAAAACAGATAGACGATCAAGAAAGCGCGGTTGCCAAGCAGTCGTTCGACCAGAAAGCCGATCTGCCACAGTCCGATCAAGTTCATCGTCACATGGAAGACACCAATATGGATGAACGCGCTGGTCAGCAGGCGCCACCACTGCCCCTGCGTCGTGCGCGGCGCGTAGTTGGCTCCCCATGCGATCAGACTGTCGACGCTGGGAGCAAGAATGCCGACCCCCGCCGCGATCATGACGACGAACACCAGGACGTTGATCGCCGCCAGCAGGGGCGTCACCCAGGTGCGTGGGGTCTGGTTGAACAGGGCCAGGCGAAAACGGGCCGGACCATCCGGGGCGGCCGTTGGCTCACTGCGAGGGGTTGGTTCCTCGCTCAAGGTACCCCGATCATCGTCGCGAACCATTGCCGTCAGCGACTTCCGCCCCCGGCAAGGCGCAGCATCCTGGGGGTCGCGAACCAGCGAAGGCTACCCTTCCCCCCGGGCGGTGGCCTGCTGAAATCGATCCTGCAAATCGCCCCTTTCTTGAAACCGATCGGGGCATGCCCGCCCAGCAGATGCGCAGCCAGGTCGCCGATGCCAGGCTCGTGACCGACCAGGGCAATCCGAGATCGGGAACCATGTCTTCCCAATTCGGTCACCACGCTTTGGCTTGATCCCGCCGGCGCCAGTGCCTCCGCGACGATCACCGGCGCCCGGTTCGACATGTTGTCGACCAAAACATCTGCGGTCTGTCGCGCCCGAAGCAGGGGGCTGGTCAGCACCACGTCGAAGCACGCGTCCAGCGCGTCCAAGCCGGCAGCTTGCTCACGAAGACGCGCGATTCCCTCGGGTGTCAACGGCCTGGCGTTGTCGGATTGTCCAGTCTCGGGTTCGGCCGCGATTCCGTGGCGAATCAGGTAAAGCTCCAGCGAGGCCATTGTCGTTTGCCGTCGGGTTCGTCAGGCCAGGCGCAGCTGGGGCCGCTGGTGAGACATGCCGTTCGGCGCCGGGACGGAGAGAATCGCGGGATCTCGGTCGTTCCCGCGCGGTTGAAAGCCAAGATCCTGCCGAACCTGACGACCAAACGTTCGCGTGCGCTCCGCAAACAGCTGTGTTCCCAGGTCGCGGGCCTCGGCCCGCAATTCACGTCGTCGCTCGTTGCACAACGATCGCAGCTTCGCACAATCCCGCGTCGAGGCGAAGTGGGTAAGGTCGGTTCCAATGATCTCGGCGAACACGGTCAAATCGTGTTCCTCTCCCAGCAATTCCCCCAAACGATCGAGTGCCCTGAAGGTCGCCATTGAATGTTTCGGCCAAACGTCCCAAACCATCAACTGATACCGATGCGCCTTCACCGCTTTTCGCCACTGGTGAAAGGCGGCCCCGCTTGGTCGGTCATAGGCGCGCCGCATGGCGCGACGCGCGAGGCGATATCCATCGACCAACCCTGCCAGGGGTACGCCCGAGCCGTCCCCGCTAGGCACCCAAGTCTTCGTCGTCCGGCGCACACGGTGCAGCTTCACCACCAGCCGATCGATCCCACCCTTGGCCCCGAACAGACGCCTGGCCTCCCGCAACCGCGCGAGCAACCGACCGCGAGCCAAAGACAAGGATTCCTCCTGAACGAACGCCGCTAGCCGCGGCCGCAACGTCTCGAAGGTGTTGAGCAACACCTCGGCGTCGCGCACCGCTGCCGTGGATGCCCCGATCTTCCGCAAACGCCGATCGGCTCGGCTGGCGTGTTTGCCAACCACCGGTCCCGTCAGTGCGATAAGTCCCCGCACCTTCTTGATGGACTTCCGCAGGGTGTGCACGCGTTGGCCCATTGGCCGCGTCCCGTCCTTCAACTCACGGGCCGCGTCGCGTAGCCGTTCCCGTATCAACCGTCGCATGGCCCGCAGGGTGACCGCGCCTCTGGAAACGACGTTGGATGCAATGCTGGAGGACATCTGGCCCGCTTTCGCCCGCCACCTATCCAGGCAGACTACTTCGCGGAACCGCCGCCCGCCACGTAGGCGATCACGTTGTGATCGCGCTCGAAGGATGTCTTGGCCAGCGTCGCTTCTTGCAGGCTGCCGTATCGGCCGACACGGACGCGGTACCATGTCCCCTTCCCCGGAATCTCCGTGGCCACGACATAGGCGTTTTGCCCCGCGAACCGCCGCGCGAACGCATCGGCCTCGCCGCGATCCTGGAACGAGCTGAGCTGAAGCAGGAAGCGACTCTTGGATTTGTCAGCCGGAGGCGTGGAGGAGGTTTTGGGGAAACCGGCGAGCGCCACCTTGGTGGGTTGGGTCGGTTCCTTGACGGTCGCGGGAGCCACGGCCGGGGCGCGGACAGATGCCGGAACGCGGACAGATGCCGGAACGCGGACAGCGACCGGGGCGCGGACAGCGACCGGGGCACGGACCGTTCCGGATGTTGGAGCGACCGTGATGGCGGGAGCCGCGGGAGCGGTAGCAGCGCCGGGAGAAACAACCGCCTCCTGCTTCACACGGACCACCGGCGATCCAGGGGACAGCAGCCGGGGCACGGCAGAGGATTTCTTCGTGACGGGTATCGGGGTTGCCGCCATCGGCGACGCCGCGGCAGGCGCGCCTGGCGCGGGCGCTACCGACGCCGCGGCAACGACGACCGGCGCCGCGATCGTCGCGACCGGTGCCGTGGCGGTCAACATCGACGTAGACTTGGCCTTCGTTTTCGAAGTTCCCACCGCGGTCAACGCCCGCGGGAAGGTCAGCTCCACCGGCACGGGCGCGGGCGCAGGCTTCACGCCGAACCGGTCCAGCACGGCCAGGGGATCCTCAATGGCCGGGGCCTCGGCGCGGCCCCGGGTTTCCAGTCGCTTGCCGACGATCACACCCAAGACAAACAACATGCACGCGACCATCGCGCTGCCGAAGAACAGGAAGAACACCTGCCGGTTATCGAGGCGCACCTCGATCTTGTCCTTCCAGCGTTCCACGTCGCGCAGTTCCGGCTCGTCCATCGTCGCTTCGCCAGTGTATCGCAGGCTCATGATTCGTCCTCTTTCGTGAGGTTTTGGGTCGTCTCGTCCGTCGTCTGGTCCGTTTTGGAGTCCGCCTTGGCCATGACCTCGGGCGCCGCCACCCCCAGCAGGCCCAGTCCGTTGCGCATGACCTGGCTGACGGCCTCCACCCAGTGCAAACGCGCCGCGGTTTTTCGCCAGTCCCAGTTTGCCCGCCAGTCCCCCTCCTCCGAGCGATGTCGTTCCTGCGGCAGGATCGTGTCGCCATACACCTTTTGAAGCCGCGTGTAGTAGCTCTGAAACTCACCCGCCAGGTCCATCAGGAACGTGGTCAAACGGTGGGGCTCACGGGCCGCCGCCGCATCGGCGACGAAATCCGGAAAGTCGACCAGACGCTTCAAGATCGCGATTTCCTCTGGAAGCGCCAGCAGGGTCGCCAGTTCAGGGTTCAGGGGTGCGTGAGGCGCCGCCAGTTCGGTGGCCCGGCGCAAGATGGCGCGGCAGCGCGCGTGGGCGTACTGCACGTAGTAAACCGGGTTGTCCATCGACTGTCGTTTGGCCAGCTCCAGATCGAATTCCAGCGGCGTATCGTGCCGGCGCATCAGGTAGAAGAACCGCGTCGCGTCCCGGCCGACCTCGGTCACCACGGCGTCCAACGTCACGAACTCCCCTTCCCGCTTCCCCATCGCGACCGGCTTGCCTTCGCGGAGCAGGCTGACCATCTGAATCAGGATCACGCGCAGTACCTCGGGATCGTGGCCAAAGGCCTTCAAGGCCGCGCGCATCTTCGCGATGTGCCCATGGTGGTCGGCGCCCCAGATGTCGCACAGTTCGTCATTTCCGGCGGCGATCTTCCGTCGGTGATACGCGATATCCGCTAGCAGATACGTCGGCAGCCCGTCCGACTTCACGACCACGCGATCCTTTTCGTCCCCCCACAACGCCGTGGTCTTCAGCCAGACGGCGTCGTCGTGGCGATCGATGAAACCGGCGGCATCCAGCGCGGCCAGTGTCGCCCGTACGTCGCCGCTCTCGTGTAGGGCGCGCTCGCTTTGCCACGAATCGAACGTGACGTCGAACCGGTCCAGCGTCGCGCGGATCATCCCCAGACATCGATCGATCGCGAACTGCTTGATGGGTTCCAGATCGGCCGGAGGCGCGGCGCCGACGTATCGGGTGCCATCGCGCGCCAGCAGATCGCGGCCGAACTCCCTGATGTAATCCCCCTTGTATCCGTTCTCGGGAAACACCACGGCCCCAATCGCAGGATCGGCCGCGTGGGCCGCTTCCATGTACCTGGCCCACACGGAAAGCGACAGTGTATGAACCTGGTTGCCGGCGTCGTTGACGTAGAACTCGGTGGCGACGCGGTAGCCGCCAAACCGCAGCAAGCGCGCCAGGGAATCCCCCACAGCGGCGTGGCGGCCATGGGCAAAGTGCATCGGCCCGGTCGGATTCGCGCTGAGGTATTCCAGCAGGATCTTCGGCGTCGGCCGCGCCGGTCCACGGCCCCAGCTCTCGCCGGCGGCCAGAATCTCGGCCAGATGCGCTTGCCAGAAGGCGGGTGTGAAACGCAGGTTGATGAACCCAGGGCCAGCTACCGACGCCTCAGCGATCGGCGACGATCCACCTACCGGCAAATGGACCAGCAGCAAATCCGCCAGCGCCCGGGGTGATTTTCCCGCTCCCTTGGCCAGCAACAACGCGACGTTGGTGGCGAAGTCGCCGTGGTCCGCTTGCTTGGGACGCTCGACGGAAAACGTCTGCGCGGAAGGCCCCGGAGCGAGAGCGGAGAGACCACCTATCAGATTGATTGTATTAGCTTTACTCGCAGCGGACACCGCTTCGACCAGCAGGCTCCGGATCTTATCGCGAGGGCTCAAGAGCATAAATACCTACATGTAGTAGGACATCATACCGATGGTTCGTCAAGTTCCCTAGACCGCGCGGCCGACCTTCAGCGGGAATGGGTGGAGTTCGATCGTCCGAAGGCGCGACTACTGAATCGGGAAGTAGCGCCCACCCGCCACGAAGCCCTCGAAGCCCGGATACGGCGCGTTGTCCGAGATGCGCGGCGTGATGCGAAGAATCTGCCCGCGCACACCTAGGCGGCCAGGAGTGTACTGCCGCTGATCGACGACAAACAGATACGGCAGGTCGGAATAACGCTCTGGATTACGGTCGCTACCAGGAAACGTCGCCGCGCTATCCTGCGCCGGTTGCGGCACCGGTCCCAGCAGAAGGCGCGACGGCAATCCCGGCGACGCGTCGTTGGACGGAAGTACCGACTGCGCCGCCACGCCGCCGTGAACGCTGAATCGAATCTCGGTGGTGGCGGAGATCCGCTTCTGAAGGTTGGTCAGGACGAATCGAAGTTCGGTGTTCTGAAACAGCGCCGAAACGACCTGCTTCTGTTTTTCGTCCTTTTCGTCACCCGAAATGAAACACGGGTTGGGATTGGGGATGCCGTCCGCAGGGAATGTCCGCCCCAGGAATGTGTCCTTCCAGGCGAAGGTTTTTGGGTCTATCTCGTCCTGTGCGGGGGAGCTCTCGGGGCCACAGGTATTCAACTTCATGGGAATACGCGCCACGAACTCCCTGTCCTTGATCAAGTCATCAACGACGCATCTTGGTCCGTTCGGTCCGGGCTCTTTGCGAATTCCCTCGGTGCGGCCCGTGGCACTGCCGCTGACGACGAATGCGTTGCCGGCGCTGATCTTGTATGAGAACAGTTGCCCGAGGCCGCACTCCGGCGCGATGGGCGCGGCATCGGCGCAGAACGTCTTGTCGTTCGGGAAGGCGACACAAGCACGTCCGGTTCCGCACTCTTCGTCCTCCCCTGCCGTCACGCAAGCCTGAAGGCATCGTCTCTTCAGGTCGTCGGGACCCAGCGCTGAGCCGTCGAGACGCGCGGTAACGGTCTGACATGTGTATTTGGTCGAGGGACTGGTGCTGTCCGGAGGGCAGTCATCGTCCTTCTTACAGGTGACCCAATCTTCACCGTCCCGGAAAGCAGGATGGGGATTCTCGGTCCGCCGGGGTACGACCGTGGTACTGGCATCCGTGGATGAAACGATTTCATACCGGCGAAATGTCTGGAGCATGCGCCGGCACTGGGGCAGGAGGTTGTCGCCCGTGTTTCCCTTGGCAAGGCACATCCCCATGATGGGCCTTCCATCAAACGAGGCGGCGACGTCGGGACTGCGCACGCATACATCCCCCGGCGCGCAGGACGTATCGGCCTCGCAACCGATCAACGTCAGCACGTCCCCATCCGCCCCAGCGCCGCAGAAACCGGAACCGTTATCCGTGATCGTCGTGGCGAACGATTCGCCGGCCATGTCCCCGACGATGTCGCCCGTGATTCGAACACCGGTCAAATCCCCTTCCCATCCGATCAGCCATTCCTGGGCCTTGACCGTCATGCGATTCGGGAAGTACACGAAGGCGTCTTCCGAAAACAGCGACGCTTTGTCATCTTGCGGTGGGATCAGACGCGCGTCTATCCGCGTCTCCTTGGTCACAAACGCCCTCAATCTTGGACTGTCCGCTAGATCCGGGCTGGGGGCGGCATCCAACCGCGGCGGACCGATCTGCGTGCCCAGCCCCGACGAGTAGGTCACAACGTTCGAATCGCGCAGGCTGTGGGTCAACGGCTTCGGCGATTCGGGGAACCTGTCCCTTACGAGGAACCTGCCCCTGTTGGCTTCCATCTCACCGCCCACCACAGTGTCATCGTCCCTATCGTCAGGAAGGTTGGGATCCTTCCTTCGCACCTGCCAGGTGTCGCGCAGGTCCGGATCGATGTTCAGGATGAAAACCCCGCCCGCGCTGGTCATTACGAAGGCGAAGGCGCCGGTCAGCATCCGCTCGTTGAGAGAATGCTGTTTATCCGCTTCGCTCCTGGCCGCTGGGACCTCCCTCAGTGGCGTCCGGTAGTTGGCAAACGCGATGTCCTGCGGGGCGCTACCGAACCGCAGACCCGGTGCGCCCGCGAACCTCAGACGGCGCGGGCCGCCGGGAGCCTGGTATTCGAAGCACCCGGTTCGAATCGTGTCATCGACGTCGGTCGCCAGGGCCTTCGGATCATAAGGATCGATCTGGAGATCGCACTCGAAGGGCCGCGGCCGTCCCACATCCACGACCCGCACCGAACCGTCTCGGGCGATGACGTACAGAAACTCCAGCGGATCGGACGGCTGGTTGTCATGCTTTCCCGCCACGAAACGTCCGTACTGGGACCGCGTCGGATCCGCCGCATCGTGCCCCTTTGAATAGGCGTAGGGATCCACGGAAAGGCGCAACCGTGTGGTCCCCCCAGCGCCGGCGTGCAACTCGACGCTGCTGATCTCGGGAGCCGGCTCGGCCAGCGTGTCGCCCGCTCCGGTGATGTCCAGCGTGCCCACGAAGCGCGCGTTCATCGCCCCGAAGTAGATCCGCTTGCCCTCGGGATGAATCGCCAGCGCCCCCACCCGGAGATTCGAGGCAACAACAACCGCGGGTGCGCCGGGGTCAACCGCGATCGCGTCCGCGCCCCCGGCGTCCACGCCGGCCTCGTCGCTGGCAGGGGCCACGTCCGTGGGATCGGTGACGCCAGCGTCGTCCAGTCCGCCGTCGGTTCCCGCGGTATCGTCCGCGTTCGCGTCGTCCTCGCCCAGATCAGATCCACCGGCATCCACCGGCATCGCCGGGCCTCCCCGGCAGTCGGTCACCGGACAAACCGGATCACGCCCCGTGTGAACGAAGGTGTATCTGGTGGCGCCGGCCTCCGCGCTGACCCGATAGGAATCCAGAACGTCCCCGCTCGGCAGTTCGATAAGAGCAATGAGATCGCACGATGGGAAAGTGACCACGGCGCGCCAGGGAACATGCGTCGTGGTCGCGGGAGCACCGACCGGGGCCGCCAGAGTGCCCTTGGGCCCGCAAAGGTCCTCCGTGATCCCGAGCGTCTGCTGCGGCACGAAGGCGATCTCGCCGGGCGCGACCACAAGCCGGCCAGAGCTGGTCATGGGTACAACCGTCAGCGTGGACTCGTTCAGGTTTGAATTGGCCGCGACGCTCACCGGTAGCAGCGCCGCGGGATCCACCAGAGTGAGATCGCAAGATCCCCGATTCGCGGTGACAAGACGGCAGCCATCCTGGCTGGCGGCGATCACCTCGGGAAGCACGCCCAAGGGCGCCGCGCCATAACCAACCGAATCCGGATCCAGATCCACAATCGCCGCACCCGACGGGTAACACCCGGGTTCTCCCCGGCAGAAGCTCATATTGATCGCCGACAGATCTCCCCGTCCGGCGTTGGTGACAAACGCGTAGGTTCGATACTCCCTGCCTTGGAAAGTATCTCCGGGTTTCAGATCAAAAAAACCCGAGGGGTGGCACTCCCCCATGGGCTGCGCGTGGAATCTGATCGGTGTTGTGGTGCTGTCGATGGCCAAACAGGCAAACGCCATGTCGGTCGGCCGATCGAAATCACGCGATGGCAGAACCACCGTTTGGGTGCTGCAAGCGGCGAAACCCGATGCCATGGACAGCAGCATGGAAAGCAGCACGGACAGTCCGGAAGGTCCCGCGCGCCGGCTGAATGGACGTTCGGCGGCCGTCACTGGGGACCGACCTGGCGTGGCGTGGCGCTGGAAAATCCGATGCGCTGGATGGCGCGGTACCTGGTGGGACTGTCGGGATTCAGGTCCAGCACCACCATGTTGTTCCCACCAAATCCGACCACATAGGCCCGATTCGCCGCGTCCGGATTGTCGGGGTCGTTCGGGGGCAGAACCGTGGCGATGGGACCACGACCCACCGGAATAATTGTTCTCACGCGGGGCACCCACGGATCGATCACGTAGACCTCGCCTGCGTCGTAACAGGTCACCAACAGCGAAGCCGTGCGGCCCTGGGCATCGACCTGCTGCACCAAGTTGGTTGGGCCTTGGCAGACTTCAAGAACGGCGAACGGAGACCACGTGGCGGTATCAAGCGCCACCAAGGCGGGCGGCGAGCGCTGCAAAATGAAAGCGCGGTCGGGCTCGGCATCCTTCTGGGTGCGCGCGAATTCGAAGCCGCGGGTCTCGGCGCCACCCGGAAGGCCCGTACCCAGTTGCTGGCCCGTACCGACGATAGCGATGCTCCGCACCCCGGCCCCGGTTGGTGGTCCGCAGTTCGTCAGGCCATACACCACGAACGAACCAACCACCGGAGCGTAACGAGACGAGACGTAGATCGCCCCAAAACACCCAGGGCTTTTGATGGTCAGGCTGGTAATCCCCTGCAACCCACTGCTGTCCGCGGCCACGATACCCGGATAGCCCGCCAGGAATGCGGGGGTGGTATCGCTCGGGCTCGTGTCGTCGCCCAAGTCTATCAGCGACACTTTGCCGCCACGCAGGTGCCCCGCGTACATCAATTGCAAACCGTCGTCCACTGCCAAAGCGTACGGTTCGTCAGGAAGGCGGTCTTGGGGCAGATCGCTGCCAGGGTCTGCCCCGAACCGATGGGCGATGCTCCATTCCTCCTCGCACACAGCGAAGGGCGCCTGACCATGGCCACCTGTATCGGGGCGCGGCCCCGTGCAGGTGAAGGTCGGAGCACCATCGTCCGTCGTGCCTACGTCGATGAAACCAATCGACGTGTCACCACGAACGGGCAGGAACATACGTTTCTTTCCGCTTGGAAGGTGCTGAATCACCGGACGGCCGGCAAAGCTGCCAATCCGCACGGTGCTCTCTTTGCGTATGTATTTCTGTTCGTCGCAATTCAGGATCGTCGGGTCCAGCGTGTCTCGACAACACCTCTTGTCGTCCATCAGGCCCTCGGAGGCTGGAGGGACGTAGCGCGTGTCCACGCGACAGCCGTCCCAAGGCGTGGCGCGGTCGTAGTCCTTGCGAACCGCTTCCAGGTTGACCGCGACCACGGTGCCCGCGTTGTAGCGCAGGTCCGAGTTCGAGTTGACGACGTACAGCCACCTGCCGCCATCGTCCACGATCGCCCCGCCCGGAAAGAAGATGCGGTTGCTCGGCGGGCGAACGCCTTCCTGGCGCAAGCTACAACCACCCAACCCCGCCAGAGCGATCGCGCCGAGCATGACGGCAGCGCGAACGCTTCCACGGGGATCGCGGCCGCGGCAACCGCGATCACGACGGCGACGGCCGCTTGGGGCAAATACCCTCATCGACGTTGGGACTGTCGCCAGATGGTTCAGGATGCCTTCAAGACGGCCTGCGCCGCGGCCAAACGGGCGATGGGCAGCCGGTACGGTGAACACGATACGTAGTCCAGGCCAATCTCGTGGCAGAACTCGACGGACGCCGGCTCACCACCGTGCTCGCCGCAGATCCCCAGCTTCAGCTTCGGCTTGGTGGATCGGCCCCCGGCTGCCGCCAACTTCATCAACTCCCCCACCCCTTCGCGGTCCACGCTGACGAACGGATCGACATCGTAGATGTCCTGGCGGATGTAGTCGGCCAGAACCCGGGGCACGTCGTCGCGCGACAGGCCGTAGGTCATCTGGGTCAGATCGTTGGTGCCGAAGCTGAAGAACTCGGCCGTCTCCGCGATCTTCGCCGCCGTCAGCGCCGCCCGCGGAATTTCGATCATCGTCCCCACCAGGTACCCGACCTTGCGCTTGCGCTCGGTGAACACGTCGCTTGCCGTCTTGCGGACCAGGGCGGTCTGCAAGTCCAGCTCGCGTTTGGTCCCGACCAACGGAATCATGATTTCGGGAAAAACGGCTTCGCCCGCCTCGGCCAGATCGCAGGCCGCCTCGAAGATGGCGCGCGCCTGCATCTCGGTGATCTCGGGATATGAAATCCCCAAGCGGCAACCGCGGTGCCCCAACATCGGGTTCGATTCCTTCAGCCCATCGATGCGGGCTTTGATCTCGGAGATGTCTTTGCCCGTCGCCGCCGCCAGATCGCGGACGCCCGCCTCGTCGTGGGGCAGGAACTCGTGCAGCGGGGGATCTAGGGTGCGGATGGTGACCGGACGCCCCTTCATCGCGCGGAAGATTCCGGCGAAGTCCTCGCGTTGAAACGGCAGCAACTTGGCCAGCGCCGCGCGACGATCCTGTTCGTTCTCGGCGACGATCATCTCGCGCATCGGGCCGATTTTGCCCTCGCCGAAAAACATGTGCTCGGTGCGGCACAGGCCGATTCCCTCGGCGCCGAACGCCACCGACGCCGTCGCCTGATCCGGCTGGTCGGCATTCGCGCGTACCCGCAGACGGCGAACCTTGTCCGCCCATTCCAGCAGACGCGCATAGCGCTGGTACACGGGCGCCTCCGCGGCAGGCAAATTCTTCTCGATCAGGACCCGGATGACCTCCGAGGGTGTGGTCTCGACACGGCCCTGGATCACCTCGCCGGTGAATCCGTCCAGAGAGATCCAGTCACCCTCGTTGAAAACCACATCGCCCGTAGGCGATGCCACCGTCATCTTGCGCGCGTGGTAGTCGAAACTGACGGAATCGCAGCCCACGATCGCCACCTTGCCCATCTGCCGCGCGACCAACGCCGCGTGCGACGTCATGCCGCCGAACGCGGTCAGAAAGCCGACGGAGGCATCCATGCCGCGGATGTCCTCGGGCGAGGTCTCATGGCGGCACAAGATCACCGTTTCGCCCCGGGCCGCCCAGGATTCGGCGTCGTCGGCGAAGAAGACGACCTTGCCAGTGGCGGCGCCCGGACCGGCCGGGAGTCCCTTGGCCAACATCCGGTTCTCGCTTTGCGCCAGGACCTTCGCGGACTGATTGAACACCGGCCGCAACAACTGGTTCAGGGCCTCGGGCTCGACCCGTCGCAGCGCCTCTTCCTTCGAGATCAGTTTCTCGTCGACCATCTCGACGGCGATGCGGACGCTGGCGAACCCGGTCCTCTTGCCGTTGCGGCACTGGAGCATGTACAGCTTCGAGCCCTCGATGGTGAACTCGATGTCCTGCATGTCGTGATAGTGCTTTTCCAGATTCTTCCGGATATCCAGCAGCTCTTTGTAGGCCTTCGGGAAGGTCTTCTGCAGTTCGATGATCTTCTGCGGCGTTCGGATGCCGGCGACAACATCCTCGCCCTGCGCGTTGATCAAGAACTCGCCGTAGAAGAAGTTTTCACCGCTGGCGGGATCCCGGGTGAAACACACGCCCGTGGCGGAATCCTCGCCCTTGTTTCCGAACACCATGGCCTGCACGGTGACCGCCGTCCCCCATGCCGCCGGGATGCCGTTCAGCTTGCGGTAGGCGTTGGCGCGATCGTTCTCCCACGAGTTGAAGACGGCCATGATGGCGCCCTTCAGTTGTTCGTACGGATTGCTCGGGAAATCGGCGCCTATGCGCTTCTTGATCTCGGCCTTGAACTCCTGGACCAGTTCCTTCAGCGCGGCCCCCGACAACTCGGAATCGGTCTTCACACCGGCCTGGGCCTTCTTGCGCGTCAGCAAAACCTCGAACGGGTCGTGATCTTCCTTGCGCTCGGGCTTCATGCCCAAGACGACGTCCCCGTACATCGCGACGAAACGGCGGTAGCTGTCGTAGGCGAAACGCTCGTTGCCGGAAGCCTTGGCAAGGCCGGCCGCGGTTTCATCGTTCAGGCCCAGATTCAGAATCGTGTCCATCATGCCCGGCATCGACGCCCGCGCCCCCGACCGGACCGACACAAGCAGCGGATTCTTGGGGTCGCCGAACTTGGCGCCCACCAGCTTCTCCATGCGGGCGATCGAGGTTCGCATCTCGTCTTCCAGGCCCTTGGGAAGGCGTCGGCCTTCCTTGTAAAACTCGGTGCAGACCTCGGTCGTAATCGTAAATCCCGGGGGCACCGGCACGCCGATGTTGGTCATCTCGGCCAGGTTCGCGCCCTTGCCGCCCAGGAGATTCTTCATCTCCTTGTTCCCCTCGGCCTTCCCGCCGCCGAAGAAGAAGATGCGCCGATTCGCCTTTGTCGATCCGGTCAGCTTGGCAACCGCCGCGTTCACCTTGGCGCTTTGTTTCTTGATGACCTTCTTGATGGCCTTCTTGACTGTCTTGCTGATGGACAGACTGATGCCGTTTTTGGCCTTTGCTGCGACCTTCGCTACCGCCTTCTTGGCGCTCTTGGTGGCCTTGGCGATGGTCTTCTTCGGCTTGGTTTTTGTGGACGTGGATCTCTTTTGGACCTGTGGCATGGCGGCTTTTTACCTGGATCCCCTCGCCACGGAAAGGGGCAAATAGGAAACGTCCGCCGATGCCTCCGCGGGATCTACGATCCCGTCGGCGAAACGATCTGGAGCCCGTTCACAGGCGCCCGGGGAAAGCCCGTGGACGGCGGCGTTGCGGTCAAGGTGAACGACGCCCCGGTCAGGTTGCGAAAAACGACGTAGTTCCCCGCCCCGTTGTTGCTGGGAACGGCGGTGAACCCGGGAAAGGTAGCGGGCATCGGGGGCGCCGGACCGATCTGCGTGACCGTCGCGGTCAGGGCGCCGATCGCGTACTGGTACGTTCGTGTGCCCGAACCCATGTTGCCGGCCACGTACACGTAGACATCGTATCCGCCCGTGGTGATCGAAGGCGGCAAGCCCGTGACGGCGATCGTGGCGGGCATGGTCGGGCTGGTCGGATCCAGGTAACCGTTCATCATGCGCGCGTTTCCTGCCGTGTTCGTATAGCCGATGCCGTAGATCCCTGGCTCGCCGGGCGCGGGCGCGCTCCAGGTGACGCTGGCGGTGGTCGCCAGCCCGTCCGATGCCAGCAACGCCGCACGGGTTCCGGCGGGCGTGGCGGCGCTGTTCCAGTTGGCGACCAACTTGACCCCCGCGGTCTCCGTGGCGGCCATCGGAACCGGAGTCAAGGTCGTTCCCCCGGCGCCGCCGGTCCCCGGAAGGCCGCCGACAAAGTCGATGCTGATGATACGAGCTCCGGCGCCACCCGTCGCCGCGCCGCCGGTTCCCATGCCCCCGGTGCCCGCGCCTCCCGTGCCCCTCCCTCCGGTCGCGGAGCCGCCGGTGCCCATTCCGCCCGTGGCCGCGCCTCCTGTCCCCACGCCCCCGGTGCCAGCGCCACCCGTAGCCGCGCCGCCGGTTCCCATGCCGCCGGTGCCCATTCCTCCCGTGCCCATCCCTCCGGTCGCGGCGCCGCCGGTGCCCATTCCGCCCGTGGCCGCGCCTCCCGTCGCCATTCCGCCGGTACCAGCGCCACCGGTAGCCGTTCCGCCGGTTCCCAGCATGCCCCCGCTTCCGGAACCGCCCGTTCCTGGGCTCCCTCCCGAGCCAGTCACGCCGCCCGTTCCAACGACACCCCCACCTGTGCCCACGCCGGCATCAACCCGGGGTGCGACGTAGGGACCGGCGTCCGCCAGCGCGGCAAGGCAGCCGCGACACTGCTCGGGTGCGCCCAAACATCCTGACAGTCCCATCGCGGCGACGGTCACCGTCAATCCAACCAACGAACCAAAGCGAACAGTCATGTCTGGGCCCGGCAAAGAGCCAAGCTCCCCAAAGCATCCGCCAAAAACGACCGCAGATCTACACCCCCGCCAGGGGGCCCGAATTGACGTCGATATCGCCCACGCTGTTGATGTCCAGGCCCATCAGTTTGCCGATCGAAACCAGCAGTCTGGCGTGCGGCTGTGCGTTCCGGTCCAGCATCCTTCCAGTGACCAATTTGCCGCGTGCGCTGCCGGCCAGGAACAAATTGATGGGCTGCATCCGGTGGTTCGTGGCCGCCATTTCACGGCCCCATACCACCAGCGTATTGTCCAACATCGTTCCGTTGCCTTCCTTCACTGAGTCGAGCGCACCCAGCAGGTAAGCGAACTGAGTCGCGTACCATTTATCGATGGCGGACA
Source organism: Pseudomonadota bacterium (assembly GCA_031407985.1). Lineage (GTDB taxonomy): Bacteria > Myxococcota_A > Polyangia > Fen-1088 > Fen-1088 > FEN-1088. The sequence continues at coordinate 21,548 of JANOJB010000201.1, read as the reverse complement.
ACACCGCCGTGTTGTCGCCGTCCAGGTGCGAAATCGTGTGATGCCCCTGCGTGGCCCCCGCCCAGCTGTGGATGATGCCGCTGAACCCACGACTCAACTGAACGCTGGCCACGCGCGTGATGTCGCAGGCAAACGCGCGCGTCACCAGATCCATCATGGAAGTCGCGTCGCGCTGGAAGGTCGCGCTGTTCTCTCGCGTCGCGGTCGCCGCGACGGGCGGGGTGGTAGGAACCGTACAACCCACCGTGGTGGTGGCGCCATTCAACCGGTTCGAAAGCGTGCGCAAAGCGCTCAAATGCGCCTCGATCTTGGGATACTCCTCGGCACCAACACGGGTTCGCAGTCGTTCGACGTCCGTCATCAGCAGATCCAGTTGCGCGCGTTTTCGTGCTGTCGCCGGGGACACCCCCGTCGTCGTCGACGCCACGCCGGTAAACAACCGGTTGAATGCCGCCAGCGGATTGGTCTCCGGATGGATGGGCTGCAGCGGTCCCTTGTAGATCATGCGGTGCATGCTGTGCGGCTCCATGCACTGCGCGCCCAGTTCCAAAGTTCGGTAAGCGGTTTGCTGCATCGTTGCCGTTGGCAAGACCTGGTAAGGGCATTCGGGACCACTGGCCGCGGCAACCAGTTGGTCGATGGTGGCGCCCCCACCCCAACCGGTTCGCAGACCGTTTCCCCCGTCGAAATTGGCATCGCCCGCCGGCGCCGTCAGTTTGAAACCCGACCAAAGGCCCGACATGCCGTACGCATGTTCCTGCCCCGCCCCGCCCGCGCTGAACTTCAATCCCCAGGGCACGACGATCTTGGATTTGAACGGATCAAGCGGGGTGTGAATCGAATGAAACGTGAACGCGGTTTCCGTGCCGGTCGGCTTCCAGTTGACGATCATCCCGCCGTGATCGATCGATGACGTTCCGTCTGGGGTGAAGAACAGCAGAAGGCGTTTCGGGAGCACCATCTCCTGCCCGCTGGCGTTCAGCAGGGGCACAAAGGGGGCCAGCGCGGCGCCGGCGCCCAGGCCCTTCAGCAAGGCGCGCCGTGAAGTCCCCACGCGTCCGGCTCGATTGGGATTCATGATCTGATCCTTCCCGTTCTGCCCATTTTGCCCATTTTGCCCATTTTGCCTGCTTGCCCATGGCCGCTTCTCATTGGGTGGCTCTCACGTAGCGGAAGGCATCCGATTGAACGATCTTGCTCAACAACTGGCGCACGTTGCCGCCCGACGCCGCGAACCCTTCCTGAATCGCCTTCATGCTGCAGGCGTCGTCGTTGGATTCCATGCGCCCCAGGGAGAACCGGAACCACTGATTCCCGAGGCAACTGGCCGCCTCGGGACTGGCGCCTAATTTCTTGCTCAGTTCGATGGCGCCAACGAACGGCCCGGCCAAAATCCCCGTCGCGCCTTTGACCTCGCCGGAGGCGTCGACGTCCATGGTGCCGTCCTTGGCCCGATAGGCGCCGATGGCATCGTAGTTCTCGAATCCCAGGCCTATCGGATCGATCAAGATGTGGCAGCCGCCGCAAGCGGGATTGGCCTGATGCGCGGTGAAGCGTGTACGCGTGGTGGTTACGTCCGACACCGCGGGCGGCGTCGTGCTGACCCCGGGTGGTGGATCCATGAGCGGCTGACACAGGATGTTCTCGCGCACGAAAATTCCGCGGTGAACCGGCGACGTCTGATCCCGGTGGGCCTGCTTGGTCAAGAAAGCGGCCTGCGTCAGCAACCCCGCGCGCTCGGTTGCCTTGGTCGCCATCTGATCGCCCACCTTGAACCCCGCCGGCATGGTCAGCCCGTACAGCTGAAACAAAGCCCCCTGGGGAAACGTGAATCCTCCATTGAACAACGTGCTCATCAGTCCGTCGCCGCGACGAACCACGAAGTCCGAGAACGCCGCCGTCTCGGCCCTCATCGCGTCGACCAACGCGGCGTTGAATTGCGGGAACCGCACCGGATCTTTTTCGATTCCGCTCATGTCGCCCAGCCCCAGCCACTGCAAGTGGAAAGCAGGAACGGTATCCGTGGCGCGCGCATCGAGCAGCATGCGGTCGACCTGGGCCGCCAGCACCGTCGTGTCCAGCAGCGTGCTATTGGTCGCCGCGACGGACAACGTCGCATCGGGCATGGAATCCCAAAGGAAGTAGGACAACCGCGATGCCAGTTGCTGGGGACTCAGGCGGACCGGCGCGCTGGTCGGCGCGGCGGCGCCCGCCGAAACGTCCGAGTGATATAGAAACGACGGCGCCTGAAGCATGGTCTCGACGATCAACTGAAAGGCCGTCTGCGCTGTCCCAGCACCACGCTCCATCGTGTACAGCGCCAAATACTTGTCGCGCTCGGCGGTATCCAGCGGACGCCGATACACCTTCGCGCCGAATTCCGTGATGAACCGGGTCGCGCAGGTGGTGGTGGTATCGGCGGCCAAATCGCAAGGCGCGATCTGCGCCATGCGGGCCACGGACTGGGCGGCCAGTGTCGCGGCGACCTCCCCGGTCTGCTGGACGACAAGATCTGTGATGGGGGCGATAGCGTTGCTGAAGAACGGTCCAATCCGTTCGTCCGGCGAGATGGCGTTGGCGGGAGTGCCGGTGCTGCCCAGTAGATCACGAACGGTGTTGTTGAACTGCGAACGCGTCAAACGCCGCAACGGGGTTCGTCCCACCTTCAGCGTTCCCGCGGCCTGCGCGCACAGTGCGGCCAGATCACCCATGATCCCCGTCATCCCACCGGAGCCGGTCGTGACCGCGGTTCCCCCTGACCCCGGTGTCCCGGTCGTGCTTCCCGACCCGGTAGTTCCGGTCCCACCGGATCCGGCCGTGCCGGTCGTTGCGCCCGATCCGGGCGTGCCAGGCACGCCGGTCGTGCCGCCTAAACCCGATGTTCCGTTTCCCCCGGAGCCGCCGCCTCCTGTGGCAACGAGGCCCTGGCAACCAAACGACATCACCGCCGCGCACAAGCAGGCGCCGATGGTGGGGGGATGAAAAACGTGTCTGACCTTGAAACGGTCCCGGCTCAGCATGGGTGGGGGGATCTCCTCGTGAGCGGCGCGGTCTATGTCGCGTGGGGTGGTCTGTAATGAGACATTACAAACTTAGACTGGCAGCCGCAAGGAAAAACCAATGACGAAAAAATCAACGGAGAAAGTAGACCAGTCCAGCAAAGGGAATTTCGCCTCCGCTAGGTTTCACGAACGGCGAGTTATTTGACGCAACAAGCAGCCCATCGCGAGAGATCTGCAAGGTCCCTGGGAACGGAAAGCGCGGGTCGTGTTCGGCCCCTAGCCCTAGGGGACCGAGCTCTCGGTACCCCGCCGCGCCGCGTACAAAAGCGTAGATTCCCCCTCTGTCGGGGGTGCCCGATCCCGTTTCATCGTCGTGGCCCGGTGCGGCCACAAGCAGGACGTCCCCATGCCAGATCACGGAATCTCCGAAGTAGTCGTGGGCGGCGCTGGTGCTGGCCTTGATGGTTCCGTCCAGGATCCAGGTGTCGCCTACAAGGTGGAACAGGTAAACCGCTCCACTCTGCACGGCGCAGTTCAGATTCAGGCCGCAGTCGTGCGAGGCCGGGCTGGCCGAAAAGCCGCGGCCGGCGCTGCCCTGCATGGGGACGCCGATGGCGGCAACGCCAGGTCCCAAACTGGCTGAGTGGCCAAATCCAAGCGCGGGCACAGGGTCAGGGGCCAACAGCACCTGACTTTCGACCCACTGGCCCGCCGGATCGCGCCTGTAAACGAAGACCGCCCCCGCCTCACGCGCACACGGCGCGCCAGCGGCGTTCGGAGCAGCATCGTCACAGGAAGCGAGCACGATCCCGCCGTCCACCTCGATCCCAACGTCGGCGCGGGGCGCCCCAACAAACAGCCAATCTCCGAACAGCACCACGCCCGGTGCATCGGAATAAGTCGGCCGCTCGCCGAACCCTACGGCGGGACGGGCTGCTGGGACCTCCTGGCGCCGCGACCATCCCTCGGACCCGAGGGCGAAGAAAGACACACCCAGGGCTGACACGAACACCACTTCCTTGCCGGCCGCGCGCAGCGTGCCCTGTGCGCTCACTTCCTGCGCGAACTGCAGGAACCAATCTTGGATTGTCCCGCGCTCGAAGATGTACAGGGTTTCGGTTCCCCCGTTCGGCTGCGCGACAAACGCAAGCACGTCGTCTCCCCACGCGGCCTCGTACATCCATGCCAACGCGAAGGGCAGCAGTTCTTCACTCTTTCGGGAGAACACCCACTGGTCGTCGCTCCACCGATACAACAGGCCGCGGCGCGACGAATTGACATACAGGTCGGTGGATGAGGCGCGCAGGTAGTCGCCGAAATAGCCGTTCTCCAACGGCGGCATGGCACGCAGTTCGTCAACTTGCCGCCACAGGTCTTCGCTGCGCTCTATCCAAACGTCGTGGGTGGATTCACCCGCGCCGGGCGTTTCGATCCGCAGGCTGAAGGCGTTCAGCCCCACGTCCAATTTCACATCTGCCTCGACCAGGCCCAGACCCGAGGCGAGCACGATGTCCCCGGACCTGATTTCAAGTTGGGGCCGCGTCGTAGACGTGGGGTCGGGTTCACCCGTGGCGGTCGCCGTCAGTTTGACCTGACCGTGCAATAGGGGGAGCACCACCGCATAGGTCGCCGGCCCGGCACCCATACTGGCGACCACTTCACGTCCGTCGATCTCGATCCTGACCAACCCCGCCGGAGAAAGAGCGTCCGCCGAGGCGTCGCCTCGCACCGCCAGTCGTACGTCCTTGTCGACCCCGCACGCGGACGTCAGGCCCCCCCAGACGACGAGGAACAGCGCCACCCAGACACGAACGGGTCCGTCGGCCAGCTTGGAAATCAGCCGACGGCTCGCCATGGCCTGTCCGTCAGCGAATCCGCTGCTTGAGAGTGGGCAGCAGGTCAGCCCGCCCGGCGCGCTCCTGCGCCATCGTGTCGCGATCGCGAACGGTGACCGTTCCGTCTTCCAGACTCTGAAAGTCGACGGTCAAACAAAACGGCGTACCGATCTCGTCCTGCCGCCGGTACAGCTTCCCGATCGCACCCGTATCGTCGTACACGGTCCGCAGTCCCTCGGACTGCAGCTCGCGTTTGATCCCGCGGGCCATCTCCACCAATCGTGGTTCGTTCTTCTTCAGCGGGAAGACCGCCACGGTGATCGGCGACAGCCGTGGGTGCAGACGCAACACCGTTCGCGTGAATTCCTCGCCCAGCTTCTCGGAGACGCCGCGCACTTTTTTGAACACCTCGATCCGGTTGGCGTCGGCGTCGTCCGACAACGCCAGCAGCAACGGCAACGACCCAGGAAGCGCGTCGACGATCTTCGCCGCCGCCTCGCCCAGGCGCGCCTTCGTCGCAGCGTCCAGGTTGTCGCGCTTGTCGACCGATTTGGCGAAGCTTTGCACCAGATCGCGCAGCTTGGCCGTCTCCTCCGCGGGCGGCTCCTTGACCAAGGCATCCTCGTAGGCGTCGCACAGGAACGCCAGCGTCGCGCGATCCGCGCCCGCCGACGGTTCAATGACGTACGGGACAATGTGCTTCTTCTGTTCCTGATCAAAGTAACGAAGCTCGGCTATGGAATCGGGGTTATTCGGGCCGCGGCTGTGCGCCAGCAGATCGAAATCGGTGCGATTGGCGATCCCTTCCAGCTCGCTCCATCCCATCGGGAACTTGTATTCCAAATCCACGCAGCGTTTCGCGTAGTGGGCCAGTTCGTGTTTTTCCTGCTCGCGCTGCCGCAGGTTTTCTCGGCGCAGGCCAAGGTCCGTGTACCAGTTCGTCCGCGCGTCGATCCAGTCCTGGTGCGCGGCCTCGTCTTCGCCGGGCTTCACGAAATACTCGATCTCCATCTGCTCGAATTCGCGGGTCCGGAACGTGAAGTTTCCCGGCGTGATTTCGTTGCGGAAGGCCTTGCCGATCTGGGCTATCCCAAACGGCAGCTTCCGCCGCATGGTATCCAGCACGTTCCCAAAGTTCACGAACATGCCTTGCGCCGTCTCGGGCCGCAGATACGCCAACCCCGAATCATCACCGGTGTCGACGGCTCCGATCGTCGTCTTGAACATCAGGTTGAACGGGCGCGCCTCCGTTAGATCGGTCGAGCCGCACTTGGGACACTTCAGTTCTTTGGCGACAATGGCCTCGTTGATCTCGGGGAGGCCCTTGGGGTCCCTGCCCTTTTGCGCCACGAACACGTGATCGGCGCGCGGTCGTGAATTGCACGCGCGGCAGTCGGTCATGGGATCCGAAAACGTCGCCTCGTGCCCGGAATATTTCCAGACCAGGCGGTTCATCAGAATCGCCGCGTCCAGGCCTTCCATGTCGTCGCGCTCGTGAACGACCGACCGCCACCAGGCGCGCTTCACGTTGTTCTTCAGCTCGACGCCGAGGGGACCGTAGTCCCATGTGCTTCCGAGGCCACCGTAGACGGCCGACGATGGAAAAACGATTCCGCGACGTTTGCAGAGGCTGACGATCGATTCAAGGCTGGACGCTGGCATGGCCGCGTAGACTAACCCAGACTTTGCCGCCGATCAGGATTCTGGACGGTCCGCGGTCACCGCGGTCCTGGATCTCTTCAGTAGTGCGGCCGCGCCACATCGGGTAGCATCGACCCCGCCCCGGAAAAGCACTGTAGTTCGTCGCGCTAGGTCGTCATCGGACGCACCCTATCGAAGGAGTGGACCATGTCGCAGTTCCGGAGGCCGGGCACCAATACCCTTGTTTTTGCGGTAGTTTTCGGTGCAACCGTGGGCGCCGCGTCCTGCGCGCGGGTGTCTCGTACGACGCCCACGACCGGGACAACCCTTGATGCCGCCACCGGAACACCTGGTACCGGCGGAACGGGTGTAGACGCAGCCGGCGTCGACATCTCCGTCGGTCCACCGCGCGGTACGACCGACGCAGGCATCGTCGAGGCCGGGGCATGCACGAAAACCCAGTGCACGCCACCGAATGGCCAATATTGCGGGGTCGTCGGCGACGGGTGCGGCAGCACCATCGATTGCGGCGCCTGTTCCGGCGATCAAGTTTGCGACAACCGGCAATGCGTCGGTGGCGCCAATTGCGTTCCGTTGCTGTGCCAGCTTCCGACGGGAAAGTACTGTGGCGTCGTCGGCGACGGCTGCGGTCGCTCCCTCGACTGCGGTGGTTGTGACGCCGGGTTGGTGTGCACGTCGGGGCTGTGTATCCCTGGCGCTGGCTGCGTTCCGCTGACGTGCACGACCGCGACCGGTCGGTACTGCGGGACGATTGGCGACGGTTGCGGCGGGACGCTGGCCTGTGGAGACTGCGCGGCGGGCTCCACCTGCGGCGGCGCGGGAATCGCCAACACGTGCGCCCCAACCAATTGCACCCCGGGCACCTGCACGGCGACCAGCGGCGGCCGGTACTGCGGCACCATCGGCGACGGCTGCGGCCGGGCGTTGGACTGTGGTGGCTGCACGGGGGGACAAGTTTGTACGGCAGCCCTGTGTCGAACACCGGGCTGTGTACCGCTGACCTGCAATCCCGCCAACGGACGGTACTGCGGCTCGATCGGAGACGGCTGCGGCGGAACGTTGGACTGCGGGGCATGCACAGCGCCCACGACCTGCGCGGGTCTGGGCGTCGCCAATGTCTGCGGCGATCCGAACTGCAAGAAGATCACGTGCATGCCGGCGGGCGGCGGTCAGTACTGCGGGACGATCGGTGATGGCTGTGGCGGGACTCTGGTCTGCCCCACCGCGTGTCCGATGGGCCTGGCGTGCGGAGCGGCGCCGACCGGCGGCGGTACGGCGGTCCCCAACGTCTGCCCGGGAAGCATGACGACCGGCGGATGCACGGGCCTTGCCTGCATGGTGCCGGTGTGCACGGGCACCGCGAAGACGTCGATCAGTGGAACCATTCGCGATCCTGCGGGCAAACTGCCTTTGTACAACGTCGTGGTGTACGTCCCGAACGCGCCCCTGGCCCCGGTCCCCGAGGGCGTTTCCTGCGACAGGTGCAGTGTGGCGCTAACGGGCAACCCGATCGCGACCGCACTGACCGACATCAACGGTCGCTTCGTGCTGTCGGGTGTCCCCGCAGGCACGGGTTTGCCCGCGGGCAGCGGCATTCCGTTGGTCATTCAGGTCGGCAAGTGGCGACGGCAGATCACCATCCCCAGCGTCACGGCTTGCGTCGACAATCCGATCACAGACGCGAACCTGACTCGCTTGCCGCGCACCAAGGCGGAAGGTCATATCCCCAAGATCGCCGTGACGACTGGCGGCGCGGACGCGCTTGAATGTCTGCTTCGGCGCATCGGCATCGATGACGCCGAATTCACGACCGATGGTGGCGCGGGCCGCGTGCACTTGTATGCGGGAGGGAAAGGCACGAACAGTTTTTCCGCTGGAGGAGCCTTCGCGCCCGCGACCGCGCTGTGGTCAAACCCCACCAAGCTGGCGACCTACGACATGCTTGTGCTGTCGTGTGAAGGCAGCACCAGTGAATTCGCCGCAATGAAACCCCAAGCAAGCATTGACAACGTGGCCAACTACGTAAACGGCGGCGGTCGGTTGTTCCTGAGCCACCTGCACTTCTACTGGTTGCAGAAACGCACCGCTGACTTGAACACAACCGCCGCGTACATCGGCAATTTGACGGCCCCCGGAAACGGCGTGGTCCTGACCGTCAACCAGACCTTCCCCAAGGGAATGGCGCTGGCTCAGTGGCTTGCTGGGCCCGTCGTCAACGCCAGTCCTACACTGGGCCAACTGACCGTCAATGGCTCGGAGCATTCCGTCACATCGGTGAACCCACCCACCACCGAATGGATTTACCTGCCGAGCAATCCCAACGATGGAAGTCAAAGGCGCCGGTCGTCCCAGTATCTGAGCTTCAACACCCCCGTCGGTACGCCCGAGGCAATGCAATGCGGGAAGACCGTGTTCACGGATATCCACATCAAGGCCAGCGTTGGCAGCGCTGGCGGCGACGACTCCGATCCGGCCAAGCCCTTCCCAGCCGGCGGCTGCAAGGTGAACGACATGACGGCGCAGGCCAAGGCACTGGAGTTTCTGTTCTTCGATCTGTCGGCCTGCGTGCTACCCGACACGACCGTTCCGGTGCCTCCCCCCGTTCCGCCACCCGGGCTGCCGACCACACCCCCGCCAGCGACGGCCGTACCGCCACCCGTTCCCCCCGGCACGCCACCCGTCCCGACACCACCGCCGCCGCCGGTTCCCCCACCACCACCGCCGCCGCCGCCGCCGCCAATTCCATGACGTGGGCAGCGTGGCCTCCGCGCCACGCCGGCCTAACCGCGTGAAATCGGGGGGTGGTGGATGACCTGCACCAACACCCCGTCCGGCGCGTGGAAATAAAGCGAGCGTGATCCATCGCGGTGCGTCCGCGGGGCTGCTTTCAACGTCACGCCGTGCGCGACCAGATGCGTCGCCCAGCCATCGACATCGTCGGGCGAAGGGACGGCGAGACCGATGTGATCGAGGCGTTGCGCGATGTCCGTGGCGGGCGCCGCGGTGAGCGCGGGGGTTCGCGCAGGAGCAGCAGTGGACGCGAACGCGGGCGCGGGCGCCAACTGCGCCGCGCCATGAAGCGCCAAATTGTCGGTCCCCCCGCAAAGATAAACGTTGTCGGGATCCGGTCGCCACTCCACCGCGTATCCCATGACGTCCACCCAGAATCGTTCCGCGATCTCCAGATCGGGCACGAACAGCGCGACATGCCTGATGCCGATCAACGGTGGTCGTGTCGTCGTCATCTCGGATTGTCTCCTTGCGCCTGCAACTTTGACAGAAATTCAAGCGACCGCAGCGGCGCCGACAGGTGAACCGCGATTAGTTCGTGCAGCGCGTCCCGGCAGCCGCGCGCGACATCGGCCGAGAGGTCGACGTTATCCGCGTCGACTAGGGCCGTGTGTGCCAAGCGTGACAGCGCCACCCTGACCACGGGGCGCATGGGCCGGCCCCGGCTTACACAGCCCAGACACACCACGCCCCCGCGATCAGCGATGAAACGCACATCGATCGTGTCTCTGGTCGCAAGACCATCGCGACCACAAACCGCGCAGACGTCCAACGCCGGCGCGAATCCCAGGCATTCCAGCAGAGCAAGTTCGAACGCCCGCAATCGCGTCTCGGATGGCCCGCTCGCCTCCAGAAGTTCGAGAAACGAAACCGCCAGATCGAAGATCCCCGGCTCGGCTTGCCTGGGAGCGCACAACTTGGTCAGCAACTCGGCGACGTAGGCCGCGTGTCCCATGCTCGTGATGTCGGCGCCCAGCGACGGAAAGCTGGCCGTCACGTCGAAACGTTCCAGCGTCAGCAATTCGGAACCACCGCGCTCACGCAAAGCCGCCTCCCCGACGCTGCACAGACCCAGTCCCCCGCCGAAGCGACGCTGACTTTTTCGTGCCCCCCGCGCAATCGCTCCCAGGCAGCCCGTGCTGCGCCCAAGCAGCGTCACGACCCGATCGGATTCACCGAAGTCGATCGAACGCAACAAGATCGCTGAGGTCGCCAAGGAAGCCAACGCGCGACAGTCTAGCGCAGAGCGAAAGGCCAACGGTCGCCGGACCGCGCCAAGCAAGCAACCGCTTCAACTCGTCGAGGGAATAACGGTTCAGGCAGTCGCGAAGGAATCCGTCGCCACGGTCACCGGCGACGACGGCAGAAGGCTCAGCCCCTCGCCCGAGGGCGGCGGTCGTCGCAGCAACAACGACAACGTTATCGTGGCAATCAACAGAAGGATGATGACGAACACCGCCAGCCCCAACCCTCGGCGCGGCGCCATACTCTCGTCCTCGGTCGCGTATCCAAAAAATTCCGGCGCGTCCGGAACCGGCGTGGTCGAAACCGCCTTTGCGGTCGCGCTGCGCGCTTCCAGCGCCCGCTCGAAAAGCAACAGCGGCTCGGTCTCATCCAAACCGATCGCCCGCGCGAACGAACGAATGAAGCCACGCGCGTAGACGCCCGTGGGCAACAGATCCAATTCGCCCTTCTCCAGAAGTTCAAGCGTCGATCGCGCCACCTTGGTCTTCTGCGCGACATCGGAAAGCGAGAAGTCCCCGCTTTCGCGCGCGCGTCGTAGGCAGCTGCCGAAGTGCTCTTTCTCCATGGCTTGGGGACTGGCAACGCCGGCCAGCGAACCCGTGGGGATCCGCACCGGGACGGCTACCGCCACGCTGTCTACCGCCGACAGGTCGGCGGCGTCAACCTCAACCCCACGCATATCAGGGAGTTGGTAACTCACCTGACGGCCACGCCCGCCTCTAGCGTCCAGGGAGGAAGTCCGGGCACCATCCTTCGCACGAATGTTCGCAGGAATGTTCGCAGGAATGTTCGAACGACTGCTAGCGCGCGAAGTAGCTCCTGGCGCCTTCGCTCGCGGAGTTTTGGTCGTCCTCACTGAAGCATCTCCCCGTAGCGCTGGCATTCGGCCGCCAGGCAGGCTCGGGGAGCAATTGCCACGCATTTTTGGAACAACGCGCGCGCGCCAACCGGATCCTTGCGGTGTTGGTGGACCATTCCCCCTAGCAAAAACGCTTCCTGAATCGGGCAACGGGAATTGCCGACCACCGCGTCGACTTCCTCGGCTGCCTCGTCGTACTGTCCGCGCTCGACGTACACCTTCGCCAGGCGATAGCGGCCGACACAGAAGCCAGGCGAGCGGGCAACCGCTTCGTGCAGGGCCTTCCACGCCGCGTTCAAATCCTTCTTGTGAAACGCCGCCCAACCCAGATTCGCACGCGCCAATTCCGGCGAGGGGTACGCGACATCCTTCAGCGCGTTCTCCGCCGCCGTTCGCGCCTGGTCATAGTTCCCCAGTTGCAGCGCCGCAACGGCCAGATTGTTCCAAGCCTCGGCAAAACCGGGGCGCAACGCGGTTGCCTTCAGCAGGTGTTGTTCCCCTTGCTTGAACTTGGCCGTAGCATCCCGGCGAACAGCGTCGGCGTCGGCGCCCCGCAGACATCCAGATATCTCCACCTGCCGCAGGTACTCCGCTCCTTGGGACAGGGCGATCAGGCCCAGAAGGTCATGCGCATCGGCGTTGTCGGGATCCATCTCAAGCGCCTTGTTCAATTCGGCCAAGGCCGCCTCGGTGCGACGGCCCCGAAAATAGTCGGCCGCCAACTGGTACCGGATCTGCGACTGTTCGCTGTCCTTGCCCGAGCGCGTGGCACACCCCGGCCAAGCTGTGATGGCAGTCAAAATTCCGACGGTGACCACGAGATTTTTCAAGCCTCAACAGTCGACAGTTTCCCCAGCATTCCTAGACACTTGCGGTCATTTGCGCAGGTCGACGCTACCAGTGCCGCCAACCTTGTGTCAATCACCAATTTGCCAGGAATTGCCGGGGGCTGCGCTACGTTTCTGCGGTGTTTCTAAAGCCATTTCGACGCCGGAAGTCGGGTCACCAGGCAGACCCGGCAAACGATCCCCCCGCATGTCAGACACCACGCGCGTCGGCGTTCCAAATGTACTTGTGCAATTGCAGATTCAGTCGAGCGGGCAGTCCATCACGGAGCATCCAGGCGACCAGGTCTTGCGCATCCATGCGACCATGCGCCGGCGACAACAGGACCTCGGTTCGATCCGCAAGGCCACGGCTTCGGATCACGTCTGCAGCCCACCGATAGTCGGCCTCATCACAGATCACGAACTTGACGGCGTCGCGGGCACCCAGATCGTCGAGGATTTCGAAACGCATACGCGCGGATTCACCGGACCCCGGCGTCTTCATGTCGATGATGCGAATCACTTCCGGCGGCAATCTGTTAACAGGATGCGCGCCCGACGTCTCGATCATCACGCGATACCCGGATGCAATCAGTCGCGCCGCCAGTGTCCCAATTTCCTGTTGCAACATCGGTTCGCCGCCCGTCAGAAGTACCAACGGGGCGCCCAAGCGATCGACCTCCGCGACAATCTCGGCGATCGAAATTTCGCGACCACCATGGAAAGCAAAGGCGCTGTCGCAGTAGCCGCAGCGCAGATCGCATCCCGTCGTACGAACCAACGTACAGGGCAATCCCGCGTACTGGGTCTCACCTTGAATGCTTCGATAGATTTCCGTTATCCGCATGGCGCGGCTTGCAGACTAGCTCACCCAGGACATCGCATGCGATCGCCCTGCCCCGCCCCCCGACATTGCGGGCCTGAGACACGGAACCGTGTTCAGATGGCACGCGAGGCGCCGCGCGTCAGGGGCCCGCGAGCCGGGCCACTTCGCTGCCCCCCAAAAGGAAGCAGCCAAGGCCATAATCCTCGAAATTGGGGACGCGGTCAGCCGAGAGGGGCTGGCCATCCGATGGCTGCTTGCCCGTGCCCTGTACCCAGCCCAGGAAACCGTTGGTATGGACCGAATCGACGACCATAGCGTTCCATGCCTTGGCGACGATCGGTCGGTACGTCGCGTCCGCCAGGATGCCCTTGCGAACGCCCCAGGCCATTCCATACGTGAACAGCGCCGTACCGGTCAGCTCCTTGCCGCCGAAATTGGTGGGGTCGTGCAGGCTGACGTTCCAAAAGCCGTCGCTGCGCTGAACGGCACGCAGCGCCTCCGACATCGCGACGAAATCGGCCAAGTACTCGGCCCGGTGCGGATCGCTGTTTGGAAGAATGTCCAGGACCCGCACCAATGCAGCGTAGACCCAGCCGTTGCCGCGCGACCAGTAGCAGTCCTGGCCGTTTGGTTCGGTATAGGGCGGGTCGAAGTCCTGGTCCCGCCACCACAGATGGTCCGTCTTGTTGTACAGGCCGCTGGTTCCCCAGGTGTTCTTCGTGTAGGCGTAAAGCGCGTACATCTTGTTGAAGTAGGTCGTATTCCCGGTCAGCACGCCGAGACGCGCGAACACGGGCATCGCCATCTGGATGGCATCGATCCACGACCAGTCGGACGCCGTCGTCACGGTCAGGGTTCGATCGATGTTGGTCTTGATGTCGCGCAGCCGTTCGGGCTGCGGATCTATGTTGTACAAATCGATATAGGTTTGCCCCGCACACTGGTCGTCGGCACTGACGGTGGTCGTGCCGCCCTGCAGGCCCCACGCATGCCGGGTGCCCCATAGGACCGCGTAGTCGTAGTAGCGCTGCTGCGGATCCACGCCGTGCAGGGCCATCAGCCCCTCGTAGTACACCCCACGCGTCCAGATGTTGCTTGGACGCGATCTGTCCGTGACGATCGGAATCCCGGGATCGGGCCACTTGTCCATGAAGTATTTGTTGGCCAGCGTCATCGCGCTGACGACACTGGCGCGCCCTGGAAAGATGCCACTTCCGCCCACGCCTTGGCTTCCGGCGCTTCCGCCCGCGGCCCCCGCCACCCCTGTGCCACCGCTATTGCCGCCGCCGCCCCCACGACCACCCATGCCGGCACCGCCCCATGCGCCGCCGCTTCCGCCGCTTCCTGCGCTGCTCGATCCACCAGTCCCTATCAAACCGCCACTTCCCATCGTCCCGCCCGATCCGGTGACACCGCCACTGGAGGAAAGACCGCCGGTGCCGACGCCCCCGGTTCCGATAGCGCTTGCACCTCCTGACGCTCCGACCGCCCCCCCCGCTCCACTGCCTCCACCGGTCACGCCGGCACCGGCACCCCCGCTGGCGTTGGTGGCCACATCTTTCACCCCCGCGTCCGACGGAGATCCCGTGCCAGGGTCACCCTTCACGCACGCGCAGATCGCTCCGAGCAGAATGACATAAACGATGCACTTCATTCCGTTGGCGATTCTACATTTAAAGACGGCGCTACAATGAGGGCCTGTGTCCGATTCCGACCTAACGGTGACTGCGCGCGACGGCACGACGCTGCATCTCGAACGCCACATGCCGGAGGGGCCCGTCCGGGGCGTCGTGGTCATGTTGCATGGATTCGCGGTCCATTGTGGTCCTTACCGCCCGGTGGCCGCCGCCTTTGCGAAGGCCGGTCTGGATGTCACCGCGTTCGACACCCGCGGCCACGGACAATCGACCGGCCGCCGAGGTCATGTCCAACGTTTCAAGGACTTCGAGAACGACCTTCACCTTGTGATTGAGACCGCCCGCGCGCAGGCCCCAGGGCTACCCGTGGCCTTGCTAGGACACAGCCACGGAGGGACCATCGCCCTGCACTATGCGCTGGCGAATCGGTCCCCCATCGCCGCCCTGGTACTGGCGGCCCCATGGTTGGAACTGAAAATGAAGGTCCCCCTGTGGAAGTCAGTGTTGGCGGTGGTGATGACGCACCTGTGGCCAACCTTGACCAAGGGCAATGATCTGCGCCCCGAGGACACCACCCGGGATCCCGTTGCGCGGGCACGCTTGGTCAACGATCCCCTGGCGCACCACGTGGCGACCCCCCGCTGGTTCACCGAAGTACGGGCCGCTCAGGCTCACATTTTGGGTTCCGCGTCTACGTTGCGGGTTCCAACCTTCATAGCGGTGCCGGGTGACGATCGAATCGTCTCGGCCGATGCGACGCTCGCTTTCGGGCGCGACGCTGGCCCCATCGTCGAAGTCAAGATGTACGAGCACGCCTACCACGAACTTTTTCTTGAACCGGACTGGGCGCGCATCGTCGATGACTGTGCATCTTGGCTGGTCGCACGCCTTACCACTTCGTATACTAAAAATCTCTGATGAGTCACCTCGTCGCGTACTTCGGAAACGAGCCGGACAACATGAGTTGTGCTCTGTTCTCCGCGCGCAACGCGCTTTACTCGCGTGGCGGTGTCAGCGACGGTTGGGCGCTGGGCTTCATCCAGGGCGGCGATGTCTTGCTGCAAAAACGACCACGGGCCGAAGCCGCGGAGATCGATCTGTACGCGTTGGCGCGCGATCTGAAAGCTGACGCGATGATCGGTCGTGTTGGCTTGGGCCCCGAGGGCAACAAGGCAGCCGAGAACGCCGATCCGTTTCGATACCGTTCGTGGTTGTTCGGGTCCCTCGGATCCATTCCATCGTTCGACGCCATCCGCGACCGGGTACTGGACGCGATTCCCGACTATTTACGCCGCAATATTCGTGGCACTTCCCCCAGCGAACATCTGTTTCATCTCTTTCTGGCCTACCTGCACGATGCGGGGATCCTGGATCTTCCTTCTCCCGCCCCCGCGCAAGTAGAGGCCGCCTTGCGCAGCACCCTGGCCTTCGTCGATCGTTTGATTCGAACGGTGCCAGCGGATGCTTCAGAGCAGGCGAACTCTCCTCCCGAGCAGAGTATTGAACTGGCCTTGGTCGCCACAAACGGCCGTTCGCTGGTGGCGATCGCTGCTTCACACGCCATGCAGTTCCTGCGCGTGGACGGCATCGAGGACTGCCCTGTCTGTCAAGGGCGGGCGAACCCAGACGGCGATGGTCGCCGCATTTCGCACGAAGCGCTCCGCGCTGTCATCATCGAGGCCAACGCCCAGACCCAGGGGCGCGCAGGTTGGAGGCCGATCACCGATGTATGCGCGCTGATTATCGGGCCCGACCACGTTCCCCACCTGACGTCGCCCGCGGAACGCTAGCGTTCTCCTCAGCCCTGTCATTGGAAGCGACTGGACGGCCCGGCCTTCCAGGATGCCGTAGGCGCAACACCTACAGTCTTGGTTCAAGGGCCTACGCAATAGTGTCGATTGTCGACTGGACCTCAGATCTTTCGACTATCGGCGGAAAGAGGTACCTTTCAAACCATCAGTTGGGCTAGGAGAATATGAATAGATTTCAACAGTCTCTGCCGTTGGCCTGCGGAATCCTGTTGGCTGCGGGGATCGGACTGGGGGTTTGGCACTTTGCGTCGGAGGTGCGCACCGAAGATGCAGCGTATGGCGACGTGCCGTCCTCCGCGCCTGAAACCCGGCTGTTTTCGTCCATTCCTGACCAGCCTCCGCGGGGCCCGGCTCCGCTGGAGCCCCAAGAACCAGTTGGTGTCAGGGTGACCCGGCTGGTGAACGAATGGCGGAACGCGATCATTCACAAGGATGCCGAAGCCGTAGAGAGGTTGGACAGAATATTCGCCGCCCATCCCGCCGAGTTCATCCCGGCGCTGATGAGTTCGGCGGAAGGCGATCCCGAAGAAAGGGTCCGTTCCTTCTCCACGCGCGTGCTGGGCAAGTTGCGACCGCCGGAAAGCACGACGCTGATGCGTAAGTTGCTGGACGATCGAAGCGAATACGTCCGATTCAACGCGGCGTGGGCCCTCGGTGAACTGGGGGATCGGGACGCGGCGTCGCGCCTGCGTCGCCTACAAAAAAACGACCCGTCACCGAATGTTCGGCGATCGGCGGATGAATCGTTGCGCAGAATGGACGGTGGCTGAGGCGCCCATGTCTCCCGCCAAGAAGCCTACCCGCCCGCCGGCAACCGCCGAGCGTACGCCACCCGCCGTGAAGCGGCCGTGGCAACTTCCACGTGTCCGGACCGGACATCTATTCGAATCCAACAGCTTGTCTTGCGGGAAAAGCTCGCCGCTGATTGACATGTGCAACCAAAATCCGCTGACGTCATGAGCCGCGCACGGACCGCGAGACAACCGGGGGCAGATTCCGGCGGCCGTCGCGGCGACGATCACGGTGCCGGCGCCAGCAGCGGTGGCGACCCAGACGGTGAAACCGATCTCTTGATCTCGATCGGCGGCATCGTGGGTCACGTGTCCCTCGGCGCTGCTCCCGCCCTATTCGTGGACCAGATTCGCCAGCGGTATGCGCCGTACACGATCCCACCGGCACCGTGGGTGGAGTGGGCCTTCTCATTGCGTCTGACCTTCGGCGCGGCTGCTTCCGTCGTCGACGCCCGTACCCGCGCCAGCGAGGTCGCGGCACGACCGCTGCGGGTCGAGGAATCCAGTCAGTCCATCCGCATCACCCGGTGGGATTTCTCGGCGCATCTCTCCCCCGCAATGGCACCGAAACTGGCCTCAACGAGGGCAGATGCCGCGGCCGCGCGAACGCCGTGGATGGGACAGGTCAACTGCCAGATGAATCCTTTCGCGTTCGATTCGTTGTTGCGCGTTCTGTGGGCGATCTTCCTTCCCCGGAATGGCGGCGCGCTGTTTCACGCCTGCGCGTTGCGACTGGGTGAAGCGGGTGTGATTTTTCCGGGAGCCAGCGGCGCTGGAAAAAGTACCTTGGCTCGCAAGGTCACTGAGCCCGAACGCATTCTGACCGACGAACTGGTGGCGGTTTCACGCGGCGAGATGGGACGCTGGCGGATTTCCGGGACACCGTTCTGGGGCGATTTCAAACGTGGCGGAGGTTCCATTCGGAGCTGGCCGCTGAAGGCGATTTCGTTCCTGGAGCAAGGTGAATCCCTGGCAATCCGATCGGTACCAGCGGCGGAGGCGACGCTGCGTCTGTTGGGATGTTTCTTGTGCTTCCAAACCGACACCGAGACCGCGGCCAGGAACCTGGCCATCGCGGTGGATCTGTGCACCGAAGTCAACGCGGTCGTGGCACGCACGGCGCACGAGACGCCCATCGCCGACGTTGAACTGGCGCTGGCACCCTATCTTCCGGACCGGCAGCGCCGAGATCACCCCCCGACGTCGAGGGAAATGATCTCCGAATTTCGTTGGTTCCTGCTGCAGAGCCGGCAGTATGCGTACAAGCCGCGCGGCACCAGCATGCGACCGTGGCTGCGACCGGGAGACGCTTTGTTCATCCAGGCCGTGGGGGAAACCGAGTTGTCGGCGGGCGATATCCTGCTGTACTGGACGCCCGGTCGAACGCCGCACGAGGATCGTTTGACCTGCCACCGCATGGTGGCGCGCGTCGGGGCCGGGGCCACGCCCGGCGGCAAACGCAAGTTCAAGTTTTACACGAAGGGTGACGCGCTCTCGGCGATCGAAGGGTTCGAGAACGGCCTGCAGTCGGAAATCCTGGGGCGGGTCTCGGCGGTCTCGCGCGATGGGCGTACGGTCCCGGTGCCAGGGCGCATTGGCAATCTGGCCCGGCTGCTGGGATCGCTGGTGGCGACCCCCATTCTGAAGATGGCGGGGCGGTAATGCCGCAGGCCGCATTTCGGAGGGTTTCGTCACTGCCTTTTCAGAAACTGAACGAAGAGGTTCTGGTCGTCGACCCCAAGACACGGGAGGTGCACCTGCTGAACGTCACGGCGACGCGCATCTGGGACCTTCTGGAAACACCGCGCACGCACGATGAGTTGCTGGCGGCATTAACCGAGGAGTTCGACGCCACGCCCGAGACGCTGCGCGCTGACGTGGACGCCCTCCTGAGCGAACTGGGCCAAAAGGGCCTGGTCGGCGCCGATCCCGAGCAAATCACGGCGCACGATGGCTAACCATGGCTAAGGACCACGATTGATTCCCCGCGAGGCACGCTGCAGCGACGAAGACCTGGTCGGCCTGGAGCCGGGCGCGCCCGTTATTCGCAACGCGCAGGAGTGGGCGTACGCCAATCTGGTTCCGTTGAACGTCAGCCTGGAGACCACGCTGAAGTGCAACATCCGGTGCGTCCATTGCTACAACTTCGATCGGGACGAGCCACGGCGCGGGCCGACCCCTTCCACGGGTGGATCGGAAGGGGGATCCTGCGCATCAGAGAAACCCGAGTTGTCGACCGACGAGATCCTGCGCCTGATGGGTGACCTGCGTGACGCTGGATGCCTGTTTCTGTCGTTGACCGGGGGCGAGGTCCTGTCACACCCCGATCTCTTTGTCTTCCTGGATCGGGCCCGCGACCTAAATCTGGCGGTACAACTGTTGACCAACGGGACGTTGTTGCGCCCCGGGATCGCGAAGCGACTAGCTGCCTACCCCAATCTACTGGGCGCAAGCGTCAGCCTGTACGGGGCGACGGCAGCGGTGCACGACGGGATCACGCAGGTCGTGGGATCGTTCGCGCGCACGTGGGCGGGAGTCGAGCGTTTGCGTGCGGCCGGGGTAGCCGTGCGGCTGAAGTTCATTGTCATGCGCCAGAACGCGCACGAAGCGCAAGCGATGATGGATGGCGCGACCGCCCGCGATTTTCGATTCATGCTGGACATGACGATAACGGCGCGCCACGACGGCACCTCGGGCAGCCTGAATGCGCGCGTGGATGCCCAGCAACTGGAGACACTGTGTCGAGGCCCGCTGCGAAAATTGCTGCCCATCGGTCCACGGCCGCTGCCTCCGGCCGCCGAGTTCAACTGCAACTGTGCCCGGGGCAACTGCGCGATATCGGCACGCGGCGAGGTCTATCCCTGCGTCTCGGTTCCCTGGTCCGCTGGCAACGTGCGCGACAAGGCGTTCAAGGACATCTGGCGGGATTCGCCGGTGTTCAACCGCATTCGCGGTCTGACCCTGGTCGATTTTCCCAAGTGCGCACCGTGCTCCCACCGCGCGTACTGCACGCACGACCGGGGATCGGCCTTCAACGCCACAGGCGACTACACCGGTGCCGACCCGTTCGTCTGCGCCACGGCCGAGATCGCACACCGCCTGGCCACCGAGGACGAAAACCAACCGCCCGACGCGATGCCCGCCGTCAGCGTCGGTTGACCGCCGCGTCGATGCCCGTATTCGGCGGCCCGACTTGATTGTCCTGCCGTGGCCCACCGTCACTCCGAGCAACGGCTCTGGCGGCCGCGGTATTGAGCCAGCGGTCTATTTCACGCGCCAGCACCGGCAGGCTGATAGCGCCGTTGCCCAGGACGACGTCATGGAAACGGCTAAGGTCGAACGCGGCGCCCAGTTGGCGTTGGGCCCGCGCGCGTAGGCGCAGGATTTCCATTTCGCCCAGCTTGTAGGCCAGGGCCTGGGCGGGCCAACCGATGTAGCGATCGACTTCATTCTGGATGTTGTTGGCGGCGACAGTGGTGCTCTCGGTCATGAACCGGACCGCATCGGCGCGGCTCCAACCAAGCGCGTGAATGCCGGTGTCGACAACCAAACGTGCCGCGCGCCACGCTTCCATGCTGAGGCGTCCCATACGGGTCAGCGGCGAACTGTAAAGACCCAGTTCGTCGGCCAGGCGTTCGGCGTACAGGCCCCAGCCCTCGACGAAGGCCGTTACGCCCAGGTGTTTGCGAAACGTCGGCATCGACGACATCTCTTGGGCCAACGCGATCTGCACATGGTGACCCGGCACGGCCTCGTGAAAGGCCAGCGATTCGGATTCGAAGCGCGGCCGCGATTCGGGATCGTACGTGTTCACGTAGTAAACCCCTGGGCGCGAGCCGTCGACGGCCGGCTGGCGGTAGTAGGCGATCGGGGCGTCTTTCTCCTCGTGCGGCTCGATGCGCTTGACGTCGCAGGGGGTCCGCGGCAACCGTCCCAAGAAACGCGGCATGGCGGCGCTGGCGCGGACCAACGCCTGGCGCGCGGTGGCTTCCACCTGTTCGCGGGTCGCGAAGAACATCGACGCGTCCTTCGGCTGGCCACGGAGGCGGCGTTGGATCTCGGCAAATACGCCGGTTCCAACGGCGGCTGGACCCAACGCCTGCATCTCGGCACGAATGCGGCCCAGTTCGTCGAGGCCAAGCTGGTGTACCTGCTGGGGGTCGATCGCCAGCGAGGTATGCACACGCGCAAGGGCGGCGTAACAAGCATCGCCGCCCGGCACATTGCGGATCCCCACCGCGGCATCACCGCGCGCGCGAGGCA
>JANOJB010000183.1:0-3244 GCA_031407985.1 Pseudomonadota bacterium | reverse complement strand
TGAGGCACCGGAAGCTTACGGAATGGCCGGGTCTTCTTCCTACGCAGGAGGCTTATGAAGTGCTTGAGCCGTATGAGGGGAAACTCTCAAGTACGGTTCTGAGGGGGCTTGGGGGCGGCAACGCCCCCCGGCTACCCGGTACTCTAGAAGAAATGAAAGGAGAGCATAAATCCGATGCCGGAAATCACAAGATTTTTCGGAATCATCATCGCCATGTTCTTCGACGAGCATAACCCACCGCACTTTCATGCGCGTTATGGTGGCGACAAGGCGTCCATCGAAATCGAATCGTTACGTGTATTGGAAGGGTCTTTGCCACCGAGGGTGTTGGGTTTGGTCGTCGAGTGGGCATCACAGCACAGAGACGAACTATTTGCGAATTGGGAAAAAGTCATACAGAATAAACAACCACAGAAGATTGAACCACTTCGATAGGAGGCGCGTCATGATACTTGACGTGGTTTCGGCACGGCATATCCGGGACTATGAGATTGAACTCGAATTTGAAGATGGTGCAAAAGGCATCGTTGATTTTTCTCAGTATCGTAACCGTGGTGGAGTATTTAGCAAATTCAACGACATGGAATACTTCAAGAACTTTAGAATCGACAAGGAACTTGGAGTAATCTCTTGGGAAAATGGTGTCGATATCGCACCGGAAACTCTCTACTCAAAGGCTTTCGGCAAAGCATTCGTGGCATAGTCTGAGACGATCCGAAATAGTCGAAAAGGCGTTGTAGCCGACAGTCACGCTTGCATTTCTGCCCTTTGAGGCTAAGGTCAGTAAGATGTGTAATGGGCTAATACGGGCAGGCAAGCGCGCCTGCGGCTAAACGCCACGTTGCTTAAAGAAATATCCGACACTTCATGAAAGGCAAATGTCATGGCATGGATCTATTTACTTATCGCTGGTCTACTTGAAATCGTATGGGCTATCGGCTTGAAATACACAAATGGATTCTCAAGGCTCTGGCCGTCTGTAGCAACCATCTGTGCGATGATCGCAAGCTTTGCATTTCTGGCACCCGCACTAAAAAGCATCCCGATCGGCACAGCCTACGCTGTATGGACTGGTATCGGTGCGGCTGGGACAGCAATCATTGGAATCGCATTTCTTGACGAATCGCGAGAATTACTACGGATTCTCTGCCTAGCGCTTATCATCATAGGAGTCGTGGGCCTAAAGTACGTATCTCCGGAATCGCATTAGTGGTAACCATGTCTACGTCGCTGAAATCTATCGACGTAGCAACGCAAGTTAACAGAACAGCCGATTTCATAGCATGTTCGGAAAATTGCCGAACCCTTATAAGGCGTTGTAGCTGACCGATCACGCTTCAGCGCCAAGTAAGTCCGAGGCCTTGGGAACGGGTGGAAGGCCCGGGCAATTGGCCATTGTTACCCAGTGAGTGAGGGCCAGCGGGAAGATGGCGACGCAGCTCCCGACAGAGAACCCGCCGCTTGCGACGGTCAACACACATCTGCTCCGGATGCGCCGTGATCTTCAATGCCACCGCGGTTCAAGTCTCACCTGTCCAAAGCCCACCGGCAGGACAGAAGGAAATCCCGCGTGCAAACCCGGTAACGGGAGTGCGGTGCCGGGAGGCCCGAGCGTGCAGGCCGCGCTATTGAGCCCCGAAATAGGTGAATCGTGGATCAGCCGACGGCGTAGCGTGCCCGGAAGGCAGCAATCCACGCGCCCAGCGGTGGTGGCGTGTGGGTGCCACCGGGGTCAAAGAACGGGGCATGTGCGCATGGGGGTAACTCGGGAACTTGGGAGCGCCAGAAGCTTCTCTGCTCACCAGAGCCGGAAGATGAGGGGTACCGGCGGAACAAGAGCCCTGGCGACGTCGGGGAGTCTCCCCTCCGATGTCGAGCCGGAGACGGGACACAAAACGTGGGGGACGAGCGGAGTATCGGGGCGCGAGCGACGAGCGAAGCGCCTCGAGACGAGTTCTGGAAGTCTTAGCGGAGCATAGTACCGATGGTGAAGGGAGAGTCCTTTCGACCGGTAAGGCGGGGAATCGAGGCCCAAGGGACCCGCTGCAGGGAAGGCGAAGCCGGGCATGACGTTCTGCTGGGAGGAGAGACGGGAGAGACGTCGCGCTCACCAACCGTGTCAACAAAACTCCAGCAGATTGCACAGCAAGCAGCACGCGATCCGAGCTGGATCTTCACGAACCTGATGCACCTGATCGACGTGGACTTTCTCCGGGAGGCGTACCGCCGGACCAGCAAGAGCGGGGCTCCGGGGGTGGATGGCGTGACGGCTGCTCCGCTTCATCGGCAAGTGGCTCAACGCCGGTGTCCTTGAGGATGGTGCCCTGAAGCACACCGACAGAGGGACTCCTCAAGGCGGTGTCATCTCGCCGATGCTCAGCAACATCTTCCTCCACCATGTCCTGGATGGCTGGTTTGTCAGGCATCTCAAGCTTCACTTCAAGGGCCAGGCCTTCCTGATCCGTTTCGCCGACGACTTTATCGTTGGCTGCACGCGGGAGGATGACGCCCGCCGGGTCATGGCGGCCGTCAAGGAACGCTTCGAGAGTTTCCGGCTGACCATGCATCCTGAGAAGACGAAGCTGGTGCGATTCAGAAGACCATCTCCCCAAGCGGAGAACGGCAGTGGGAACGGCACATTCGACTTTCTCGGATTTACCCACTACTGGTCGCGCTCGCGTCAGGGTTACTGGGTCATCAAACGCAAGACTGCGAAGAAGCGTCTGCGCCGAACGATGAAATCCCTCTGGCAGTGGTGCCGACTCAACCGCCACGAACAACTCAAGGTGCAGTATTCTCTTCTGTGCTCGAAGCTTCGTGGTCATTACCAGTACTACGGTGTCCGGTTCAATTACCGTCTGCTGGATCGCGTATTCAACCATGTGAAAATCGCATGGCGATTCTGGTTGAAACGCCGGTGCCACAAGGACAACACCACGTGGGACAAGTTCAGTCGGCTGCTGGAGGTCTTCCCGCTTCCGAGATCCAGGATCGTCCACAACATCTAGCATGCAAGCTGGGGTAGCAAAGTTATGCGTCAAAGTTGTGCCAATACTTTGATTACCGAGGAGCCGGATGAACGAATTGTTCACGTCCGGTTCTGTGTAAGTCCTCGCCCTACCCCGACTGCACATTTTCCTCGTCGGCAGGCGTCTTCGTGATGGCCGCCGGGTCACGGTCGAGCGCCGGTCCGGCCGGGCGGTCTACTGCAGGGTGTTCTTCTTCAACTCCGCGGGGAGGAAGG
>JANOJB010000162.1:0-29450 GCA_031407985.1 Pseudomonadota bacterium | reverse complement strand
GTACCCGTCGCGGCGACAGCGCGTCCAGCTTGTGCGCAAGCCCATCGAAATGACCCCGGCGCCTCTGCAAAGCCCGCCGCGTGACCGTTTCCAAGGTCTGGGCAATCTCGGCCAAGGCTGCCCGTTGCGTGGCGATACGCCGGTGCGGATGCGCGCGACT
The DNA here is from genome assembly GCA_031407985.1 of Pseudomonadota bacterium. Classification (GTDB taxonomy): domain Bacteria; phylum Myxococcota_A; class Polyangia; order Fen-1088; family Fen-1088; genus FEN-1088. The sequence goes on along the minus strand of JANOJB010000162.1, from coordinate 29,290 downwards.
GAGCGCCACCTCCGCTGCCGCGAGGGCGGCCCGGTTGCGCGCCACCCGCCGCGCAACCAGCCGGTGAGCGCGGGCGCCGAGGTCGTCGAGCATCTGGCGCCGTTCGTCGAACAGGCGCCGGGGATCACCAATTCGGGCCCGCGCACGTTCCAGGACCAGGCGAGACTGGCGCAGGTAGACCGTCGTGCCCCGCGCGGCCCGTTCCCCGAGCTGCATCACCTGGGCGCGCAGATCCGTCATCACGGGCACCGCCAGCTCGGCCGCCGCCGATGGGGTGGGCGCCCTCAGATCGGCCACGAAATCGGCAATCGTAAAATCGGTCTCGTGCCCGATCGCCGAGATCACCGGGACCGGACACGCCACGATCGCACGCGCGACTTCCTCCTCGTTGAACGACCAAAGATCCTCCAGAGAACCGCCACCGCGCGCCAAGATGATCACGTCCACGTCGGGCACGCGGCCAAGGAGGTGAAGCGCGTCCACGATGCCGACGACCGCGCCCGGCCCCTGAACCGGCGTGGGTGCCAGAAGGATGGACACGGGAAAACGCCTGTGCGCGACGCGAATGATATCTTGAATGACCGCGCCCTGCGCCGAGGTGACGACGCCCAGACAGCGCGGCAAGAACGGCAGCGGGCGCTTGCGCGAAGCGGCGAACAGCCCGGCCGCCTCCAGTTTTTGTTTCAATTGCTCGAACGCGATGGCCAATGCTCCAGCGCCCTGCGGCTCGATCTCGACGACCGACATCTGGAAACGACCGCGGCCCTCGTAGATCGTCAGTCGTCCACGCAGGCGAACCGCCACTCCGTCCTGAATCGCGAAGCGCAGACGTGTGGCGTCGCGGGCGTACATGACACAGTCCAACGCCGCCTGCGCATCCTTGAGGCTGAAATAGAGGTGCCCGGGACCGGAGCGCTTAAACCCCGACACTTCCCCGTCGACGCGCACCTCGCCGAAGCGGCCTTCCAGAGTCAGCCGCGCCGCCCGAACCAATTCCGCGACCGCGAAGACCCGGGGCGCCCGCGCGATCTCCGTCGACAGCGCCATCTCTATTGGCGCCGCGACCTCCAGCGACGACGCGGCAGGTACGACAGACGTCCCCGGCAAGCCCGATGCGACCAGCGTACCCGCCGCGGCAGACCCTCCCGACGCGACCCGCGTGCCTGACCCGGCAAACCCGCCCGCCGGAGCGAACGCGTCCGGCGCGGCAGGCACGACGGAGGTAACAGGTGCGATCGGCAAGGCGGGCGCCGCGGGCAACTTGGATCTCCCACCGTCGGCGGCACGCTCGGACGCGAACCCCAACCCAAGTTGGCGCTTCGGCGCCTCGTCGGCATCCACCTGTTTTTTTGGTTTGGGCGGCATCCGGTGTCGTTCTTGACCGCCCAGAGTCTATAGCGGGTTCGGCGATAGTCAGCGTGCGTTTCGGGCCGCGGCCCGTTCATAGTCGGCGGCGTTGACGCGCACCAGATCCACGTCGCCCAGCGCCCGTTTCTGCCGGTCCTCGGAGTCCGCCGCGAATCCCGCATATCCCCAGCTACCGTCCGGGCCGCGTCGAAAAGCCAACCTCAGTTGTGACGTCAGGACGACGAACCCGCTTTGTCCATCGGGGGCCATGTCGAACCGCGGCGCCTCGGGCATTGGCTTCGGGAGCTTCGCCAGTGCCGCGCGACCGACCTCCTCGATGAACAAGTCCCGCGCGCTTCCCAGCGTCGCTCCGCGCTCGAACCGCCGCAGTTCGCGCTGGCGGTCCGGTCCCTCGGGATAGTTGGACAGGATGATGTCGTAAGCCTCGCGGTGGGATTTCTGCACGGTCATCCAGGCCCAGCGGCTGTTCTTGTCCAGCGCGTCGAACAGCGCGCCCGGATCATCGCTGGACACGGCCCTGGCAAAACGGGCAAAAGCTTCCTGGGGCGTTCGGGGTTTGCTACATCCGCCAATCATCCCCAGACCCAGGCACGCCAACAGCGAAATCCCGGCGAGAATCCTTCGGATCACGCGGCCGTCATATCGGAATCGACCGCCGCGGGCAAGGTGGCCGCGCAAACGGAACCCCGACCGCGCCCGGATCCTTGCGGCCGATGTGCTAGTCTGGCGCCACCTCGACGTCCATGGACGATCCCGCGAAGAAAGGGACCGGCACGGCGCCCGCCCCCGCCGCCAAACCGGTGATTGAGGCGGACGAATTTGCCGCCATACCCCGTCCGCGAACGCGGCACCCCCTACTGGCGCTGGGCGCCGCCGTCCTGGCGTTGGCCCTGGTGGTGAAGATGCGGACCGATCTGGCCTTCTTCATGTCACCGCGGCAGGCGGCGGATCTGGGCGACGCTCGAACGCTGCTGGCATCGGACCGGGGGCGCGCCGTCCTTCGCGAAGGAACCAACCGACTGGTCCGCGTGCAAGGGACGCCAGACCGGGAGAGCGCCCTGCAGGTCGACACCAAGGGATCCTGGACGTTCACACAGTTTTTCAAGATCCTGGGCACCGACAGTCAGCTGTTCATTCACAGACGCGAGGATCCCCTGCCCGGGTTTCGCGCGGAGCGCGACGATTTCCAGGGAAGGCTGCTTCGGTTCTCGGACCTCTCGTTCCAGGATTCCATCCGCGCCCATTTCGCCGGCCACGTCACCACGACGCACTTCTTCGCCGCCGCGGATCTGAGGCGTGTGGTCGCCACGGGAACGAACCAGGCGACGACCTTGCGTGATCTGGCCGGCGACAACGTGACGCTGGGGCCAAACGACATCCTTGCGTTTGACCTGCGCCACGCGGGGGAAATCGAGGTGGCGCTGCCCGTGGAGCGTTTCCCCAAGCCTGAAGCGGCCCGCGCCGCCTTGGTGGCGCGCGGCGCACGGGACATACGCGCCGGTCGATCAGCCGTCGGACAGCATGTCTTCGTCGTGTCTATCACCGCCGAGGAACGCGATCGCGTCATGCACGACATAGGTGACATCGACTACCGGACCAAGATCCGCGATGTGCGCGAAGCAGTGAAGGCGAGGCTGGGCGATCTGACCATCGCGGGCGCCGGCACCAGCGGCGAGTTGGCGATCAAGGGCGCCGACAGCGCCCCCGGAACAGCGACCGCTGCACCGGGTACGGCCCGCACCTTGAACAACATTGTGACTGTCCGCGCCCTGGGCACGGTCCAGATCCCTTCCGACGCATACCTGATCGTCGAAGCGGAGACGCCGCGCGATCACCTGCCCGAGGTCGCCATCGCATTGGTGCTGTTGGTCTTCGCCAGCGTCAATCTGGGCGGGCTGGTCAGGGGGGTGCGACGATGAGTTTGCGTATCTTCGACACCCGCGAAAAGCGGAAGATCGATTTTGTGCCGCTGGTCGAGGGCAAAACCGGCATCTACGCGTGTGGTGTCACGGTGTACGACGTCTGTCACGTCGGACACGCCCGCATGCTGGTGGCGTTCGACGTCATCGTCCGGCACCTACGCGCGTCCGGGCTGGCGGTCAGGTTCGTCCGCAACGTCACCGACGTCGACGACAAGATCATCCGGCGCGCCGCCGCCGAGGACATCACCGCCGAAGCCGTCGCCCGCAAGTATGAAGACGCGATGGCCGCCGATCTGGCGGATCTAGGAATCGCGCCGCCCGATGACGAACCTCGCGCGACCGCCCACATCCCGGACATCGTCGCCCTGATCGCGCGCCTGGTGGACCGCGGCCTTGCGTACGCCGCGGCCGGGGACGTGTATTTCTCCGTCGCCGGCTTCGCCTCGTACGGCGCGCTGTCGGGCCAAAGTCCCGACGATTTGAAGGCCGGCGCGCGCATCGAGATCGGCGAGGACAAACGCAGCCCTGCCGATTTCGCGCTGTGGAAAGCCGCGAAACCAGGCGAGCCGCAATGGCCCAGCCCCTGGGGCCCCGGGCGTCCGGGCTGGCACATCGAATGTTCGGCCATGGCGTCGAGGTTCCTGGGCGAAACCTTCGACATCCACGGAGGCGGCACCGATTTGATTTTTCCACACCACGAAAACGAACGCGCCCAATCCGAGGGCGCCTTCGGAGTGGGGACATTCGCGCGCCACTGGCTTCATTCAGGGATGGTCAACTTCGGCGGCGAGAAGATGTCCAAATCCCTGGGCAACGTGGTCAACATCCGGCGCGTCGCCGACACCCACGATCTGGAGGCCCTGCGCCTGCTGCTTGTCAGCGTCCACTACCGCAGCCCCGTCTCGTTCGAGATCGCTCGCGATGCCGGGGGCAACGTCACGTATCCCGATCTCGACGCGGCCGAGGAGCGCCTGGACTACTTCTACCGAACGCTGGAGCGCATCGACGCGGCCGGAATTCCTCCCGTCGCTGCCGGCTCGGCCGCGCTTCCCGTCGTCGCGCCCGCCGATCGCACGGTCGCCGCGTTCACCGAGGCCATGGATGACGACTTCAACACCGCGGCCGCGGTGGGGCATCTGTACGAATCATTCGTGCTGGCGAACAAGCTGCTGGACGATCCGAAATCAGCGCCCAAGGACGTCCGCCAGCGCACGCTGGGCCAACTGCGGGCCGATCTGCGCAGCTGCGGAAAAACCTTGGGAATTTTTCTGCGGGTGCCGTCCGCATTCCTGCTGGCCCGCCGCGCGCGGCTTTGCGGGCGTCGTGGGATCGACGCGGCGGCCGTCGAGGCTGACATCGCGGCGCGCGCGGCTGCCCGTGCCGCGAAAGACTTCGCGCGCGCCGATGAAATTCGCCAACAGCTGAAGGCCCAGGGCATCGATCTGCAAGACACGCCCACCGGCACCGGCTGGCGCGTCGTCTGACCGGCAGCCGCGTCGTCCGCCCCGGTTGCCCAATCGGCGGCCGCTCAGCCGCCGACCGAGCCAGCCGCGGGAACCGCTCCGTCTTCTTCCGCCCGGCCGTCGTTCACGCGCTCGCGCAACTCCTTGCCGACCTTGAAGAACGCCAGGCGTTTGGGCCTGACGTGCACCGACTCGCCCGTGCGCGGGTTGCGCCCTTCGTATTCCTTGTAATCGCGAATCGAAAAGCTGCCGAAGCCGCGAATTTCAATGCCCTCGCCACGACGCAACGCCTCGACCATGCTCTCGAAGACCTGTCCGACCAGCAGCTCGGCGCGCCCCCGGGGAAGCTTCAGCTTCTCCGCGACGGCATCGATGAGATCGGCCTTAGTCATCGTTAAGGTCGCAACTGTAACGAAACTTGGACGCAAGATCAAAGGTTACGGGTGTTTACGGGTTTCGGTCGGGTTTCACAAAACCGGGCGGGCAGGTAGAGGCGCCGCGGCATCGGTCCGATAGCGGTAGCCGGGAAAAAACGCGAACTCGTCGCAGTTGTGGCGAACGTAGAAATCGATGATGTCCCGCCATGCGATTTCGCCCCTCTGGGCGCCGTCGCGAACGTCCCGCCATGAAAATGTCTGCGGGCAAACCATTCCCTTGGGCACCGTGTGGCCGGTGGCGGCCCGGCCGTCGTAAAGGACCAGGCCCGGGCTAAGGCGCGAGACATAGAAGTACCCGAGCGGAGGGATCTCCAGCACCTCGACACGCAAAACGACAATGCTGGCGGCTTTTTGGACCAAGCATTCGGTTCGAAAAATGGTTTCGCGCGGCGCGAGGGCAATCGCATCGTGAGGGATCACGCCCTTGGATTCGCAGCGCGCGGCATCCGGGACCTGCGTCGTCACGCGATAGGCCAGGTGGCGGCGGGTCCGGTTCTCGATTTTCAGAACCAGGTGATCGGCACGAAACGACTGCCCCTCGACGGCGCCTTCGACCCGGCGTACGCCCAACGAGATGCGCAAATGCCCCGTGCGTAAAGTCCCCCCCGCCCGCAGGGTTACCGGTTTCCCGGACGGCAGCTCGTCGAAATACGGCAGAGGCGCAGCCCATTCGTCGACCGCCGGCGCGGCCACGCCCATGGTCTTGGCGTCCTGCTCCACCAGTCCGCGATACAGCGTTGCCGAGTACTTCAGCTCCGCGGCCAGCGGCGCCGGCGCCTGTGGCGGCCTGGGGCGCGGCGGGGGTGGAGGGGGCCCGCCGCCAAACAGAATCGCCATGCCGACACCGACGCCCGCGACCCCCGCCAGTCCAACCGCCGCCGCCAGGGTTTTGCGCTCCACGATGTCCGGGTGCCTTTCCGTCGACTTGCGTTTGGTGCCAGCCGTTTCGCGCGGGCTCCGGCCTCGTTAGCCCAACACCGTGACGCCCCCGAAATAGGGACGCAGTGCCGCCGGTACGTCGATGCGGCCGTCGGCACGTTGATAGGTTTCCAGCACGCCGATCAGCGTACGGGGCAAGGCCAATCCTGAACCGTTCAGGGTGTGGACGAAACGGTTCTTGCCCTTTTCCGCGCCCTCGCGAAACCGAATCCGCGCGCGCCGCGCCTGAAATTCGCCGAAGTTCGAACACGAGCTGACCTCAAGCCATTCGTTCTGACCGGGCGCCCACAGTTCCAGATCGAATTTCGCCATCGCCGAAAAAGAGAGATCGCCGGTGCACATCTGCACCACGCGGTAGGGCAGCTCCAGCCCTTTCAAAATATCCTCGGCGTCGCCGAGAAGTTTGGTCAGTTCGTCCATCGATTGGTCCGGGTGCACGAACTTCACCAACTCCACCTTGTCGAACTGGTGCCCACGTTTGATGCCGCGCGTGTCGCGCCCGGCCGCCATCTGTTCGCGCCGGAAGCAGGCGGTGAACGCGACGTGCCTGATGGGCAACGCCGCGCCGTCCAGAATCTCGTCGCGGTAAAGGTTCGTCACCGGCACCTCGGCGGTGGGGATGAACCAAAAATCCTCCTCGGCGTCGCGGTACAGGTTCTCGCCGAATTTGGGCAGGTTGCCGGTACCAACCAGGCATTCACGCTTGACCATGTACGGCGGGTAGATCTCGGTGTACCCGTGTTTTTCCGTGTGCATGTCCAGCATGTACGTGATCAGCGCGCGTTGCAGCTTGGCCCCCCAGCTTTTCAGCACGTAAAAACGCGAACCGGAAATCTTCACGCCGCGTTCGAAATCGATGATGTCGTGTTTGGTCCCAAGGTCCCAGTGCGGCTGCGGAGCGAAGTCGAACACGCGTTTGGTTCCTGCCTCGCGCAGCACGACGTTCTGACTGTCGTCTTTGCCGATCGGGACATCCGGATGCGGCAGATTCGGCAGCTCCAGTAGCTTCTCGTCCAGCGCCGCCTCGGCCGCCGCCAGGGCGCCGGCCAGCGCCTCGATCTTGATCTTCAGGGTGGTCCCAGCCGCCTTGGCCTTGTCACGTTCCTCCCCAGCCGCGGCACGGCCGATCTCCTTGGAGATGCGGTTCTGATCGGCCTGCAACGTCTGCGATTCGTTTTTCAGATCGCGCAGACGGGCGTCCATCGCCAGAACGCCGTCAAGGTCGACGGTCGCACCCAAGCGCTCGAATCCGGCCCGGACGTCGTCGGGCTTTTCACGCAACAGCCGTATATCAATCACGGACCGAGTGTACGGCAAACCGATCCGGGCCGTCGAGACTACCCTGTCCCCGCGCCGGGCCTGCTGCTACCGCTGAAGGTGCAGGAACGTTCCCCGCTTGTTGGTCGTGAATACGTCGACCTTGCCGTCGCGGTTCAGATCCCGTGCGATGAAGTTGCACCCGGCGCCGCTGTCACTGTGGATCACGCGTTGGACAAAGGTCGCGCCGCCGGCACCGCGTTGCAATTCGAACCACGAGATCACCGCCGGATCCGTGGTGCCCGGATCCGCGTTGGTGGAAGGATGGGCGTAGTACCGTTTGCCAACGACGATGTCGGTCAAGCCGTCGCCGTTGACGTCCGCGACGGCCATGGAATGCAGCTGGCTGACATTCCCCGTGCCGGCGGCCGTGGGCAGGATCTGGTGTCCCGTGAACGTTGTGGCCGCGCCTGTCCCCGTGTGTTCGAACCACGCCACACCGTACTGGTGCGCGGCCAGCGCGCCGACCACGTCGTTGTCGCCGTCGCCGTCGATATCGAAGATATACATCTGCGCGCCGCCCCAGTTGCTGGACCGGCCCGACGTGCTCCCCAGCCAGAAATCGAACGCGTGCCGTTCCCAGGTGGTCCCGGCGACCTGCCGCCACCACCCCGTGCGCTCGACGACGTCGGACATGCCGTCACCGTCGATGTCACCCACGCCGAGGCCATGGGTATACGTGGTGAAGCTGACACCGCTGCTGACAGGCGTGAAGGTCCACGCGGCTGTCGCGGTCGCGGCGGGCCGGGCGTAGCCCAGGTTGTTGCCGGTCATGAACACCAGCTCCCGTTTGGCGTCGCCCGTCACGTCCAAGTACGCGGGCGATTCGTTGGCGACAAGGCCGCTGTAAATCGCTGTCTTGACCCAAGCCTGTCCGAAGTTTCCGGGCCCGGGGTTCTTGTACCAAAACGCGTTGGGCGTCCCTGAACCGTTGGCCCCGCCCGCGTCGCCGATCGCGATCACGTCGGGCCGGCCGTCGGCGTCGACGTCGTCGACGAAGGTCAGGAAGAAGGTCGAGTACTGATTCATCGTGAACGACGGAGGACTGGCCATGACCGTGCCTCCCACGGTGAAATCCGTGCCCTTGTACCTGGTCGGCCCGGCCACCAGGTCCAGGATCCCGTCTCCGTCGATGTCACCCACGTCCGCGCCCTCGGCCGTGTTCAGCGTTGAAAGCGTGCGCGTGTCCCAGGTGACCGTCCCCGTCCCGCCGCCCGCGGCACCACCCGTTCCTCTTCCGCCGGTACCAGGCATCCCGGCGCCGGTGCCACCCCCACCGACCCTGCCGCCCGCACCGCCCGTCGAGCCCCCGGCAGCGCCCCCGACCCTGCCCCCGCTGCCCGGAACCGTTCCCCCGGTTCCGACACCCACGCCGGCCGTACCGGATCCAGCGCCGCCCGTGACGGCGCCACCGGTCCCGCTGCCCATGGTCCCGCCAGTTCCCACGACGGCGCCCGCGCCACCTCCGGTCCCCACACCGCCACCGTTGCCCACGCCAGATCCGCCCGTACCTGCACCCGTACCTGCACCCGTGCCTGCACCCGTGCCTGCACCCGCTCCCCCAGTCCCGACCGTCGTCGCCCCCGTACCGGATGCGCCGGCGTCTTTCGATTGCGCCGATCCTCCAGAACACCCAGTTCCCAGCGGCGCCAGCGCCCCACACAACAACGCGAGGGTCGCGGCCCGGCCGCGCCGGGTTCTATTCGTGATTGCCGGTTGATGCCCCATCCCCGATCCTCCTTGGGCCACCGCCACTTGCAGCCCCGAACAAATACGAATTCAAGAGTAATCCCCAAACCCAACCGGTCCTGGACAAACAAGCCCGTTGGGTGATGGGATGGAGCCAATAAGGTGATTCCGCCGCGAGACGGCGGCTCGGAAAACTAGGAAACCCGAAGATCGTAGCGGGCACCCAGCTCCCCGGCGACGATCGCGAACCGCGGATCGGCTGTCCACAATGACACCCTGCCGACGATCGCGGACGCGAGCAGATGCAAATCGACCCAACCCACGCCCCGCCCCCAAAGACCTCGCGCCCGGACGAACTCAACCATCTCTGCGTGCGCAACCGTATCCACCTGCCGCATCTTGGTATACGCGGCAAGCAGTTTCGCCCTTCCACCGGTATCGCCGATCAGCAACTCGCCGTGGACCATCTCGTGGCCTACAACTTCGTCGGCCGCCAACAGGCGATCCAGCTGACTGGCGAACGGTTCACGATTGCTCAGAAATCGGATCCAGACCGAAGTATCAACCAGAACCATCACGCCACTTTACGTTTGGACACACGCACGGGCGCCTCCCTGCGCCTCGGCAGGTCCCGCGCCGTGGGCTCGGAGCCCCGAAGCGCGCGCAAGCGTTCGTAGGCCGCGTGTCGCACCAAGGCCTCAAGGCCCAGCCGTACCGTCTCGGTATCAGTGGTGGCGCCACATGCGGCCTTCGCCAAGGCCAGCAGGTCATCGTCCAGGTGCATGGTCTTCTTCATACATATGAATATGCCATATACTAATGGCTATTCTTGCCACATAGAATCGGGGGGTGTGGGGACCGGACCTTAGTTCGGGCCGGTCCCCGGCGGACCCCCAGGCGACGGGCCGACCGGCGGCCGTCGCTGACCCCTTCGCGAACTCAGGCGGCGGCGACAGCCACCGAAACGCCGTTGCTGGATCCGGCCCCCATCGTCCCTGATGATCCGTCGGTCGCCAACGATCCCGCCGTCCCGGGTGATCCCAGACCCCGGTTCTCGGCTTTGCGCTTCTCGACCAGGTTCACGCGAATCTCCTCCGCCATCTCCGGATGTTCGGCGACCCAGGCGCAGGCCTTCTCGCGGCCCTGCCCCATGCGCTCGCCTTTCCACGAATAGAACGCGCCCGACTTCTCGATCAGCCCGGCGTCGGATCCGATGTCGACAACCTCGCCCGGCCAGTTCACGCCCGTGCCGTACGTGATCTCGAACTCGGCCTCGCGGAACGGCGGCGCGACTTTGTTCTTCACAACCTTCACGCGCGCCTTGTTGCCGATCACGACCTCGCCGTTCTTGACCACGCCCGTCTTGCGAATGTCCAGCCGCACAGACGCGTAGAACTTCAGCGCGTTGCCGCCGGTGGTGGTCTCGGGGTTGCCGTAGACAACCCCGATCTTCTGGCGCAACTGATTTATGAACGCGACGCAGGTGTTGTTGCGCGCGGTCGCCGCCGTCAGCTTGCGCAGTGCCTGGCTCATCAACCGCGCCTGCAATCCCATGTGCGCGTCCCCCATTTCGCCTTCGATTTCGGCGCGCGGCACCAGCGCCGCGACGGAGTCGATCACGATTAGATCCACCGCGCCGGTCTGGACCAGCTTGTCGGCGATCTCCAGCGCCTGCTCGCCACAGTCGGGCTGCGAGACCAACAGTTCTTCTGCTCGCACACCCAGTTTCTTGGCGTACCCGATATCGAGCGCGTGCTCCGCGTCGATGAAGGCGCACACGCCGCCTGCCTTCTGCGCTTGCGCGATAGCGTGCAGCATCAGCGTCGTCTTCCCCGATGATTCAGGCCCGTAGATTTCGATCACGCGTCCGCGCGGCAACCCGCCGACGCCGAGCGCCAGATCCAGACCCACCGATCCGGTGGGAATGACACCGATCTCGGCGATTTCGCCGCCCCCCAGCGGCATGATCGCGCCTTTGCCGAACTGCTTTTCGATGGCGGCGATCGCCGCGGACACGGCCTTCAGCTTGTCTTTCAGATTGGACATGGAATCTCTCCTTGTTTGAGGTGCAAGGAGACTTCGGACGAAGCCGAATTCGGTTGCCCGCCTTGGTGCAAAAATCGCCAGGTCGTGTGGAATGACGAAACGACGCCGAATGGAGCCGGGGATGTTCGGTCGCTCGAAATCGAAATGACCGCGCGACCTGCTCGCGGATTCGGACTTACCTTTGACCGATCGTCTGGTAGCGCGCTGGCGCCGACACGCAGCCGCAGCTCTCACTACCTTTCCCCAGCTGAGGCATTAAAAGCGGAGACGGCGAAAGACAGGGCTCCCATACCGCCCAGGCATCCCTGGGCAGATCTGCTGCGAAGGGTTTGGGCGGTTGACGTTCTCGAGTGCTGGGGCGAGGACTGTGGAGAGCTACTCCGCTCCGTTTGGGCCCGACGGCGTCGCGGCGAAGCCGTGGGTTCATGGGCAGGTCTTTGACGCTGCGATCGGGAAGACCGCAGGCCCGGCCTTGAAGCAGCCGTACGCGTCGGGGAGGCAGAGCCCGAAGAACCTTTGCCCTGTGTGGCAATACGTGCCCTCACGGGCGCATTCCGGATCATTCGAGCAGCAAGTTTGCGGGTTCGTCGTGCAGGGCTCGTCGGGTCCGCCACACTTCGTCAATGGTTTCCACGTCGGGCTACCAGCAAACCCCTGAGTGCAAAGTTGCGGACCGTTGGCGATGCATGCCCGGGCGTGCAGGGTACATATCGGCACCTCCGGGCCTTCGCAGAAGCAAGCCGGATCCACCACTCCGCAAGGCGTCCATCCGAGACAGCCGGATTTATCCACCTCACACTTATACGAACCGACGCCATCGATGCACTGCCAAGCAGGAAGGGCGCACGTGGGCACGCACCCGTTCCCCCCGGAGCCACCGTCGCCGCCCGTACCAGCCGCGCCGCTCTTGCCACCACTGGCCGGGGAACCACCCGACCCGCTTGCGGTGCCGCCGCCTCCGGCCGTACCGCCCGTCCCCGCCGTACCCCGGCCCGCGAAACCGCCGACGGATCCGTTTGCGCTCCCTCCCGCACCGTCGAAGGGTGCCCCGTCCCCGTTCGGAGAGGCGGTCACCTTCCGAGTTCCACACCCGGCGCTGACGACCAGCACGACGAGGCCCACCAGCGACGCGACTGACATGATCGACGCGCCGGCACCGGATGAGAACCTACCGCGATCTCTCATTTTAATGCTTGATGGTAGCCCAGCAAAGACGCCACTGCCAAGGACGCTGCAAGGTTGGCATGGGCGAGGGCGCGCCCACCCCGCGTTGGTCTCGACCATTTGGTGGATGAGTCGCCTAACCCGGGATCACGTCGAAGTCGGACTCGGCTGCCCGCGCGGCAGCGCGCTCACCGAAGATGCGGCAAGAGGTCTGTAGTCTTTGGATAGGCGCCGACGTCCATCGCTTGCGGAACGGCAGATGGGTGACCAGGCAGCTCGACGGACAGCCGTTGCGGCATGTCATTGCCTCAACATGAACGTGCTCCCAGCCATGACCTGATTCTGACTCAGGCTCATGACCCGAAACCGTCCGGCGGTACCGGTGCGTGCGACGCCCGAATCGTAGCGGACTCCAAGGACCCAGGTTTGACCGAGCGGAATCGGTAGCGATTGCTTCAGCTCCGGGCCCAGGATCGGGTACAAGGTGGGCGATAGGCCGGCGGCCTGCGCCGCCGTTTTCTCCGCTGCTGTGAGGGCGCGGCAGGCGGGAACGATGGACGACCATGCGCCCGACGTGCGCGGATCGACGGTGACGCCGGCACGGACCACGACATCGCGCCCATGATATGAGCCCACGAACGTTCCCGCGTTGCCCCCGATCGTGAGTCGCGCGGTGGGCGCAACCACGGAGCCGGTAAACGCCGTCTCCACGAAGACGTCGGCCGAGCCCGTGGCCACGACCAGCAAGTCAGGTTCGGCTCCCGTGAGCGTCCGGTCGCTTCCTCGGAAGGTGAAACCCTGTCGCGCGTAGATGAGGGTTGGCCCATTGGCCTGATCGAGCAGCAGCGTCGACTGCGACTCGAAGGTGAGCGCGTCGATGTAGTAAGTGCCCGACGTCAGCCTCAAAGTTGCGTTGCCCTTCACCGATACGTTCCCGAGGCGTCCCGGAAGCTCGGTGAGCTGCTGGCCCGGTTGGACATCTCGGTTGCCCCTGCTGGTCGCGGGCCAGGTGATGCCCCAACCCACGACGTCCGCCGGACTGAGTGTCGTCGTCTGTTGAACGACGCCCTGGATCGCCACCGGGCTTTGCGTGGTGATTGTCCCGCCCAGTGTCACGTTGCCGGCAACCGTCGTCCCCGTGCGCAAGAAGACGTTGCCGATGCTCCAGATGGGGCCCACTTTTCCGTCCACTCCCACCGTCAGCGTTCCGGTACCTGAATTTGCCACCGCGCCGGATTTGAGGACCACAACCGCCCTGTCGGCCAGATCGAGCGACCCGTTCGCGGACAGCGCCAGCGTCCCCAGCAATACACCCTTGGGCATCGAGACCGCGATGTCGCTGGCGGAATTCACGGCGACGCCGCACTTCGGAGGAAGGTTGGGAGCGGTCTTGCCCGCGGGAAGCAGGAACGCCAGGCCGCCCCCGGGTGCGAGGCCACCCTTCCAGAACATCACCTGGTGACTGGCCGTCGAGGCGTTCCAGCGGTTCGGCGCTTTGATCGTCGTCAGGCCCGAGAACGGAATGCCGAGGGCCGTCGACGTTCCCGCGCCGGGGCCGCTGCTGCCTGGGGTTCCCGTACCGATGACGTGCAAGTTCCGCTGGGCGACGTGGCGGCTGGCTTGCGCCAAGACCTCGACGTTCAGGGGGTTGCCGCTGGCGTTGATGGCATCATCGGGAGCATCGACGATGGCGACCATACACTGGTGCTCGGTGGCCGCAGGGGGGTTCGGGACCGTGGAGGTGAATTCCGCAACCTCGGGCACCAACGGGGTCACCTGATTCAGCACTTTGCATCCTGCCAGACGCCAGCCCGATCCAGCCGCCACCGTGCCGCAGGTCCCGGTGCCCGGTGGAAACTGGGTCCAGAAGTTGCTGGGAAGCAGGGGAACGCCGGCCGACGCGTCGGCGAGCAACGTGATCACGCGAACGTTGTTGGCCACTTTCAGGCCTTGGTTCGCGACCTGAACATAGAACGTCGTCGGTACGCCGCCTCGCGGATCCTCGTTGGTCAACAGCCACGACGGGCAGCTCTTGATGCCGATGGGACAGCTGTCGAACTCGGAGCTGTCGAGGGGACAGGGAAGCCCCGGCATCAGACCCGGACAGCGATTCGTCTTGGAGTCGAAAATGGAGGGCACTTCGGTGCGAATGTCGGTCGATTCCCAGAAGTACACCCTGCCCCCGTCGCTGTCGTCGGCCTTGAAGAATACGGGGTTCGCGTTCGCGTCGATAACCACGGGCCACTCGGGATTGGGAAGGCCGCTGGCACTGGGCTCGCGTCCGAGATCGTACACCGTATCCCTGACCACCAGCTTGACGCCGCCGCACTCCGATTCGGTGAGGTCGAGCCGGAACGCCCCGTGTCCCCACGTGCCGATGTTCAACGTTTGGGCGACGGCATTGAACTGAATGTCCATGACATCCACCCCGTCGGGAAGACCATTGTCGAAAGTTGTCCAGCTCATCATCTGCGCCCCGGACGGAAAGCCCCCGAACACACCCACGTTGGTGCCCGCATAAAGGGTACCGTTGGACGCCGCCGCCAGGCTGGTCACCGCGGCGGACGGGGGCAGCTTGTGCGCGTTGTCGACCGCCGACAACAGCAGCCAGGTCGCCCCACCGTCCGTCGTGCGTCGTATGCTGCCGTCCCGCCCGGAGATCCAGGCCCGCGTCGGGGTTCCCGGATCGATCGCGATGCTCTTGATCCACTGGGTCCCCGTGTTGAAGGTAGACCAGCTCGTTCCCCCGTTGGCCGAGACGTGGATCTTCGCATCCTGCGCGCTCGTCGTGCACTGCTGGGTCGTGGGGTTGATGGGGCAGTCCTGCGACGCCGCGTAGTAGTACTTGCCGGCGCTCTCGCACCCTGGCCGGGGACAGGGAGAAACGGCCATGGCCGTGATCCTGGAGTTGTTGGGCGGGGTGTGCGACAGGCTCCACTGGCCGACGTTGGTGGTTTTGAGGATGAACTCCTGTCCCGGTTGCGGCGAAGGCTCGGTCGATGAGGGCCGCGGCACGATGCCGCGGGCGATGGCGTGGAGCGTAATCGTCGGATCGGTTGCCACCAATGTGGGTCGTAGATAGGTCGGGGACGCGAGGGCCACACCCGTCGCCGGCACGTACGCAAAACTCGAAACTGTAGCAAGGCCTCCCACCGAATACGGGACCGGGTTCGTAAACACAGACAAGCCGCCGATGACACCGACGTACTCCATCGAGTTGACCGCATCCAGCGCCACGTCGAGGCCGTCACCCCAACCCGGGTGGAACCAGGTGCGGTTTCCGAACGTCAGAACACTCCCCTCGTCCTGAATCCCGCCGGCCACGAAGGTGGCGTTTCCCGGCTGTGAGGCCACTCGGTAAAACTGCGAATTGACCATGCCGTGGCTCGATGGCCGCCATTGCATGCCCGGCACGCTCGCATCGCCGCGATGCACGCCGCCGTCATTGCCGGAATAAACGATATTGTCGTTCGCAGGATCGAAGACGAGAGCGTGCTGGTCGGGATGGGGAAGAATTCCGGACATGAGGTTCACCCAGGCCGAGCCTCCGTTTGCCAGGGAGTACACGGTGAAGCTACCGATGTACAAGGTGCCGTTGGGGGCGATCTCCAGGATCATATGGAGAGGGTCAAAGGGAAAGGCGCCCGACGGAAGGACCAGACCCTGGTCGGTCACGGGCGACCAATCCTGATTCTGACCGGAGTTGGTCGAGCGCCAGATGGTGACGGCAGGAATCGGGGGATTGCTGCTGCGACCTTGAAACGCTGCATACAGCGTCGTCCGGTCGGGTGACAAGGCGATGCGTGCGCGGTCGACTATCGCGTGCAGGGTGATATTGCCGCCGCGAAGCGCCCAGGTGGACCCGTTGTGGACCCAAACACCCGCAGCGCGCGTCGGTCCCGCGGTTCTGGCCACCGCGTAGACAATTGGGGGATTGCTGGTGGGATCGATCTCGACGTCGTCAATCACGGCGTCCATCCCGCCGAGCAGGGCCCATGACCACGTGGCCCCCGTCCGCGAGCCGACGAAGAGCCCGCTTCGCGTGGCTACGTAGACGTTTCCGTTGGCCCCGGGCTGGGCCCGCATAGCGTAGATCAGCGAGCCCTTGAGGGTGGCGTTCGATTCCGAGATATTGGTCCAAGTCCCGGTCTCACCGTTCGAAGACATCCAGACGCCGTCACCGACGTACTGCCGGGAGGGATCTCCGGTGCCGATGAAGAGCTCGCGCGTCGTCGCGTTGAAAGTGATCGGCCCCACCTGAAGCGCCCGGCCGCGGGTCACGATCCGTCGCCATGCGCGCGCTTTCATTGGCGTGCTCGACGAAAGCCACAGCCCGCCCACGGTGCCCGCGAACAATCGATTCGCATCGCCCGGGTCGAAGGCGAGACTATTTACCCGACCGGACACATTCGTGGGCCCGAGGGGGTGCCAGCCACAGCCTGTCGCGGGGACGTCCGGACCACCGGTCCCGGTTCCCGTGGGGACACAAAAGCACGTCGGGCCGAGCGTCCCTGATGATCCTGGGGGGCAGATGGGATCGGGGAAGCACGACTGGCAACAAAGCGCGGCGCAAAATCCCGAAAAGCAGGCCTGCTCTTCGGTACAGGTGCCCCCGCAGGTGTCGCCGGCGGGATCGTAGTGCGTAAGGCCCTGCGCCACGCGCATCAGATGAAGCTGGTCCCAGGCCTCTGCCCGCTTGGCTTGTAGGGGCGCAGTGTCAGGGTAGGCGCGCGGGTAGACGTACCGCTCGAGTTCCTGGAGCGCCACGAAGTCCGCGTCCTCGTCCACGGGAGGCCCGCCCGACGGAGGCCCGACCATGAGTCGCGCTTTTACCGTGAAGGTGTCGAGGTCGGACGCGCTTTGCTCATTGCAGGATGCTGCCAATCCCGCGAAGAGGGCCAGACCTGCCACGAGCCGTGCGGGTAGAACCTTCATTGGGACCTCCGGTGACGTGACCGATCGCGATCTGGAGCCACTGTTTCGGTGCCATGAGAAGGGTTTCCTTATCCCACGTTTTGAGCGCAAAGAGGGTTCGAATCGGCTGTATTGAAGAGGGACGTATCCGGCCAACCACCGCTCAAGACCATCGTCAGGCGCCGCAGCTGACGAGGCCTCACCGACTCCGCGCGGGAGGATCGGGAACCACAGCGGAGGCTTGGGACAGCACCTACGCGGTCTCTGACGCGAGGAGGCGCGAAACGCAACCTCCGTGCCAGCGTCCGCTGGCCACGGCAGATCAGGCCCTCACTTGGACCTCGATCTGAGCGCGCCGAACCGTTGTCTCTCGTTCGGTTCTGGTTGATGAAGATGACGCACGTGTTGTTCCGCGCGGTCGCCGCCGTCAGCTTGCGCAACGCCTGGCTCATCAGGCGCGCCTGCAAGCCCATGTGCGCGTCCCCCATCTCACCTTCGATCTCGGCGCGCGGCACCAGCGCCGCGACGGAGTCGACGACGATCAGATCCACGGCGCCCGACCCAACCAGCTTGTCGGCGATCTCCAGCGCCTGCTCGCCGCAGTCCGGCTGCGAGACAAGCAAATCTTCCGCGCGCACACCCAATTTCTTGGCGTACCCAACATCCAGCGCATGCTCCGCGTCGATGAACGCGCACACGCCCCCTGCCTTCTGCGCCTGCGCGATCGCATGCAACGTCAGCGTCGTCTTTCCCGATGATTCCGGACCGTAGATCTCGACCACGCGCCCGCGCGGCAGCCCGCCGACGCCCAGCGCGAGGTCAAGGCCGACGGACCCGGTGGGAATGACCCCGATCTCGGCGATCTCGCCACCGCCCAGCGGCATGATGGCGCCCTTGCCGAACTGCTTCTCGATAGCGGCGATCGCCGTGGACACGGCCTTCAGCTTCTCTTTCAGATTGGACATGGAATCTCTCCTTGTTTGAGGTGCAAGGAGACTTCGGACCGATTCGGGTCTGGTTGCCCCGGAGATCCAAGAAAGTCACCTGGTCGTGTGTGATGGAGCAAAGCAACGGACTGAGCACGGGATTTGCACCACGTTGCCCTTGATGCTCTTGAGTCCTGATTGGGTCCGCAGGACTCCAGGTGGGTGCGAGAAACGTGACGGAAAACTGAACGTGCCTGACGAATATCCGAGAGGGGTCGAAGCATGAGAAGCAAGACGAATTGCGCATGGTCTTGGATCGCGGGGCTGACAATGGCGACGGCCATGGGGTGCGCTGACGCGCCGCCCGATCGCAACGGTCCGGCCGAGGTCAACCTGTCGGCGTTGCTTCCGGTTGGCGCGCAACCGGTTGGGGTCGCCGTCTCCCCGGAGGGAAAGCGTTACGTCCTCGATCGCCTCTCGGGCCTCTATGAAATCGGCCCAGACACCGCGAAGCTGGTTTTCAAGACGTCCGAGCTTGTCTCTCGCTATGGACAGCGCCCGGACCTTGACCTGACGGACGTGGTGGCGCTGGGCTCGGAACAATTCGCGATCACGGCCGAAAACGATGGCTTCCTACTGGACCTGCACGGCGGAACCTTCAGCAGCTACTTCTGTTACCTGCCGACGTCCGACACAACCGTGCCCGAGCCTTCCATCAGTCAAACCCTACAACTGCAGGGCATCCCGGTGAAACAACGTACCGAATCCGTCGCATTCAACCTGGTCAGCCAACTGCTGTTTGCCCAGCCGCAGACCGTCAGAATGGATACCGGGGCGGTGGCCGGCTCCGAGCTGTTCGTGTTCGGGGCGGGGGGCGGCCAGCCCATCCAGGTGCGGCCCATCGCCGAGCCTGACTTCATCGCCGCGGGAATGGTCGCCTTGCCCGGCGATCGGCTGCTGCTTGGCCGGGGTCATTCCCTATACGAAGCAACGGCCACGAGTGGACCCACCTTGGTTGCGGATCTGAACGCTTCGATCCAGATCGCCGGCATGGCCCGCCAGGCCGATGGACGGATCCTGCTGCTCGATCGTGCAGGCAATCGCCTGCTGGCGGTCGCCGCGCCGTAACCTCCGCGCTGGTGTTCCTGACCCTACACAGCAGAAGCGTTACACCGCCATACCTGAAAACCAGGACTATAATTCCCGTTTTTCAGGCATACTTATGACGTGATTACCAGGGCTATCACTCCCGTCGTATCGGAGGCGGCGCGCGGGTACCCCGTCCTGGCCATCACCGGGCCACGCCAGGCTGGCAAGACCACGCTGGCCGAGAAGCTCTTTCGCCATCTGCCGTATGTCAGCCTGGAAGATCCCCTGGAGCAGGCCAACTTCGAAGCCGATCCCAGGGCATGGCTTGCGCGTTACCCCAACGGAGCCGTTTTTGACGAGATTCAGCGCATCCCTGACCTTCCGCGCTGGCTTCAGGGGGTCGTCGATCGCGATCGGCGGATGGGTCTGTTTGTCCTCACCGGCTCGCAGCAATACCAGGTCATGGATCGGATCACGCAAAGCCTGGCCGGGCGCGTGGCGCGGATCGAGCTGATGCTGTTCAGCCATGCAGAGTTGACCCGGGCAAGAGCCGCCCCCGCCGATCCCGCGACCGCCATCTGGAAGGGTGGCTACCCACCCCTCTACGACCGGCCGGTCGACCCCGGCCGTTGGCTGGGCGACTACATCGCCACCTATGTCGAGCGGGACGTGCGCAGCCTGATCGCCGTTCGCGATCTGACCAGGTTTGCGTCGTTCCTGCGTCTGTGCGCCACGCGTTGCGGACAGATCCTCAACGTCAGCAACATGGCGGCGGAAATCGGGATCGACGCCAAGACCGCGCGCGAGTGGCTATCTGTTCTGGCCGCGGGATATGTCGTTCACCTGTTGCCCCCGTACCACGTGAATCTTGGCAAGCGAATCACCAAACACCCCAAGCTCTACTTCCTGGATACGGGACTCGCGTGTCGGTTGCTGGCATTGGGAAGTCCCGAGGCACTGCGCGCCCACCCGCTGTGGGGTGCCCTGGTCGAGAACTGGGTCGTGGTCGAGGCGATCAAAGCGCGCCGCGCGCGCGGCCACGGCATCGAGAACCTGTTCTACTGGCGAAGCCACGACGGACTGGAGGTCGACCTGATCGTGGAACGCGGTCGCGTCGTCACCCCACTGGAGGTCAAGGCCACGACCAGTCCGGGCCCTTCGCATCTGGAAGGTCTTGGTCGGTTCTGTGCACTGGCTGGCAAGCGCGCGGATCCGGGGACGCTGATTCACCTTGGGCCGGAGCGCGCGACCATGCGAGGACACAGGTTGCGTCCCTGGACCGATCTGGACGCCCTGCCGCTGTGGGCCTGAGGAGCGTTCAGTCAAGACCCAGCGCGGGGATCACGGGGGCAGCTCTTTAGAGGGGTTAAACACCCTCAAACCCGGGCGGCGGAAGTCCTTGTCGTTGCCGGTGACGATGGTCAAGTCGTGGCAGCGCGCCGTGGCGGCGATGTAGCCGTCCTCTACGGGCGTCGGGGCGGCGCGCGGCGCCTAGGCGGTACGTCGTCCATGCTGACCGGACATTCCTTCAAGACGGCCAGCCAGTCGGCGCGTGCGGCGATCCTGCGATAGGTGATGGTGTCTTCCCCCGCGTCGAAATCTGTCTGGATCGTCAAACACCATGACCCTACGCGACGGGCCGATCGAGCGCCCGGTATTGCAGCGCCTCGGCGACGTGCGTGGCGCCGACGCGATCGCACACGGCCAGATCGGCGATGGTGCGGGCCACGCGGCGCACGCGCGTGATGGCACGCGCCGACAGACCGAAGCGTTCGACCGCGCGTTCCAGCAACCGGTGGCCGCCTTCGTCCAGCGCGGCTTGGCTGTTCATGTCCTTGCTGGCCATGCGCGCGTTGGTGGCGACCGGCGATCCCGCGCGGCGCGCCTGGCGTTCGCGCGCGGCGATCACGCGGGCGCGCACGGTCGCGCTCGGCTCGCCCGCGGATTCTTCGGCCAGCTCGCGATAGGCCAACGCCGGCACGTCGATGTGCATGTCGATGCGGTCCAGCAGCGGTCCGGACAGGCGCGCCCGGTACGCGGCGATCCCGGCCAGCGAACACGTGCAGCCGCGCACCGCGCTGCCAAGGTGACCACACGGACACGGGTTCAGTGCGGCGACCAGCATGAAATCGGCCGGGTAGTCCACGTTGCGGCGCGCGCGCACGATGTTGACCGTCCGTTCCTCCAATGGCTGGCGCAGCGCCTCCAGCGCGGGCCGCTGAAATTCCAGCAGCTCGTCGAGAAACAGCACACCGTTGTGGGCCAGGCTGATTTCGCCCGGGCGCGCGGCGGCGCCACCGCCGACCAGACCCGCGACGCTGACCGTGTGGTGGGGCGCGCGAAACGGCCGTTTGTGCACCAACGGCAATCCACCCAACAACCCCGCGACCGAATAGACCATCGTCGTCTCCAGCGCTTCTTCGAACGCCAACGGCGGCAGAATGCCAGCCAACCGACGTGCCAGCATGGTTTTTCCCGAGCCGGGCGGCCCCACGAACAAAAGGTTGTGACCGCCCGCCGCCGCGATCTCCAGCGCCCGCCGCGCGACGGCCTGGCCCCGCACGTCGGCCAGATCGGGCAGGCCTACCGCCGCGTCGGTATCAACCGCGGGACCGAGTACCTGCGGCGCGGTTTCCCCGCCGGTCAGCGCCGCCACCAGATCACCGACGCAGCCGATCGGCACCACGGGGCATCCGCCGGCGACCACCGCCGCCTCGGACGCGTTCGCGCGTGGGACAAACAGGCGCCGCACGCCCCCGCGCCGCGCCCAGGCCGCGATCGGCAACACGCCCCGCACCGGGCGGACGCTTCCGTCCAACGCAAGCTCGCCCACGAACAACGAATCGGCAACCTGATCGGGCGCGATCAGACCCGCCGCACACAACATCCCGACCGCGATCGGCACGTCGAACGCCGCGCCGTCCTTGCGCAGATCGGCGGGCGCCAGATTCACCGTGATCCGCCGCGAAGGCAGCTTGAATCCGCTGTTGTCCAGCGCCCCGCGAATGCGGATGCGCCCTTCCTTCACGCCCGCGTCGGGCAATCCCACGATGTGGCAGCCGGGAAGTCCGATGGCGAAGTCGACCTCGACATCAATCGGCGCTGCCTGAATCCCAATCACTGTGGCGGAAGACACGCGAGCAAGCATGTCCTCCGCCACAGCGAACACCGTGCCACCGCCCACCCCGTCGTTCCGCGCCCTTCACCACCCCGCCCCGTCCGCCCCCCGACCACCGGCCAACCCACGTCCGTTCCCGCCCGACAACCGTCCCCCTGATTCCCGTAAGCTAAGCCAACCCCCGCACCTCCCGATCCGCGTCGCCGCACGTGCGCGCCAGATCGCTGATCACGCCGTCCCCCAACGCCCTATCCACGATCCTGATCGTCCCCGGGCCCGGGTGGTCCAGTTGATCCAGGTGGTCCAAGATCGCGTCCAGAAGAATCGCGCCGGGCAGCACCACATCCGCCGGGCCGGGATCGAAACCCAGCCGCAGGTGGCGATCGGCAAACGACCGCAGCCGATCGACGGCACTGCCAACCTCGGCGCTGGTGGCCGTGGTCCCGCCGTCGGCGGCGAATCCGACCACGGCGGCCGCGGTACCCGCGGTGGCGACGACGGCGCTGACACCGCCGGTGGGTGAGCCCGGTCGGGCCGCGGCCACGATGCCGCTCGCTTGCACCCGAAGCACGTTCACCAACGTGCACCTGTCGGCCGCGCTGGCGCCGGCCGAAGCCACCGCCGCCGCCGCCGCCCCAAGGTCGAAGGCCAATTCCCAAAACGCAATCGGTTGCTCCCCCGCGGTCAGGATCACCCGCGCCCCATCCGGCCCGATATCGATCAACAGCGACCGTACGTGGGCCGCGGTGCCATCGAGCGTCGCCAATGACAGCAGGTGCGCCTCCTCCCGCCTGGAGATCACGTCAATCTCGATGCCGGCTTCCGTGCGACCGCGCGCGACGATATCGTCGGCGGCCCACGTTCGCTCGAACGCCGGCGTGGCCACCGCGCGCAGTATCGCGCCATGCGCGCTGCAGAGGCCCGCATACCTGCGCAGGGTTGTCAGCACGAACCGCATGGCCTGTTGACCCGCGACATCGTTTTCCGGGATGCCCGAGCCACACGGACAAACCGCCGTCTCTTTGTGAATGGTACGCAGCGCGCCGGTCGACAGCATGCGAACGATCTTCAGGCGGATCGCATCGGCGGAAAAATCAATGGCCGCGAACGTCTGGTGAACCAGCGCGGGTGGAGGCACCGGACGAAGCAGGTGAAACGGCAGCGCGGATACCGGATTCAGCGTCAAGGCCAGATTGGTGGCGTTCATGGTGGTCTCCTGACTGGGTACTCAGCAACCGTGATGCCAGCCAAAAACCGCGTGAATCCAGGCCGGGAAAAATGATCGACAGGCCGCGCCCGAACAACCTGTACAGCGGATGTACAGCGCCGCTAGACCTCGCCCGCGAATGAGACCGCCTCGGGAAGCTACGGCGGAAGAGGCCGCTTCCTCCAGAACAAGACGTACAGGATGAGGATGAGCAGCAGCAGCGCCAGCAGGATCCAGATCCATGTCGGCAACCAGCACCGCAAGCCCGTGCACTCGATGGGCTCGATGGTTATGGTCACCGGGAACGTACTGTCGTTGGGCGGCGAAAACTTGTAGAGGTTCGGCCCGACCAGAACGCCGCCCGCCGCGGTCAGTTGGTGTTTCCAGCCTTCGAGCGCTCCGTCGTGGGCCAGGAACAACCCGAACGACGGCTGCGCCTCCAGTATCTTGCTGGGCCCGGCCGCGGTCGCCAGCGTGCGGCCGGTGTCGTGCCAGACGTAGACGATGTACGTGGGCATAATCTGCTCGACCTGTTCCAACGTCAGCTTGCCCGCCTGCACGGCGGCTTGGATGCGCGCCGACTCCTTGGTGCCGATGGGGCCGATCGCGGGCAGTTCGAGCTCTTTGAACCGCTGCCGCGGCGGTAGGATATTGCCAGGACGGTTGGCGGCCTGGTCGCCCGCTAACGGCGCTGGCCGCGCGGACGGATCATCCCCGATCCTGGCGGGCAGGTTGCGGGTGTGGACGTACAGGAAGACGTCGCGGTTGGTCGCGCCGCCCGGCATCGGCCCAAGCCCCTTGATGTCGATCGTCGCCTGCCGCACCAGCGTCGAATTCACGTCGAAGTTCATGTTCCGGTACACGCTCTGGGCCGAAAAGACGTAGTGGTTTGTGCTGGTGAGGATATCGAGATCGACCTGGACGCACTGGTGACGATCTTTCGTGCCCGCGGTCGGGCCGCAGGCGTGGCCGGCCGGTCGGTAGGGGCAGGCGTCAAAGCCCGTCCACGTGCACGCCAGATCAAAGTCGATGCCCGGGCCCACGAGGGGGCCGCTGCCGGCCGCGATGCAGGTCGTCGTCCACGCGGGTGAGTTGAAGCCGGCCGAGCCCCAGTTCGCGATGCGGTATTTGGCCTTAATCTCCGAGGTGGAGATCGTGGTGCCCGCGACGTTGTTCTTGGGCGTGGCGTGGAACGTGTTCGAGGTGAAGTCGAGCTGGTTCGAGCCCACTGTGTTGACGTACACGTCGCCGCTGTTGAACAGGATATCGCCGTCACAGGATGCGCTGGAGCCGAGTTGCGCCTGCTTCCAGCCGTTCGGATCCGGGAACAACAGGCCTGCTTCGTTGGCCACGGCCAGCCCGCTTGGGAACGAATACAGCGTGGTCCCGATCGCGCCCCCGTCCTGGATCTCGTACCAGAAGCGGAAGTTGCGCGTTGCGGGCGGCGTGGCATTGCTGATCTTGATCCCGGACGGCGTCGCGTCGGCGGTGTTGGCCGCCGGATCGATCTTGGCGCGGATGCGGAACGCCCAGGTGTCACAGCCGGTGCTGGGGGGCATGATGCAGTCGACGTCGACGCGCACGTCGTCGGTCAGCCAGGCCGGCAATGCGTACGGGGGCCCAGCGGAGGTTCCGCTCCAGGTCACCGAGCCGAGCGCGCCGGCGCTCTTGAAGATCCGGCCAGCGAACGCCGATGACGCTGGGACGGGGTCGAACACTGCGCCCACATCCGGCGTTTCGACCGCGGTGTTGCGCGTCAGCCGGTAGATGTTGCCGGTCGCGGAGTCGTCGTCCCACACACCGAAGGTCAGCTGATCCCCCGCGCCGGGGCCCGCGTCGCCGCGCACTTCCCACGACATCACCAGGTAATGCACGCCGCCGGTGTTCTCGACCACGACCCGGAACCGCTCTTTGTCCATCACCATGTGGCCAAGCGCGCCGCGCCAGCGCGGATCCTCCAAGAACGAACTGGTCGCCGTACCGGTCCACGCCGCCCCCGACCACCAGTCGGGCGGGCCGCTGCCGCCCTCGCCCGGCACGCCACCTGCGTTCGGGAAACACACCGCCGCGACGGCCTTGTGTCCTGCCGTGCCCACGACCACGGCTACCGCCAGTACCACCTGTTTCCACCCGTGCCTCATGGCCAGACCTCCTGCTGCGGTACCGCGGTTGAACGATGTCGGGCTACTTGATGTCGATCTGGATCGTGTCCGTGCCGACGACGACGCTTGGCGCTGACTTATAGGCCACGGTGATGTTCTCCTGATAGAACGCCGGAACGCCGGCCGTCACCGACAAGCCTTTCGTCGACACGTTGTAACGGTAGTACGCCCCATCCAGCTTCATCACACCGTCGGTGTCCGGGGTGTCGTTGCAGGTCGGCACGGTCTTCGATGTGGTGGCGCCGCCGCCTGAGACGTAGGTCGTGTCGATCTTCGCGGTCACGGACGCCGTCTTCGTGACGTTGGTCCCGCACGCGTAAAGCAGCACCTTGGTCGGGACGGTGGATCCCAGCTTGACGATGTTGTTGACGGTGTTGTTGTCGCCCGACAGCGGTGGCTGGATACGAATGGTCAGCGGCTTTAGTACCGTCACCGTGAAGACAACCGGGGGCGATACGTTTCCAGCGGCGTCCTTGGCGGTACACGAGATGGTGAACGCGCCGGTGCGGTTGCCGGGGAGCGATGTGCCGCCTGAAGTCTTGGCGCAGGAACCGTGACTGCTGCCCGAGGTCCAGGTACAGGTCACATTCGTTCCGGTCTCACAGGACAAGTTCGCGAGGGGCGGCACCGCAAAGACGACCGGGCTTCCCGAACAATTTCCGACGATGGTCTGGTTGGTTCCCGGTGCGAGGGCCGGCGGCAGCTTGTCGGCACTCACCGGACACGAGGCGCTGGAACCCGTACAAACCTCGGCGCTGTCGCAGGCGCCCCCCGCCGCGCGGCAGATCGCGCCCGCGTTGCCGGGCGTGTAGGCGCAGCCGCCGATCGCATCGCACGATTCGACCGTGCACGGATTCTGATCGTCGCAGCTGACGGCGCCCCCAGCGGCGCAGAGTCCCGCCATGCAGACGTCACCCGCCGTGCAGACGTTGCCGTCGGTGCAGGTCGTTCCGTCGGGCGCGGCTGGGTTCGAACACGCGCCCGTCGATGGTTCGCAGGTACCCGCGACGTGGCACTGATCGCCCGCGGCGCAGATCACGGGGTTCGTACCCGTGCAGGTACCCGCCTGGCAGGTGTCGGTCTGGGTGCACGCGTTGCCGTCACTGCAGGTCCCACCAGTGGTGGGCGCGCAGGTGCCAAGCGCCCCGGCCGTGTTGCACGCCTGGCACTGGCCACAAGACGCGGCCATGGTGTTGCAGCACACCCCGTCGACGCAGATGCCGGTCGCGCACTGCGCGGTCGACACGCACGGGCCGCCGTACGCTGCGGTCACGTTGACGGCGAACGTCACGCTCGACTGATTGCTGGACGCGTCGCTGGCCGAGCATGTGACCGTGTGGTTGCCGACGGTGAACACGCTCCCCGACGACGGCGCGCAGGTGACAGAGCACGGACCACTGATCTGATCGGTCGCCGTCGGCGCCGTGTAGGGCACCGTCGCGCCGCCGGGGACCGTGGCATGGACGCTGATGTCGGCGACGGGCGTGAAGATCGGCCCGACCTTGTCGGTGACAGTGACGGTGAAAGATGCGATCGCGTCGTTGCCCAGCGGATCGGACGCGGTGCAGGTGACGGTCGTCGTCCCGATCGGGAACGTCGTGTTCGGGGGCGGCCAGCACACGACGCTGGTGCCCGCGTGGGCAGCGTCGATGGCCGTCGGCGGCATGAAGAACACCTTGGCGCCCGCCGCGCTGATCGCCTGAACGTAGATATTGTGCGGCACCGTGTAGATCGGGTTGCCGCTAGGGTCGACGGTGTTCCCAATGACCGGCGGCAGATTGTCACCCGGCGGTGGGCCGCCGAACGACGCGATGAACGGGTTGACCGTGTACGGATCCTCGGGAAGGCCGGTCACCAGCAGCACGTCGTCGACGGTCATGGATCCGCCGAAGGTCCCGCTGACGACCACGCGGCCGATACTGTCCAGGCCGATCCCGCGCACGTTGATCCCCGCCACGCCCGGGATCTGTTTCGCCCATTTCAACGATCCGGGCGCCGCTGGCTGATACGCCGACAGGAAGATGTTGCTGGTCGCGTAGGTTGGGAATGTCCCGAATCCGAAGTCGATGCCGCCGCCGATGCTGGGCGTGCCCCAGGTCCCAAGCACGACGTTCCCGGCCGGGTCGAAACTGATGTTGGTGGGATAGACGTAGGATCCAAAGCTGCAAGGCGCGGGCGCGGGGGGGCAGATGACGGTCGCCTGCTTGTCCCACTGGTAGACGCCGTTCCGATCGTATTTCACCAGGGAGGGCGGGAAGCCGATCATGGGGCGTGCCCCGCCGCCGAAGTTGGTGTTCGTCCCGAAGAAGCCGCCCGCATACACGTTGCCGCTCGGATCGGCGGCTACCGCCGTGAACGCGCCCAGGCCACCGAAGTCTTTTTGCCAGGCGATCGATCCGTCAGCGCACGACGTCAGTGCCGGATCCGCGCACTTCTTGACGAGGGTGGGGCCGGACACATTGCTGGACTGCCAGGTCGTCAGCAGCGTGTTGTCGTTGCTGTCGTTGATCAGCGACGCCACGTAGACCTTGCCGGGGATCAGCTGCGCGTGCAGCACGGCCCCCGCCGGCGAGACCTTCATCAGGAAAACGTTCTGCCCGTAGCCGCCGTTCAGCGTGGTGGGGGAGGGACTGGTGGGAAACGTCGCGATGCCGTTCAGGTAGCCCGCGATGTACGTGTTGCCCAGCGAATCGACCGAGACGGAGCGGCCGGGCGAGACGGTCGCCCCCAACGCGAACGTCCGCGTCGACAGCTGGGTGCCGTCGGCGCCGAACGTGCTGAACCACAGGGTCGTTCCCATCGAGCCGACGCCGACGACCGAGATGTTGCCGCTGGGGGCCACGGTGATGCCGGTGACGCGGAGCAGCCCGCTTGACGTCAGCGTGTTGTTGAAGCGGATGCCGCGGTCGGGCCAGGCATAGCTGCCGTCGGCGTTGTACTTCACCAGGATCCCGGCGCCGCCGCTGCTGCCACCCATCGTCACCAACACCCCGTCAAGGTCGACGGCGGCGGTGGTGTCGCCCACGACGACGACGGAGTCGTCAGGCGCGATCGCCGCCATTGAATAATCCGTGAAGTTGGGGAACGGATCGCCGAGAGGCGGGGTCGCCGTCTGAAACGTCTGGAAGGTCGGACCGTAGTTCTTGAACCACGTCCCGGGATGACAATCGCTGGGACAGCTCGCGGTGGTCTCGGGGCTGGTCGGCGTGCCGTCATCTTCGCAGACGGCGTTGCCGCACACGGCGATCGGATGCTGCAGGAAGACGGTGATGACCTGGTTGTACTGTGGGCTCGATGGGGCCGTGCCCGTCCGGCAGCCGTTGATCGCGCCGAAGGTCGCGCTCAACGGGTTCGTGTCTTCCCCCACGCAGACCCCGGTCTGCGACACGTTCGTGAGGCAGACGCCGGGCACCTGGATCACCACCTGGTCGCCCTGGCTGGAGCAGAATCGCTTCGTGATCTGGGGAATGTTGCTGCCGGGGCCGGCGCAGGCGTGGAAGACGGGAGTGCTGAGGATGGGGCCGTCCGT
>JANOJB010000112.1:0-37499 GCA_031407985.1 Pseudomonadota bacterium | reverse complement strand
CCCCGTGCCACCAGGCCAACGACCGGCCCGGGAAAGATCATGGCTGCCAGCGCGACGGCGCCCAAGAACAGCGTCAGCGTCGTCAGCACCCGACTGGCTAATGCAAACGCCGCCGGACGACCGTCTTGTTTCAGTGTCTTGACGTAGGACGGAACGAACGACGTCGACAACGCCCCCTCGGCAAACAGATCGCGGAGCAGGTTCGGAATACGATACGCCGCCAAAAAAGCGTCGCTGGTGGCGCCGGCGCCCATGGTCAACGCGAATATTTGTTCGCGCACCAGGCCAAGCAGGCGCGACATCATCGTCAGCGCGCTGACCTTGCGCGCGCCGCGGGCGATTTCGCTTCCCTGGTTTGCGGAGGCGGACGGCTCGCTCACGGACGCGTCCGGCTCTGCGTCTGATTCAGAATCTCCGCCGCCCGCGTGCCGATCGGCGTGCGCTGTCGCGCCCGCAGTCCATCCAAGATCTGTCGATCGGACGCCAGCGTCGGATCCAGGCATTCGAGCATCTGAACCGCATCCTCGGCCGGCGTATCGTGCGCCACGATCATGCGACGCGCGGCCTGTCTGGTCTGGTCCCAGATCGGTTCTTTGGTGCCAGCCTTGGGTGCCATTCCCGGCACCGCCAGAAGTTCACATAGCGTCGCGACCGATACGGACGCCACTCCTTTGTCGATGTCGCGCGTGCCAGCGGCGAAGCCCCCAGTCGCCAGACGCTGTTGCGGCCGAACGACCAGCGCGGCGGCACGACGAACCGCGGGCGTCGGATCACGCAGCAACGCGATCAGCTCGGGCGTCGGCGCGCAGATCGTGTACGCGTCCGCCAGCCCGTCCAGGGCGGCCAGACGCACGGTGGTCGGATTGGCCGCCATCGTCGCCGCACCCCGCAACACGACGCAGGCGGCATCAACGACATCCGGCGGAACCTCCCAGTCGTCAAGCTGCGCGGTGGTCACGGGGGCCAACAGTTGACCCAGCGTGTGGGCCGCCGCGACGGCGATCGGCGGATCCGCGGTCACGAACAATTCGGTCACGGCGCCAATCAGACGCATGCCGCCGGGCAGGATGCCGATTCCAGTCAACGCCGCGTTCACGGCGGCCGCGTCCGGGCGTCGCAGGGCCTGCGCAAGCCGCGCCGGTCCGATACGCTCGGCGGTTCGCCCGATTTCCGCGCGATCCTTGCGTTTGATCGCGACCATCAATTCGTCGATGGGCACCTCCAACATCCCCGTGCGCGCGTCGATGTGGCGCTTCTCGGCGCCATGCGCCAAGGGAGTCATTCCGTGGGCTCCCACCAGAATCGAAACACAGGCCACCAGCACCACGGCGCGAGAAGTTCCACGGCGCGGGGACCGCTGACACCGCCAAGAACACAACCAAGAGCACAACGATCGCGAAATCACGTCGCTAAAGAGTTACCACCCCTTGGCCCCGGCCGTCCGCTTTTCGACGTGCGTTGGGTACCGCGGCGGCCGGACCCGGCTACCCGCATTGGCCGCGCTGGCGCAGGCAGTGGTCGGCCAGCACCAGCGCCATCATGGCCTCGACGATCGGCACGGCGCGCGGCAATACGCACGGATCGTGGCGGCCGCGCGCCTTGATGGTCGTGTCCTGGCCGTTCACGTCGACGGTCTGCTGTTCCCGCAGCACGGTCGCTGTCGGTTTGAACGCGACCCGAATGACGATGTCTTCCCCATTCGAAATGCCGCCCTGCACGCCGCCCGAGCGATTGGTCCGGGTCCGCACCCGCCCCCCGGCGTTGTAGAAGGGATCGTTGTGCTCGGACCCGGTCAGCGCGATCCCGCCGAAGCCGCTGCCGATTTCGAAGCCCTTGGCCGCCGGCAACGACAGCATCGCCTTGGCCAGATCGGCGTCCAGTTTGTCGAACACCGGCTCGCCCCACCCCGGCGGCACGCCGCGCGCGACCGCCTCGACGATGCCGCCCAGCGAATCCCCCGCCTTGCGCGCTCCATCAATCGCCGCGATCATCTCGACCGCGCGCGCCTGATCGGGACAGCGGACGATGTTCGCCTCGACCTCGGCGCGCGACACCGTCGCGGAATCGACGTCGGCGACCAGCGCCTGGACTTGTGTCACGTAGGCGATGATCTCGATCGGCGTCCCGCTCACGAACGGCAACATTTTGCGCGCCAGAACGCCGGCGGCGACCCGGCCCACGGTCTCGCGGGCGCTGGCGCGGCCGCCACCCTGCCAGGCACGAATTCCGTATTTGGCCTGATACGTGAAATCGGCGTGAGACGGGCGGTACTTGGTGCGCACATCCTCGTAGTCGCCGCCCCGGTTGTCCTGGTTGCGGACCATCAATGCAATCGGAGTCCCCAGCGTCAGGCCTTCGTGAACGCCGGACAGAATTTCCACGACATCCGACTCCTGGCGCTGCGTGGTGATCGCGCTTTGACCGGGGCGGCGCCGTTCCAGTTCAGCCTGAATCTCGTCGGCGGCGATGGGAACCCGCGGCGGACAACCGTCGATCACGACCCCGACCGACGGACCGTGGGATTCCCCCCAGGTGGTGATCCGAAACGCGGTACCAAAGCTGTTGCTCATCGACCGTGGCTCACGTGCTGCTGGTCATTGCCCACCGTCCGCGCGTTACTTTCCCGGCAGAATATCGATCATCCCTTGGTGGACCGACTCGCCGTACAGGACCACCGTGGCATCACCGCGCGCCTCGATCTGCAAGAACACATCGCCCGCCGCGCGATAACGCCAGACCTCGCGCGGCCCCGCCGACTGGCCCGGCACCTGCCCGGCGATCTCGACCGTCGCGTGGCCCGAGAACCGGGGAACAAACGCGCTTCCGCGATACGAGATCGACTGCGGCGGCGGCGTCGCGATGTCGAGGTCTTTGATCTCGGTCAACACCAGCATGCGATCGTCCAGATCGTCCATCAGCGGCTCGACCCACAGCGCGACGCTGCCATCGACCGCCCGCGCCAGAAGGTAGGTTTTCCCGCCCAATCTGTAGGTCAAGACCCCCTCGACGACGTAGTCACGACCGAGGTAGCTGACGATGTCTCGCGGTTTCAGTTTTTTGGTCGAGCTCACGGGACCGATCACCTACCACGGCGCGCCCTTGACAGCACCTTGCCGGGGGCATTAATCAGCCCCACCGGTGCCGATGTGAAATTGGAAGTTATCCGCGTCATCGACGACAACGGCCAGGTCGTCCATCCCCAGCGTGAACCGCGCCTGTCGGGGGACGAACACCGTAAAATTCTCCATGCGCTCATCCGCATTCGCATGGTCGACGAACGGATGCTGCGCCTGCAGCGCCAGGGCCGCCTGGGTTTTTACGTGTCGAGCACCGGCGAGGAAGCGACGCACATCGGCGCGGCCGCCGCGCTGCGGGTATCGGACTGGTTCTACTCGGCCTACCGCGAGGTTGGCGCGGCGCTGTACCGCGGCTACAGCCTGCGTACCTTCATGTGCCAGTTGTTTGGCAACGCGGAAGATCCGGTCAAGGGTCGCCAAATGCCCGTGCATCATTCGGTGCGGCATCTGAACTTTGTCACGGTCGCTTCCCCGGTCGCGACCCAGATCCCACACGCGGTCGGAACCGCGTGGGCCGCCAAGCTGCAACGCAAGGACGATGTGGCGGTCGCTTTCTTCGGTGACGGCGGCACATCGACGCCCATTTTTCACACCAGCTGTCTGTTCGCCGGCGTGTTCAAGGTCCCCGCCATCATCGTGTGCCGCAACAACGGCTGGGCGATCTCCGTCCCGCGTTCGGTGCAGACCGTGACCCCGACGTTCGCCCAGAAGGCGATCGCGTATGGCCTGCCTGGTGTCCTGGTCGACGGCAACGACGTGCTGGCGATGATCCATGCCGTCGGGGAAGCGGCCGCGCGGGGACGACGCGGTGAAGGCGCGACGTTGATTGAAGCACGCACCTATCGGCGGGGCGCCCACAGTTCGTCGGACGATCCATCGGTTTACCGTGATCCGGGCGAGCCCCAGGAATGGGAGACCCGCGATCCGATCGACCGCTACCGGAAGTACCTGACGCACAAGGGAGAACTGAGCGCCGACGTGGAATCGCGCTGGCGCGACGAGATCACCGAGGAGATCACGGACGCCATCCGTTACGCCGAATCGGTCGCGCCCAAACCTCCGCTGCGCACGATGTTCGAGGACGTCTACGCCGACGTTCCCTGGCACCTGGAAGAACAGTTTCAGTACCTGCAAGATCATCTGCGGCGCCACGGCGAAAAAACCGGACACTAGGATTCGGCGCCAGGTCAGTCCTCGGGATACACGCGCACCACCGACGTTTCCAGGCGCGCCGATCCTGGGTCCAGCTCGACCGCCAGGTAGTGCCGGCCGATGCCGTCGAAACGCTCGGGGATCGCGCCGCCGCCGCCCGATATGTAGGCCGGAATGCCGGCGTTGGAGAATGCGCGGAACGTGTGTAGGTGCCCGTAGAAAGTCACGTCCACACGCGCGGCGGCCAGGCGCGCCAGCAGGGCCGACGCCTCGCCATGGCTGGCGAACGCACCGTTGCGAAAACCGGTCGGATCCAGCGGCGGGATGTGCATGGCTACCACATGCGGCGCCACGTCGGCGGCGGCCAGCCAGCCATCCAGCCAATCGCTGGTCGCGCGGGACAGCATGGCGCTGGCGCTGTCGAGCATCGTGAAGTGCACGCCCCGGAACGCGAAATGAAAACTGCCGCGCCCGTAGCGCTGCTGAAACAGACCCTCGGACGCACCCAGTTCGTGGTTGCCCAGCGTCGCGTAGCACGGAATACGCAACCCTTGCAGTTCGCGCTGAAAGCGCTCCAACTCGGCCGCGGTTCCCTGTTCTGTCAGATCGCCGGCGATAAGGGCAAACCGCAGGTCGGGGTCCAGGTTCATTCTCATGTAGATGTCCTGTACGCGGTCGATGGCGTCCTGAACATCACCGAACACCGCGAACCGCCAGGGTGACAAGTCCCCGACATCCGGCGGCGCAACCGTGAACGACAGCGGCGTGTCCGATTGTCGGGCGACGGTCCAGCGCTGCACCGTCGGCAGCGGCGCATCGACCAACATGGCCGCAACGGCGGTCCCGTCGGCCGCCACGACCGACAAGACCGCGTCCGCAAGCACGTTTTCGATCGCGATCGACAGCGGACCGGCGTCACCCGCTCGCGGTGCCAGCGTAAACGCGAAGGCCGGGGCCTGTGCCCACAGGCGAATCTCCCCGGGCAGCATCGCGCGAATGGTCGCCAGCCCGTCGTCGACATCAATACGTCCCGGCGAGCCTTCCGCGTGTCCGACATCCAGGTCCAGCCGCGCGCGTCCATCGGCGGCATCCAGGCAGCCAACGACGGTTGGGATCGTCGCGTACGCAAGCAAGGCCAGCACCCGAACGTTGGTCGCGCGTGTCTTCATCACATGCCTCCGTGCCTGATCAGCAACGATGCCCCCGCGACATACGCCGACCCGATCTGTCCATCGATGACGAATCCGAATCGACGCGACAGGTACGCCAGCCCCCGCACACCGAAATGTCCCGCGGGCCCGCTGCCAAGTCCAGGCAGTTTGAGACCTGCGGCGAAACCGTCGTGACGATGGTCGTAGTAGAGCAGCAGTTCTCCCCGCCTGTCCGCGGCGCGCCCGAGGAAGAATCCCCAGCCCAGACGCGCCAGCAGCAATGCGGTGGGATCCGTGGTGACCCGAAAATATGTGACGCCCCCCATGGCGAATCCCAGGCCCATCTCGACGAACGACCCTGCCAGCGAGGGCGCAATCCGCCGCAACTCCAGGCGCGCGAGCAGCGATGCCTCGCCCAGCGTCAGCGCGAATCGCTCGGCGCCATAGCGGTGGTGGGTCACCGCCAGTTCCAGGTCGACAAACGAGCCATTCGCCGTGCCCGCGTCCTCCGCCGGGGCGACGTCCGGGCGCGGGCCCACGAAACGGTAGGCCCCGCCCAACCGCAACCGCGCGTTGTCGTGGTCGACGGCGACCCACGCCGATGGTTTCACACGAAAGGCCCTCCATCGCAGATCCACCGCCGTGACCGCGAACGCCCGGTAGGCGAACACCCGATCGTATATGTAGCGGGCGCCTGCTTCGGCTTCGACCAGAGGCACCACCATCGGCGCCTCGCCTCTGCCTCCCGGTGGCGCCAACACGCCGTATGCATCCGACAACCAGGTCATTCCGAACAGGCCCACACCCGCCACGGTCAGCGGAATGAAGACTCCCACGGTGCGTGGCGAGGCACCCGTGACGGCCAGGCCACCGATCCCCGCAACGATCGCGGCCAGCCCCGCGCCTTCCCAACGCAACAACCGCGCGCCGGTCGAATGGTCCCCAAGCGCAAAGTGTCCCGAACCGTGCAGCACAAGTCCCGGAAGGATCGTGGCGCCGGCGGCCAGAGCCCGCGTCGTCGTGGAGGGTGCCGGAGCCGGGGGGATGACCGCGGCGGGTGCGCCTTCAATTGGCGGATTCGCACGAGCCACCGTCGATATCGCAGCGGCCAGTGTGGCAATTGCGAACAACCGTCCGCCGACACGCATCCACCGCACGATAGCAGAGGGGCCGGACCACTCGAATTCCTGGTCATAGGACCAACGGCGGCAAGACATAGGACTAGGCAAGACTACTGGCTGCACAGATCGCGCAAGCCCCCAAAACCCTGATCACGATCGGCCGCTGGCGGCCGGTTCTCGACTGGTCTCCGCGTTGCAATACCAATACGTACGGCTGGTCAACGGGAAGGCCAAAGACATCGGGGGGGATCATGAACAACGAGATTTTTCATCAGGGGCGGGGACTGGGTTTGATCGGGCTGGTCGCACTGTTGGCGGGACACGCCATTGCGTGCGCGGTCATCGAGCCGGCACCGGCAGGCGGCGGGGGCGAAACAACGACGGGCACCTTGTCGCCGCTGGTACGCACGCTGACCTGGCAGCAGGCACCAGCCAGCGAGATCGTCGAATGTCACGTGTTCAAACTGCCGAATGCGACACCGATCGAACTTGAACGTATCCAGTTCACATTCGGCGCCGGCAGCCACCACGTCCACATCTACCGCTCGGACGAACCCGAGCCCGACGGCGTCGCGGACTGCACCGCCGGACTCAGTTGGCCCCGGTGGCGTCCGGTCGTGGGTGCGCAGACCAACCCGCTCGACTGGAAACTTCCCGACGGACTGACGATGCCCCTTCCCCCCAACGCGCAGTTGCTGGTTCAGGTTCATTGGCTGAACACCACGCAGGCGCGGATCGACGGGCGCATTAACCTGTCGTTTCACCCGGCGCGCAAGGCGGGCAGCCACGTCGGCGTCATGTTCGGCATCAACAAGCAGGTCGACATGCAACCGGGAACGTCGAAACGTATCAGCGCCTATTGTCCGCTGCCGGACGGGGCGCAGATCATCGCCATGATGGGGCATTTTCACACGCTGGGACTCTCGTACAGCGCCCGGGTACGTGGCGCGGATCAACCCCACGACCTAGGCCGCGAGATCTACCGCGGCCTCGACGAAAACACGCTGGAGTTCGAGGACTTTGTGCCGCCGATCGCGATCGGCCCCGGCCAGGGTCTGGATTTTCAGTGCAACTACTTCAACTCGAAAGACATCCCCGTGAAGTGGGGCCCCGACACCGCGACGCAGGAACACTGCAACATGGCCGCCTACTACCACCCGGCGCCGGATGACGGCGATGGGTTCTGCATCAAGGAAGCCAGCGACGTCGGCACCCTGACCGAAATCACCGCCGCGACATCCATGGTGGCGCTTGGGGACAAGACGCTGTTGACCATCACGATGGCCGCGCCTGTCGCCGCCGACACCGATGTCGACCTGACCAGCTCGGATCCTGCTGCCCTGGCCGTTCCCGCGCGCATTCGCATTCCCATTCACCAGCGGTCGGCGACCGTGATGGTGCACGGTTTGCGACCGACGAACGCAGTCAAGGTTGTCGCGAAACTGGGTACGCAAACCACCGCCGTTCCCGTGGGCGTGCGTGCCCTGATGCTGTCCGAGCTGCTGGTACGGCCCGCTGCCGCTGGATCGACCACCACGGCAGGACCCTGGATCGAAATAGCCAACACCAGCGCCGTTCCTATCGATCTGGCCAGGTATCACCTGAGCGTCGATGGCGTGAATCCCACGACGCTGGATATTCCGCTGGCCGGCACGTTGCCGCCTCACGGTTGTCTGGTGGTCACCGGACGCACGGCGCCCGTGATGCCGGGGCAGGCCATGATGATGCCCGGGCTGCCCGACGATCTGATCGCGGGCGTGACGGGACCAATCAGCGTTGGGCTTGTCGAATCCCAGGCTGGGGTGGCGTTGGATTCAGTTGCACTGAATGGTACGTCCGCGACGGAAACCGACAGCGCCGCGATCGGGGCCCCGGTGGCCCTTGGACCGACCGCGCCGGGAACGTCGCTGCTGCGTCTGGCCGGTACGGACTGGAGCGCGGCGGCGGTTCCCACACCAGGCATCTGCGAGCTGCGGCCGTGATCCCTGCAACCACCAAGGCGGCGGGCACCCGGACGGGTGCCGCGCTGCTGATGACGCTTGCCCTGATGGCGTGCGAAGGAAAAGTGAGCGGTCCTCAGGTGAGCACGTCGGGCATCACGACCGCCGAGCTTGACCGCGACATCTTCCTGCCGAGTTGTGCGTTCGGCGCCTGCCACGGAAGCCAAAAGCCGGCTGCCATGCTGGATCTGTCGCACGGACTGTGCGGCGCGAAGATGATCCACGGAGCGTCATGTCTGTTCCCCGGAAAACGGCTGGTGGTTCCCGGGAACCCCGAACAGAGTTTCCTGATCGACAAATTGACTGGGCTGAATCTGGCCCCCCACGCCGAGACCGACTGTTCCACCACGGGCAACGTCCGCATGCCCCTGGGCGGGACGGTGCTTTCGGCAGACGATATCCAGCGGGTCACGACCTGGATCAAGGCGGGCGCGAACTGCCCGGGACAGAACGCCGGTGATGCGATGCCGCCGTCCGGACAGACCGACGGTGGAACCGACGGCGCGACCGGTGACGGCGGAGGGAGCACCACCGGGGACGGCGGCCAGCCGGTCCAGCTTTCGTTGGAGAGTCCGGCGCCACGCCTACGGGCGGGGGAACGACTCCCCCTGACGTTGACGATTTCACCGATCGTGGGTCCAGCCGGGCTGTCGGTGGTCTTGGAGACGGACAACCCGTCGGCGCTGGGAGCACCGGCCGTGGTCTTCGTGTCGCCGGGTGCTTCACACGCCACGTTCGAAGTACAGGGCAAGCGACCCACGGCCTCGGTCAAACTGACCGCCTCCGTCGGTACCATGCGCGTCGACACGGCCCTGGTGGTCGATGGTTTGTTCATAGCCGAGGTGTTCTACGGCGACGCGCCCGTGCCCAGTCCGGGCGACCATTCCCAGTGGGTCAAGTTGGTGAACGTCACCGAGGCGGCGATCGATCTGGGCGACTACAAGATTGGGGCGGGACGAACCAGCTACCGGGACACAACCGCGCCGCTGTCCGGCGTTCTGGCACCGGGGACGTGCGTGATCGTCGGCGGACCCGAATCGTCGTTGGGCAACGGTGCGCCACAACTCGGCCTGTTGCACGATTTCGATCCGGACTTGCCGCGCGTCGACGCCCACCAGCCCGCGGTGGGCGTGGCGCTACTAGCTGTGGCTGCCGGCGGTTCGGCAAATCCCACCGACCTGGTTCCGATCGACGCGGTGGTCGCCGGTGGCGACGGAACCACCGTCCTGCTGGGAGCCGGTGGATTGCCAGCGGCCCGCGCCGTCACGACCCTGACGGGGGGACACACACTCGGCCGTCGGGACGCGACAACTTGGATCGATCAGGCAAGGCCCACGCCGACCGATTGCCCGCGCTGGTGAAGCGGCCCGTTGTCACGGATTCGATTCGCCGCAGCGGCTATCGACGCAGACAAGCGTTCCGGGTGTGCGGCAGTCATAGACGCAAGTCTGGAACGCGCTCTGATACTGCGCGACCAGATCGCGCGCCTTTCGTTCAACGTCGTCCTTGCGATCGGCGCGGACGATAACAAAGCAGCCCAGCGGACAATCCGCCGTGGCGACCGCGCACTCCAGGGCGTCTTTGCAACTGTTGGCGCCGGCCACGTACGTTTGGAACTCCGCGCGTACGTCAGCCTCGGAACGCCCGCAGCCGAGCAAGCCGGCGAGCGATAGGAGACACACAGGCAATGCCCGCCACGCGCTGTCGACCTGACGGGAAGTCATGCCCGCATCTTACATCCAAGGCGAGCCCGTGGACTTTCCCACTATCCGCTGGACGACCGGTTCACTGAATCTGAAGCAGATTCAGCAAGTCCATACACGCTATGCGACACCGATCCAGTTCCAGTGGCGCCACGGATCTAAAGTGCGCCAAATCATTTCGCACAGGGGTAATGCTGTCGACCAAACCCACGAGTCGCTGCTTTTCTTTGAACGCCGACTTGAATGTCTCCGACACATCGTTGGCCACCAGCAGATCCACGAGTTGGCGGAGGTAGACGTAGTCGAGCGCGCTTGCCTGATTTAAAGCAGCGCCGATCTTCCTGGCGTCCTTTTGGCGATTGCGCTCAACTGTTTCCCAGCTTTTGTCACCAAGAACCGTCCTCATTCGCGCTTCAGCGGTGTCTTCCCACTTTCCCAGGTAAGCTTTCGAGACGATCTCGCGCAACCGTAGCTCGGCCTTCGGAATCAGCGCCCACACTTTCTGCTCGTCCGGCGTGCCCTCCGCGAGGGTCACCGCACCATCACCTGGACTGGACAACGCCGCAAAACCCTGTCGAATAACTCGCGCCATCAGGGTGCGGCGCGCGGCAAGAAAGTCGTCGTACTCCATCGCTTCCCATCCAGCGGGGAGTGCGTGGAGGGCGCTCATGCGCTCCCAGGCGGCATCGCTGAACTTCGCTCGAAGGCCGGAAAGGTACTCGGCAGGTGGCGAATCGCTCATGTCACTGTTGTCCACCCATTCCACCATGGCGAGGTTGGCGGCCTGGTTGGTCCGTTTCGGTTCCGTGATGCCCTGGCGCTCAAGCCACTTCTTCGGAAACAGATGGTGCTGTTCGATGGTCTTTCGCTTGGTCGCAAGCGCGGGGTCGAGCAAGTCAGAAATCCGTAAATCAGAAAACAGGACTGGAGCGCCCAGACGGTTCTGCGCGGCAAGATAGGCCAGCATCGCCGGGGTACTGGATCCCGACGTTTCGAACGCAGCCGGGAGGTTGACCTCCCAATACCCGTCCGGCAGCATCGCCGCGATCAACCCCTCCAACGTTTCAACATAGGGCTTGGGTGAAGTCAGATCCTTCACACGCGCAAGGTCGCTTTCCAGTGCGGTTTCTGACGAGCCCGTATAGCGTCCGGTCAGGGACGTCGCGAAGAACCATCGGCCAATCAAACGTTTGAGGGTGCGATCATCCACACCGCATTGAATTTTGCCGATCAGGTAGAACGCGTAAGAAAAAAGGAGAGACCCCTCCGATGAGACCAACGACGCACCTCGGACCCCAGCACCGAGAAGCGAAGCCATGAAGCCGTGCCAGTGGGTCAGGTTCAAGACCTTCGACTGCGCCTCCTCTAGACGCGCGAACTGAACCTTGCGCAAATCCAGTGAAGTCCGGCCTGTATCCGGGTCCTTGCCGCGCAGGACCTGGTAGGCGGCCCGCAGTTTGCCGCGATGAAACCCGATGGCGATCGCCACGCGCAGCAGTTGATCGGCGGAGGGTCTAATGAAGTGGTTATATGGGGAAGCCGAGCCGGCGGAACGCGGCGGAACGGTGCAAGCGCGCGCAAACGCTTCGAGGTCTCGACGGCCCTGGTCCCATGCCACGGATAGCAGCGTAAGGATGAAGTCGGCTTGGTTGAGTTTCACGCCCTGACTGTTGATACGGACAAAGATGTCGGCGACCGCTCCTCGTCCACGTTGGAAAGGATTTCCAGCGCAGAAAATGTGTACTTGTCGATTTGGGCGAGCCGCCCGATGTTGTGGGCGATTGCACTGCGATCCTCTGGGGCAATCGAACGACGCTGTTCAAGCGTCCGTAGGAATGCGGTCGTAAAAGTATAGGTATCCGTCCGCTAGACGTCGGAAATGCTGGGGATGTATTCCGGATCCTTGCGTATGGCGGCGCTCGTTACCTCGAAGCGGGAATCGCGAGGTCGAAACGCTATTTCGATGGTCATGTTCTTAAACTCGTCGTCCAGCACGGGCTTGCCGCGCATAACGGCGTACAAGGACGTCAACCGCTGTTGGCCGTCAACAATGAGCCTTTTTGGTTCCTGTCCCTTGGACTCCAATCCAATCCCTTTTGAACCACGCTCACTTGGAGGCGTCTCCCAAAAGAGGTGGTATCCAACTGGAAATCCCTTGTACATCGAATCGATGAGGTCGCGAACCTTGGTCGCGTTCCACACGAAAGGGCGCTGAATATCCGGCAGGCCGAGGTCGCCACTGTCCAGTTCGTGGAGCAGCCCACTTACCGAAGGGGATGTCTCTTTGAACAAGATCGAAACACCATCAGCCTTCACGGCGGGAGGAACAACGTGGTGGGACTCGGCGCCTCGCTTCACGTGGTTCAGTCGCAGGGTGGTCCTGCAAGTTGGCCACTGCTTCACCGATTATCAGACTCGGACATCTCGCGGAAGAGGCGCGCCAGGCCGACCTTGTCGAGGTCGCGCGTGTCAATAGCCAGCACTCCGTTTGCCAGACGGAAGTTCGCCTCGCGCAGGCGATATCCGTTCAGCATCAGGGATGCACCCGCGGCGTCAGACCAGCCTTTCCTGGCCGCACTGAGGAGCATGGCCACAGATTGCTGGTCGCATGGTTTTCAGACCGAACCAACACGAAGTCTTTCTATGAAGGTCGTATACTGCCTTGCGGCCGGTTGCCGCAGGCGGCAGGCCGAAAACCACCCCCCATCTCTCACCAATGCCCACCGTTCTTCGCGTTGGATCTTTTCGTTTTCACTTCTATTCCGATGAAGGTCAGGAACCGGCGCATATCCATGTCCGCACGGCAACCGGCGAGTGCAAGTTCTGGCTGGAACCCGTGCGCCTTTCGCGAACAAAAGGGGTGAGGCCGCACGACCTTCGCGAAATTGAACGTTTGGTTTTTCAGCACCAACAGCTACTCTTGGAGAGGTTTCATGACTTCCACGGCCGCGCGTAACCAAGATGATGTGGAACCCACCGCGATGCGGGTTTGGGTCGAAGGTCGCATGGTGTTTTTGGAACTGACGGACGGTCGAATCATCGGGTTCCCGGCTGGTCGCTTCCGAATTTTGAAAGCAGCCACGGACGCACAGCTTTGCGAGGTGTCTCTCGAACTCGACGGCGCTGCCTTGCGCTGGGAAGAACTCGACGAGGACCTTTCGGTACCGGGAGTCGTGGCGGGTCGATTTCAACTTCCCGTTTGATGGCGCGTTGGTTCGGGTGTTCCTTTGCGGCTGCCTGCTTGACGGCGCGACTCCGTTTTTCGAGGAGGGCCCGCCACGCGTCCTCAACTCGACGATCGACGTCTGCCCCGACACCCAGAAGTTTCTCCCATCGTCCCCGCAGGGCATTCTGGTGCTCGGCCAAAGGTTTATGAAAACCCTCGAATCCTGGAAGCCCATCGCCGCCGCCATCAGCCTGGCACTTACCGCGACGGCGGCTCCGCCCCTAGTGCTGTATTAGTCGGCCAAGACCTCGGTGGCCCTCGGGTTTCCGGCTTGATTCCGGGGCGGGCATGACGTAATCCCTCCCAGCGCGAATGCCAGAAATGAACATCATCCAGGCGGTGAACGACGCGCTCCGGACGGAGATGCGCCGCGATCCGCGGGTCATCGTACTCGGCGAGGACGTGGGCCGTTTCGGAGGCGTTTTCCGCGCCACCACGGGCCTGTACGAAGAATTCGGTGGCGAACGCTGCATCGATACCCCCCTGGCGGAGTCCGGGATCATCGGCACGGCGATCGGCATGGCGCTGTACGGACTGCGCCCCGTCCCGGAGATCCAGTTCGCCGACTTCATCTATCCGGCCTACGACCAGATCGTGAACGAGCTGGCGAAGATGCGGTACCGGTCGGGCGGCGAGTATCCCGCGCCTTTGGTGATCCGCACGCCGGTCGGCGGCGGGATCAAGGGCGGGCACTACCATTCACAGTCGCCCGAGGCGCTGTTCATTCATGTCCCGGGCCTGAAGGTCGTGATGCCGTCGAACCCCGTCGACGCCAAGGGGCTGCTGCTGGCCAGCATCCGCGACGAGGATCCCGTGATCTTCATGGAGCCAAAGCGCGTCTACCGCGCCGCGCGCGGAGACGTTCCCGAGGGGGACTACACGATTCCGATCGGCAAGGCGAA
Source organism: Pseudomonadota bacterium (assembly GCA_031407985.1). Lineage (GTDB taxonomy): Bacteria > Myxococcota_A > Polyangia > Fen-1088 > Fen-1088 > FEN-1088. The sequence continues at coordinate 23,167 of JANOJB010000112.1, read as the reverse complement.
GGTCGTGCGCGAAGGCAAAGGCGTCACCATCCTGGCGTGGGGGGCGATGGTCCACACGTGTATGGAAGCAGCCCAAAAAGCGGCTGAAAACGTGACCGGCCCCGATGCGCATCCCGCTTACGATCTGGAGGTCATCGACCTGCGTACGCTGCTGCCCTTCGATGTCGACGCGATCATCACGTCGGTCAGGAAGACCGGACGCGTGGTGATCGTCCACGAAGCGCCGCGCACCTGTGGCTTTGGCGCCGAGCTGGCAGCGACGATTCAAGAGCGCGCGCTCTTGCACCTGGAGGCTCCGATCCTGCGCGTGACCGGCTTCGACACGCCTTTCCCCTACACGCTGGAGCACGAATATCTTCCCGACGCGGATCGCATCCTGGACGCGGTCCACCGCGTGATGACCTTCTGACAAACCGGGATCCGCCTAGGCCATGATCTACGAGTTCAAGCTACCGGACATCGGCGAAGGCGTCGTCGAGGGCGAGGTCGTGCGCTGGCTGGTCAACGAGGGCGACATCGTCCGCGAGGATCAGCCCCTGGTCGAGATCATGACCGACAAGGCGACGGTGGAAATTCCGGCGCCACGCGCGGGGCGGGTCAAACAACGCCTGTACGCCGAGGGTCAGATTTGCCCTGTCGGCAAGGTGCTGATCGTGATCGAGACCGATGTGGACGCGGTCGCCCAGGCAACCGCCGCCGCTCCGTTGGCAACGGCCCCGAAAGGGGCGATCGCATCATCGGCGACGGCGACCACGACCGTCTCACCGGCGACGGCCGCCACGACCGCATCACCGGCGACGGCCGCCACGACCGCATCATCGGCGGCACGAGCCACGACCGCATCATCGGCGGCACGAGCCACGACCGCATCATCGGCGGCTGCCCCAGCCAGTGATGGTTCCGCCGCGCTGGCAACAGATGTCCTGGCAACGCCCGCCACGCGCAAGGTCGCGCGGGATCTGGGCGTCGACATTCGTCAGGTCGGCGGCACCGGTCCGGCGGGACGAATCACTTCTGACGACGTCCGCGCGCACCAGACCGGCGAATCGTCATCCAAGCGCGCGGGTGCGACGTCCTCACCTTCCCCCGCCCATCAGCCGCAAACCACGGCCCGTGAAGCCGGCGACGTCCGACTTCCCTTTCGCGGCGTTCGAAAAAAGATCGCCGAACGCCTGGTTCATTCGAAACAAACCGCCGCGCACTTCACCTACGTCGACGAAGTCGACTGTACCGATCTGGTCAGGCTGCGCTCGCAGGAGAACGGCAAACTGGCCGCCCGGGGCGTGAAGTTGTCGTATCTGCCTTTCATCATCAAGGCGACGGTGAACGCGCTTGGAAAATTCCCGCAACTGAACGCCACCTTGGATGAAGGGGCCGGCGAGATCGTGCAGCGCCGCGCCCACCACATCGGCCTGGCCACGGCGACCGACAGCGGATTGATTGTCCCGGTGATCCGCGACGCGGGCGGCAAATCCCTGATCGCGCTCGCCACCGAAATTGACCGCCTGGCTGAAGCAACCCGATCAGGCAAGGCGACGCGCGAGGATCTCTCGGGATCCACCTTCACGATCACCAGCCTGGGACTGTTGGGCGGACTGCTGGCGACCCCCATCATCAATTTTCCCGAAGTGGCAATCCTGGGCGTCCACAAGATCGCCAAACGCCCGGCGGTGGTCGACGCTCAGGTCGTGATACGCGACATGATGAACCTGTCCATCTCGGTCGATCACCGCGTGGTGGACGGATACGACGCCGCCCGCTTCGTCGCCGAGATCAAGGCCGCGCTCGAGAACCCGACGACGCTTCTCGACAACCTGGACTGAACTGATGGCCGACGTCCCAGGTAAATCCAAGGAAACCAGCAAACCGGCGATACCCAGCAAGGTACGCGCCGGCATGGGCGACATCGGCGCCGACTTCGTCGAGATCTACAGCGACGCCGACTACCAGCAGGCCACCGGTCTGCTGTCGATCCTGGGGCCGGACGGGAACGCACGCGCAGCCGACGTCCCGCGCATTGAACCCCAGCGCTGGTTGGCCATATATCGAGGGATGCTGCTGATTCGCATGCTGGACGAACGGCTGATGACCATGCAGCGGCAGGGACGCGTGGGCTTCTACGCCGAGGCCCGCGGTCACGAGGCGACGGTGATCGCGCCCGTCGCGGCACTGGAAGACAGCGACTGGATCGTCCCGTCGCACCGCGAGGGTGGCGCCGCGCTTTTCCGTGGACTTCCGTTGCGGGCCTATCTCGCGCAGGTGTTCGGCAACGCCAACGATATCGCCAAGGGTCATCAGATGCCCGTCCATCCGGCGGCGCCCCGCAGCCTGCGCTTCTTACCCATCTCGTCCTGCGTGGCGACCCAACTTCCCCAGGCGACCGGCATCGCCTGGGCAGCCAAGATCAAGGGCGACAAGACCGTCGTCCTGGCCTATCTGGGCGAAGGCGCGACCAGCGCCGAGGATTTTCACACGGGCGTGAACTTCGCCGCGGTGTTCAAGGCGCCCGTCGTGTTCCTGTGCGTGAACAACGGCTGGGCGGTATCGACGCCCGCATCGGCGCAGTCCGCGTCCGAAACGTTCGCGGTGAAGGCCCTCGCTTACGGCCTGCCCGGCGTGCGCGTCGACGGCAACGATCCGTTCGCCGTATACGCCGCCACCCGCGCGGCGGTCGACCGTGCCCGTCGCGGCGAAGGGCCCACGCTGATCGAGGCCGTCACGTATCGCCTGGGCGCGCACAGCTCGTCGGACGATCCCGAACGCTACCGTGACGCCGCCGAATGGGAGGCTTGGGGCGCAAAGGAGCCTCTGATCCGGTTTCGACTGTGGCTGCGTGGGGCACATCTGCTCGACGAAGCCAAGGAACAGGCGTTGGTGGCCGAGATCGACGCCGAGATTCGGCACGCCATCGCGGCCGAGGAAGAGGCGCCGCCGCCCAACCCAAGAACGATGATCGAGAACGTCACGCTGCAACCTTCGCCTGCTCTTGAGGAACAGTTCGCTGATTTGCAGCGGATTCGCGCCCGTCCGTACTAACCACATAGGCGGGATCCCTGGTGCCCGCCCCTGCCTTTGCGTTAGTCTTCGGCCCCTCAATTGAAAGGACGGCGCGCATGAAGATCAGAAACACACAGGTGACCCTTCCGCGATCAGCCACTGCGCGCCGTGCCGGGGTGCTGCCAATCGCCGCGCTTCTGATAACCGGCGCGCTGACGGGTTGCGAAAGCAGCAGCGACGGCGCCTTCGACGAATTCGTAGGAACCTGGAAGGTCGAACCGGTCACATCTCAGTTCGCCTTGACGTGCACGTTCCTGACGCGACCCTTGCAGTTTCCGCTTTGGGATGTTCTGGAAATGGGCGAGGGCGTCCTATCGGATCTGGCGGAAACGAGCGGCGCCTGCCCTTTTTTCTACGACGTCGTGCAGAAGACCGCGACAGTCCCCAATCCCGATCCTTACACCGGGAAGGCTCCCATCTGCCGACTCGATCAGAGTACCGACATGGTGACCGCGTTCCTCGAGTTCCAACCGATGAACTGGAAGTTCAATCTTCTGCAGCCCCAAAAAGGTCAACCTCCACGCGCGCAGATGATTGGAACCGCGGTCGTCCCGTTGATCGTGGTCGATCCGGCAACCGGGGCCGAAATTCCCGATCCGGAAGGCCCCTGCTTGTACGACGTCAGAGCCGATCTGACCAAGATCGCCAAGAAGTAGCAGGCGGAAATCGATCCCGCGATGCCTCCGTCATCCGCCAGCGTTCAGGCACTGATCATCGGCGCGGGTCCGGGCGGCTACGTCGCCGGAATCCGGCTTGGTCAACTGAAGATCAAATCGCTGGTCATCGAGCGGGACCAGCCCGGTGGCGTGTGTCTGAACGTGGGCTGCATCCCGTCCAAGGCTCTGATCAACGCGTCGAAGTATTTCGACAAGCTGAAACACGGCGCCGACATGGGCATCCTGGGCGACAACATCCGCGTCGACATGAAGAAGATGCAGTCGTGGAAAGGCGACGTGGTCGGCAAGCTGACCGGCGGCGTGAAGCAACTTCTGAAAGCCAACGGCTGCGACTACCGCACCGGCACGGCGACATTGATCGCCCCGGGCCAGGTGGAACTGGACGACGGCAAGAACAAGACCACCATCACGGCCGACCACATCGTGCTGGCGACGGGCTCGCGCCCGATCGAAATTCCCGGTTTCAAATTCGACGGCGCGCGCGTCGTTGACTCGACCGGCGCGCTCGCGTTCACGGAGGTGCCAAACCGGCTGGTCGTGATCGGCGGCGGCTACATCGGCATCGAGATCGGAACGCTATACGCAAAACTGGGCGCCCACGTCACTGTCGTCGAGGCGTTGCCCGCGATCTTGGCGGGAACCGATCCTGAACTGGGCCAGGTGGTCGCGCGCAAGCTGAAGAAGCTGGGCGTGGAGGTTCTGACCGGCGCCAAGGCGAAATCCTGGGCCGAGAAGGGCGATCGCGCGGTGGTCACCGTGGCAATCGGCGACAAAAACGAGGGCAAGGGCGAGGGCAAGGGCGAGGAAAAGACAATCGACGCGGACAAGATCCTGGTCGCCGTCGGTCGCCGTCCCAACTGCGAAGGCTTGGGACTGGAAGCACTGGGCGTCAAGATCGAACGGGGTTTCGTACCGGTCGACCGCTGCATGCGGACCAACGTGTCCGGCATCTACGCCATCGGCGATCTGGTCGGTCAACCGATGCTGGCGCACAAGGCATCACGCGAAGCCGAGGTCGTGGCCGAGGTGATTGCCGGCCACCGCGCCGAGATGGACGTCCGTTGCATTCCCGCCGTGATCTTCAGCGATCCCGAGATCTCCTCCGTCGGAATCACCTCCGACGAGGCCGAGAAGCTGGGACGCAAGATCAAGGTCGGCAAGTTCCCCTTCGCGGCGCTGGGGCGCGCGATCGCGAACGCGGATACCGACGGTTTCGTCAAGGTCGTGATCGACGCGGCCACCAAGGAAGTGTTGGGCATCCACGTGGTCGGCAACGGCGCTTCAGACATGATCGCGGAGGCGGCGCTGGCCATCGAAATGGGCGCGCTGGCCGACGATCTGGCCCTGACCATCCACGCCCACCCCACCCTGCCCGAGGCCATCATGGAAGCCGCGAAGGCCAGCCTGGGCGAGGCCATCCACATCATCAACCGCTGATTTCGCCCGCGGTTGGTCCAACCTCAAGAGCCCGACGGTTCTAACCCGAGCTGCCCAATTCCAAGCTCACCGTAGAGCGCCAGGAAATCCTCGGCCCAAAGGGGACGAGGCCAAATTTTGTACGTCTTGCTCGCGGTCGATTCGAACCAGCCTTCCGCACGCGAAACTTGCACCACACTCCTAAGGAGTTCGATCGTCCGACGAACGTCATCTGACGCTAGATTCGGACCCAAGACTGGCATCAAAAGAAGGCGCGACTGCCGGTTAGCCGCGATTGCCGCGGGAATTCTGCGCCGTGCGTCGGCGTCACCCTGCGGAAATCGATACCCCAAGAAAACCACAACCTGCGCCTCCCGGATGGCGTTCTCGGCGAGTGTCCATACGGGCTCAGACGCGGCGTCGCTCTTGCCTGGCCCCGGAGTTGCCAGCGCGAGTTCAGCATCGCTGCAAAGCAAGGCTTCCTCTTCGCCTCCCACGTGCGTTCCGTGCGCGTCGTTTTTCCAATCTACGGAACCGTGAACTTTGTAGACGGCGACCTTTCTCGGGTCGGGTTGGTCGGACGGCAAGACGACCTGGAGAGGTCCCGACGCCCCATTCAACTTCTCCAGCACTCGATCGTAGTTGAACGTCAATACGTTGTGCAGATGAGGCGCGTAGCTAGGTTCTCGCGCGAGTTTTCCAATCCATTCGGACCAGGCCACATACGGTTTCCAGCGTTCAAAGCCTATGTCTTCGTTTCGAAGAAAGGCGCAGCAGTCAAGTACAGATTCCGCGCGTCCTGGACCGGATCGCGCCCCAGTTCTTCGATGCTGGTGACTTCGCGGTCCAGGCGACGAACGTGAGCTTCAAGTTCGGCCGCCAGCACCAAGAGGTCCGGGCGCGGACTCACGTGTCGATTCCCTCGGCTTCCACACGTGCCCGCAGTTCCATCGAGCAGCGAGCAAGATCCACCAAATCCACTTCCGCGGGAGCCGCCATGACCTGCAGCTCGGCCAGCACATCGAAGAACCGATCCGCCGGAAGTCCGTCGATTGCTAGATCCACATCGGGGGTGCTTCCGTACCGTCCGGTCACAAGAGATCCAAAGAGCCTGACCCTCTGCGCCCCCGCGCGGCGGCAGATAGCTGCAAGCCCCGGTACCAGTGCCCGAGCCGCGTGGACGCTTTCCTGCGTCTCGCCCCGCCGAACCGACTGACGTCGATCGTACCCTGCGACGTATTCCAAAATCCGCTGGCGGTCCACCAAGCAACGGTAGCACGACCATCGTGCGGTCGCCGAAGATGGAACCCTGCGCGGCCTGCTAGATTCGGGCGCGTGTCCCCCATCCTTCCCGCCCGCGTGCTTGACCTTGGAACGCGCGATTTCGCCGAGGTCTGGCAGCTTCAACGCGATCTGGTGGCGGAGCGTCAACGCGACGAGATCCCCGACACGTTGGTGCTGGTCGAACACCCGCACGTGATCACGCTTGGTCGCGGATCCCACCGCGAAAATCTGGTCAACGTGGGGGACCTGCCAACCTTCGAAATCGAACGCGGCGGCGACGTGACCTATCACGGTCCCGGGCAACTGGTGGGTTATCCCATCATCCTGCTGCGCCCGGAGGAGCGCGATCTGCACGTGTACCTCCGCAATCTGGAGGAGACTCTCCTGCGCACGTTGGCGGACTTCGGCATTCCCTCCGGACGAAATCCAGGTTGGACCGGTGCCTGGACCCAACCGGAAAACGGCGAGCCACCGCGCAAGATCGCGTCCATCGGCGTCGCGGTTAAACGCTGGGTCACGCTTCACGGCTTCGCGCTGAACGTCTCGACGGATCTGTCGCGTTTTGCCGCCATCAATCCTTGTGGCCTCGAAGCCGGCGTCATGGGCTCGATTTCCAGCGTTCTCGGCGTGCCGATCGAGATGGATGACGTCAAACGACGCGTTCAGCATCATTTCTCGGATGTCTTCGGGCGCGCGTCGTCGTGATCGAACCCATCTTCGTCCAGACCGTCGGCGATCCGCGTCTTGACGATTACCGGCACTTGAAGGATCGCGATCTCAGCGCCGAAGGCGGGCGGTTCATCGCCGAAAGCGAACGCGTTGTCCGGCGGCTTTTCGAAAGCAGTCTCCGCGTTCATTCGGCTCTCGTCACACCAACACGCCTGGCGTCGCTGGGCACCGCGATCGACCGCCCCGGTTGCCCGGTATACGTCGCCGAGCAGCCGGTGCTGAACGAGATCGCCGGATTTCACGTGCACCGGGGTTGTCTAGCGGTTGGGGAGCGTCCGAGGCTGTCGGCAATCCCCGACAACGCGCGCACCATCGTCGTGCTCGAGGATCTGGTCGACTCCGACAACCTGGGTGCCTCGGTGCGCAACGCGGCCGCGTTCGGCGCCGACGCGCTGGTCCTGTCCCCGCGCTGTGCCGATCCGTTCTATCGCAAAGCCATTCGGGTGGCGATCGGAGCGACGTTCACCTTGCCCATCGTGCGTCTTTCCGACTGGCCGGCTGATCTACTCGCGTTCAAGCGCCGGTTCGGGTTTGTGTTGCTGGGCGCGGCGCTCGATCCAAATGCCACGCCGCTGGCCGCCGTTGTCCGCCCACCCAAGGTGGGGCTGCTGTTGGGGTCCGAAGGTCCGGGTCTGTCCAACGCCGCGCGCACCGCTTGCGATCAACTGATCACGATCCCGATGGCGCCCGGCGCCGATTCGCTGAACGTCGCGGTCGCTGGCGCGGTGGCGCTTTTCCACCTTCAACAGGCGGCATCCCGGACGGCGAAATCGTAGCGACCGCGGTCGGGGACGGATCGGTCGGATCGGACGGATTGGACGAGTCGACGGCTCGCGAAGGACCACTGTGGCTCTCCGCTTCCGCCGGCGGCAGCCGCCCCCAATCGACAAACAAACGTCTGGTCGCCGGTTGGCAGGTGGGACAGAAGCAGGCATCGCCGCCACCCACCCGAACGCTGCGAATCTTGGTGCCACAGCGGGGGCAGGGTTGTCCGTCGCGACCACGAACGGACAAGAAGTCCCGCACCTTCACGTCGATGGGTTGCCCGCGGCGCTGGATTTCGTCAGTGGCGTGACGCAACACCTGGCCGATTGACGCGTGCAAACGCTCCAGATCGTCGCCTGTCAGCTTGCGAACCATCGTCTTCGGGTGAATCCGCGCGGCGAACAGAATCTCGTCCGCGTACGCATTGCCGATCGATGCCAGCGCCTGCTTGTCCATCAAGAACACCCGCACCTGATCCCGTCGCCCTCGTGCCATCTTCACGAAGAGATCAAGATCGAAGGTATCCGACAACACGTCGATTCCCAGATCCGCGTAGCCAGGAATGCGTGCCTCGTCCGCCGCACGCACGATGTAGACCTTGCCCATGCGCTTGTCATCCACGTAACGCAGCTCGAATTCGTCGTCGAAGGTCAGCGCGAAACTCAGCGCGATTGGATCCTTACGTCTCATGGCCTCATCGGACGAAACAAGTTGGTACCTCCCGACCAACATCGCATTGACCACCAACACCAGATCCGTGCCGAACACGAAACGCATGAAGTGCCCCCGCCGCTCGACCGAGGCCAAAACCAAACCGATCAGGTTTGCGGGAAACGCCTCGGGCACCATGATCCGCAAAACCGTGGGATCCCCCGCCCGGGCAGCCGCAACCCGACGCCCCACAACGGTCGTGGTCAACACGTGTTCGACACGCGCCAGGTCGGGAAGCTCGGGCACGGACACAGTATCCGACACCACTGGTGCCAAGGGAAAAGTCGATCCAGAATCCGGGCATGCCGCTTCCCGCCGCGATTCTCGTCACCATCGTCAGCATCGGTTCGATCGCGATGGTGGCGTTTCAGGTACGCGATCTGCTTCGCCGCAAGCGAAACCTGAAGCACTACGAACGCGGCGAGCCATTGGAAAAAACCGGCGAGTGGGATTGAACGGACGCGGCCAACACCGGCCAGAAGGCGAATCTCGGCCGTCAGCCCGTAACGCCGGTTCGTCGCAGATAGTCGACGTAGTAGTCCGCGTCCCGCCGCTCCTCCAGTTCGCCCCGCTCGACGGCGTCCTGGCATAGCTTGCGGATGTCACCGATGCGCCGCGAGGGAGGCAGCGCAAACGCCTCCATGATCGCGTTCCCCAGGCCGGGGGGCAACGGCGGCACCCGCGCGTCCAGCTCTCGAATCGCAAGGATCCGTTCCTTCAGCGCGTGAATGTTGGCGACCGCCTCTTGGCGCCGCCCCGGACGCCGGGATGTCACGTCCGCGCGTGACAAATCCAATAGATCGTCCAGTTCGCCCCCCATCTCGTGATCGAACCTGCGTACCGCGGCGTCGGTCCAACTGGACTCGTAGGCGTTGGCCCGCAGGTGGTGCAGGATCAGGAACCGAACCTTTTGCCGAAACGGACGGTCGAATCCCAGCCGCTTGGCGATGGGATCGAACATCCGTGCGCCGATCTCGGCGTGACGGTGAAACGTGACGCGACCGTCGGGCAACATCACCCGCGTCGGAACCTTGCCGACATCGTGAAGCAAGGCAGCCCAGCGCACCGCGGGCGTCGGAACCGATTGTCGCACGACCTGCTTGGTGTGCTCCCAAACGTCCTTGTGCCGCCGGCCCGCCTCCTGCGAAAAATCCACCGTCGCCTCCAGTTCAGGCAGCAACACCCGCAGCACCCCGCTGTCGTGCATCCACTGAAGGCCCAGATCCAACCCACGGCCCATGATGACGGCCTCGATGCCCGCGCGCAGTCTGTCCGGGTCGACCGTCAACAACCCGGGCGCCGCGTCGCGCGCCGCCGCTGTGATCGCCGGATCGGGCAGGCGGCCGTCGGTCGCCACCACGCGGGCAACCTCCAACAGTGAATCGGGGCCGGCGCCAAGCGCTCCCGCCTGAAAAGAATGGGAAGGCATCACCTGTTGCCCGAGGCCCGAGCCTACGCCGAAGAGGTGATCTTCTTCTTGTCCTGCTCGCGCTTGCGAATCAAATGATCGACGATGGGTTGCGCCTGCTTCAACCTGCCGGCCAGCGATTTCTCGGAGATCGGATAGTTCGTCCCGAACTTCGAGCCTTCGTCGTACAGGAAAGTCCCCAGTTCCTCATCGTCGACAAACATCGGAATCTTCTTCTTGGCGTAGACTGCCTTTAGCAGCGTACCCCAGCGGCTGCCCATCCAGTCGACCAGATCCCCCAGCGCCGCGCGAAACACGCCCAGCTCCTCATCGAGGTTGGCGTAGTTTTCGGCGAATCGATCGCGAAAGACCGCCGCGTCTTCCCCGCCCTCGGCCGCGATCTTCGCCAACGCCAATCGCAACAACACGACATCCTCGGCGTGCCGTGCCGGCGGATCGACGTTTCCCTCCTTGGGGCTGATGATGTGGACCACCGAGGCGGCCGCTATCTCTCGGAGACCCTGATCGAGATCAGAGTCCGACATCGCCTCCAGCAGGACTTTCAGGTCGAAGGGAAGGGAGACGAGACCTTTGCTTAGCGTCTCTAGAAACGTGCGCTCGAGATCCTTGTCCATGACCGGGCTTTGGGGGGGCGGTGAACGAAACGTGTGAACGGAAACGACCGAACCGAAGTCATAGTACCCGATTTCGTGGCCGTTAGTAGCGGATCTTGACCGGCGCGATCGCGGCGTCGAGAGCCGCCGCCGCCGCCCTGCGAAAGACCGGCAGGGGTCCGGGGGGAAGTTCCAGCGTCAGTACGGGCAAATTGCGATCAACGCCCAACCAGCTGCCCAGCGAACCCGGGGTCGGATATCCAATATTTTGCCTCACGGGCCAACCACTGGCGGCCGACACCACCTCCGCCCAGGCGCGGGCGGGGCCGTCGAAATTCACACATGCGAACGGCGCATGCACGGCGACCACTGCGTTGATCGCGTGCTCTTCGACGATCCGAGCCAACAGAGCCGTCTCCGGCTCGGAGAGGGGCGACGGGCCAGGGTCATAACGCGGCTGATGGTCGCGCGTGAAGTTCCGCGCCGGAAAATTGCGGTTCAGATCCACGTCGGCGGCGGAGTTCTTGATTCCGGCCAGGAGGCCATCGGGATTCAGGGCCGGCACGATCAACATGGCCACACCTGGTACGGATGACGCCGGTACGGATGACGCCGTAAGGCGCGCAACAAGCTCCAAAACGGCCTGCACGCTGGACGGTTCGTCGCCGTGAATCCCGCCGACCACCAGCAGCCGATGCAACGGGGAGTCAGCGGCGTGCGACGTTCCGGGGATTGCGGGACACCACCCACCCACAATCGCGAGGCCCCGCCGCGAAAGACCTAGCACGGGAAGCCCGCACGCGGTCACAGCGTGAATCAGGGCCTGTTTCTCAAGCAACGGCGATCCCACTTCGGTCACAAGTACCCCAGTTTCCTCCGATGGTCGATCGGGCACAATGTGGGTTGTCGTCCAAACCCGTGCCGCCCAAAGCCTCCCGTCCGCCTTGCGTTGCCCCGCGCGGTTGCAGGCACTAGACTTTCGCTGCCATGCCGATGAGGAATCTTCCCCGAGAGCCGCAAGGACGGCGTCCGAACGGCACGTTGATCTTGTTGGCCGTGGTGCTGGTCGCCCTGACCCTATTGCCGGCGCTGGCTCTGGCGGGCCCGCGATCGGGGGCCAGCTTCGGTGGGCGCGCCTTTCGAAACAGCGGCGGCATGAGCACGCCGCGCAGCTACGGCAGCCGGGTCGGCGGTGGCGGCCACAGCTTCTTCTTCCTGCCCAGCTTCGGCTGGGGTTGGGGGGGCATGGGGTACGGGGGCGGCTTCGGATCGATCCTGGTGCTCGGGGTCCTGGGCTTCGCGGCGTTTTCGCTGGTAAGGGTCGCCCGGCGCTATCGCAATTCCGAAGGGGGTGGCTGGGGCTGGAACCACGATCAGGACGACGGTGAAACGCGAGTCGAACCTGGACGGGCCTATGTTTACCGCATGCAGGTGGCATTGGGCCGTTCCGCACGCGGCATCCAAGACCGCCTGGCCCGCTTCGCCTCCGAAGGGGACACCAGCACCGAAACCGGCCTGGCCACGTTGCTGCAACAAACCGCGCTTGAACTGATGCGCGAAAAAGATTCCATTAGGGCCGCGGCAATCGATGGCGGCGGTCCCATGAACTTCACCAACGCGGAGACCAAGATGAACGGTCTGGCGCTGGCGGAACGTTCTCGGTTCCAGGTGGAGCGGGTGCGCGGCGCTGATGGACAGGTGCGCCGCTCGGAAGTCGCCGCCGAAGAGGGAAAGGAAGCCCTCGAATATGTGGTGGTGACCGTGGTGGTCGCCACGAAGACGCCATTCGGAAACTGGAAGGGGATCAACGATCGTGCGGATCTGGACGTTTGCCTGGGACAGGTCGGGGCGGTATCCGCCGCCGGGATCTTGGGTATGGAGGTAGTCTGGACGCCGGCCGACCCCAACGATTCGATGACCGAGACCGATCTGATGACCACCTATCCCGATCTGCGCAGCATCTAACCCCTGGCGATCACGACGATGGATCCCACAGCGGCGGCGGCATCACTCCCGGCTGTGCCCATGTGGCGCCTTCTCATCGACGCCTCGATCTTCGGGATTGTCGGAGTCGTGCTTTTGATCATTGGGTACTACCTCTGGGAGCTGGTCACGCCCTACAACGTGCGCAGGGAGCTCCAAGAAAACAAGAACGTCGCCGTGGCCATCGTGGTTGCCTCGTTCATCTTGGGAATGGCGATCGTCATCGCGGCGTCATTGACGCTGATCAAGTGACCGGCCTTTGCTGCGTGCTCTTGCCGCGTCGGGAACAGGCGCCGGCATTGATCGCGGCCGCTCGCATGAACCTGTCGGAGATCACACGGTTTTTGATGCTTCGCCGGCTTGACCATCATCAAGGCCAAGGCTAGAGTTTCCTCTGTCAGCGGACGGACCCAGCCGCGCATGCACAAGCTGATCATCGAGGACGACGAAGGCAGAACGACCGTCGTCCCTATGGTGCGGGACGAGCTGACGATCGGTCGCAAGGAAGGCAACGTTATCCGCCTGACCGAGCGCAACGTGTCCCGGCGGCACGCGCGCCTGTTCAAGCAGAACGGAGCGATTTGCGTCGAGGATTTCGATAGCTACACCGGCGTTCGCGTCAACGGTGTCCGGATCGCGGGAACGCTACCGGTACGTGACGGTGATCAGGTCCAGATCGGAGACTACAGGCTATCTATTCGCTCGGAAGCCGCGGCAGAAGCACTGCCACCGACGGTCCCCGCTCTGCCGTCGGCGATCTCGGAAAGCGCGACGACCACAGCAGCATCGACGGCTGCAACAGCTCCAGTTGCTCCCTATCCCGAAGCCGCGCAAACCCAGGCGGGTGTGCCAGCGAAAGCTCACCTGGACGCCTCTCCCACCATACCTCTGCGCACGCTGGAGGAGCAGGGACGGGCTCCCAAGTTGCCTCAAGCGCAGGCCGGACGCCTGGTGGCCGTCACGACGAATCTCGCTGGGATGGAATTTCGACTCGATCGTTCGTCGCTGGTGATCGGACGAACCGATGAGAATGACATCATTCTGAACCACGCGTCGATCTCTCGCCATCACGCCAAGGTCGTCCGCGACGGTGATCGTTATACGGTGGTCGACCTACAGAGCGCCAATGGGGTCCGTGTCGCGGGCGAGTCCTACGAACGTGTCGACGTACAACCTGGCGACGTCGTCGAACTGGGCCACGTGAAACTGCGTTTCGTCGGCCCGTGGGAGGAATGGACCTTCGACCCGCGCGAGTACGCACCCCGATCGCGTCGCAACCTGAAGATCGGCGCGGGCGTCGGTGGCGGGGTGCTGGCGCTGATTCTGATCGTCGCGTTTTCGGGCAAGAAGGCGCCGCCTCCCCCGCCTCCTCCGGTCGCGGCGGTGGCGCCCGCGCCGGTACCAGCCGGCCCCTCGCCGGCCGCCCTCATGGCCGACGCTACAAAAGCGGCAGAGGAAGAAGACTGGGACAAGTCCGTCAGCGCTCTTGATCTGCTGTTGAGCCAAACCGGTGAGGCGGTCTCCGCGGTCAAAGACGATGCCATTGAGCTCAAGGGCAAGGTCGATCTAGAGCGGAAAAGCGCGGCTATTTTCGCGTCCTTCCAGGGTGCCGTCTCGTCCAAAGAACCGGACGTCGCCTTGTCGCGTTTCGACGAGATTCCTTCCGAAAGCGTTTACAAGAAGCGCGCCGAGCCCGCGCTGGAAGAGGTGAAGCCGCTTTTCTTCGCGGCGCACCTGGACTTGGCGGATTCCGCGCGTGCCCAAGGGCGATGTGACGACGCGCGAGCCGAGGTCGAGAAGATCCAGCAGCTCGATCCCGAAAATCGTAAAGCCCGTGACATTCTCAAGCGTTGCCGCAACCGCCCTCAGGTCCGTACCTCCGCACGAACTGAGGCGGCAGAGACTGCCCCCACACCCGCGGTAGCGCCACGCCCGACCACCCCGGCTACCCCACGTGGGGCACCCGCGGCTTCCCCACGCCCGACCCCAACGGCTGCCCCGCGTGCGGTTGTGGCGGCGTTCCCACGCGCGCCGACGCCCCGTCCGATAGCGCCAGCGCGCACCGGACGCCAGGCCGCGGCGGGTACGGCGCCCGGGGCCACCCGGTCGACCGCGGCCTCCGGCGCACCGGTGGCCGCCGAGCCAGATGAATTTCAGCCCGACGCCGTCGATCTGATCAAACAAGCGCGCGAAGCCTGGATGCATCAGCAGTGTGGATTGGCCACTGATCTGTCGCGCCGGGCGCTGAAGACGAAACCGGGCTCGAACGACGCCCATCAGATCATCGCGGTTTGCGCCTGTTCAACCAAGGACAAAGAAGGCGCCATCAAGTCCTACAGCAAGCTGGACGAACGCAGCCGGGCGATGGTTCGAACGCTGTGCGCGCGCAATGGCGTCGAGCTGATCGAATAACATCGACCGACAGCGCCGACCGTCAGCTCTCCTTCGGAGATCCAGCCTGAGAACCGGTTGACAGTTCAGCGTACGCGCAGCCAGGCGCCGCGTGGGTCGTCACGGGAAGACCGGCATCGGCCCATCCCACCACGATGGCGCGTCCCATACCGTCGCGCTCGCCAGCGAAGCCCCCGCGAACGTCGACCAGATTCGCATATCCCACGGCCTCTAGTAACCCCACCGCTTGCAACGAACGGACGCCGCTCTTACAACCGACCACCAGCTTCGCGTCGCGAGGGAAGTTCAACTCGACCACTTTCTGGAAATCCCCGTTGGGTGCCATCCGCCCGCGGTCCGCGTGCATGAGCGGAACGTTCGCGGCGCTTTTGGGGTGCCCCTGTTCGAACTCGGGAATGGAACGAACATCCAGGTAGGTCCAACCCGCGGCCAACAATTCGGCCGCTTCTTGCGGTGTCACACGCTTCGCCATTCGGATTCCTTAGCACAGGCGGGCCGGTGGGATCTGTAACAAGCGAACCAGGTAGTCCGACACGGAGGGCCACGCCTGGGTTATCATGATTCGTTATGGCTGCACGTCATGTGCGGGTCGTCGCGGCGGTCATCCCCCGTGAAGACCGCTACCTCATCACCCAACGCCGGCCCACCGCGGTACTGGGCGGACTTTGGGAGTTCCCTGGCGGAAAAGTCGAGGAAGGCGAGTCCGAGGCCGATGCGCTTCGCCGCGAGGTCCGCGAACGAGTCGGAGTCGACGTCGAGGTCGGCACCTGCATCGCCCGCCGAACCCACGACTACGATGGATACTCCGTCGACTTGACGTTGTACCAAGCCCGCATCGATGAATCCGCTGAACCGACACCGGTGCGTGTGGCCGACTGTCGCTGGGTGAAATCCGCGGAATTCGAGAGCTATCGGTTCCCTGCGGCCGATCAGGCGACCATGGATCTGCTGCTTGGTTTCAAGCGCTGACGTGAAGACCGCTGTCCCCCACCGCCGGGATCTGGACGCGGCCCCCTCGTTGAAATCGCTGCACCCCGCGGCCTCACGATGGATTGGCGCTCTCATCCGCATGACCTCCAGTCACGCGTCGATGACCCGCATTTTGGACGTTATCGAGCGCCTATCGGACCGCCCGTACCGAACCAACTTCGTCCTACTGGGCGAGCCCGGAACCGGCAAGGAGGGTCTGGGCCGGGCGCTGGCCCACTTGTCGTGCCCCGGGGGTCCGCTGATCCGGTACGACGTGTCGGGGTTTCCCGAAGAGGACGCGCTTTCCCTGCTGTGTGGCGCCGGTCGGCGTGGCGGTGTCGCCGAGGCCGCTGACGGCGGAACAATCCTGATCGAGGAAACAGTGGGACTGGGACCACGAGTCCAGGCCGCACTGCTTCGCCTTCTGAAATCCGGACGCTGTGAACCGCGAGGCGCGGCCGCCGTGGACACAACCGAAGAAGATCGCAAAGGAGGAAAGTCCACCTCCAAGACCAGGCGCTTCGATGTGCGCATCGTGGCTATGTCGGACGGCAATCTGTCGGCGGAGGTTTCGGCCGGGCGCTTCCGTCACGATCTTTATTACCGGCTGGCCCGTGTGGTGCTCTCCTTGCCGCCGTTGCGTGAACGGAAAGAGGACATCGGTCCCGCCGTTGTCTGGATGGGCAATCGAATTCTGCGCGCGGCCGGTCTCAAACGGGAGCTGTTGAACGCGGAGGACTTCCAACAGGCGACGCCAGACGAGCGAGCCCGGGCGATCGCGCTTGATCCCACCGCCGTCCTGGCTCTGGAGCAACACTCCTGGCCCGGCAACTTCCGGGAATTGGAATCAGTTCTGGAACGTGCGCTGCTGCTGTACCGACAGGGCGGCAGCCTGAGCACCGACGAGATCACCGCCGCGCTGTCCGGAGTTTAGAAATCGCGCCGTTCGCCCCCCGAAGACACCCCGAGGACGAACGACCTACTCGGCCAACTGGAGCAGTTTCGTGAGGCGCGTCGCTAGTGTGGGATCGCCGCTGACCTTCAGCTTGCCGCTGAAGAACAGATTCATCGCGGCCTGCATGCCGCCAGAGATCATCGTCCTCAGATCATCGTCGCTACATTCAATCGTGCACTGAGGGGATCCTACCGCGCCAGGCAAGCAGGTGGGCGGCGCGGACACCAGATCGACCGTCCAAGTCCCTCCGTCGGCACCGGCGATCTTGAACAGGTACACAGCCGCGACATCCTTGGCCTTGTCGGGATTCGCGGCCAGTGCGTCAGGTATCTTCTGATCGAAATAGGTCTTTATGGACAAAGCCATGGATCCTCCTGGACCGCCCATGATTGGGGTGCGGCACAAGACTGTCAACTTGAGATCCCGACCGGTGGCTAGGAACGGCGCGGTCGCTTAGCGGCGTAACGCTTCACCAGCCGCTGCGCGTACCCCGCCACGGCGACCTGGGACGCTCGAGAAATCGCAAGCGATCCGGGCGGCACGTCAGCCGTGACGGTGGTACCGGCCGCGACGATTGCGCCCCGCCCCACCCGCACCGGCGCGACCAATTGCGTGTCCGACCCAATGAAAGCGTTGTCCTCGATGACGGTCTGGCGCTTTTCGTGCCCGTTGTAGTTGCAGGTGATGGTTCCGGCACCGACGTTGACGTTCCGCCCGATGGTCGCGTCGCCAAGGTAGCTAAGATGGTTCGCCTTGCTGCCGCGGCCCAGCGTCGTCTTCTTCGTTTCGACAAAGTTCCCGACGTGTACCTCGGGACCCAAGACGGTTCCGGGACGAAGGTGCGCGAACGGCCCTACGATCGCGCCGGCCCCAATGACCGCTTGGCTGGCGACGGAGTACGGCTTGATCTCGACCCCCGCGCCAACGTCCACGTCGGACAGCAGGACTCCGTCGCCGATGCGCGCCCCGCGCCCCACCCGGGTGCGTCCGCGCAACGCGACGCCGCGACCAATCTCCGCGTCCTGGCCCACGACAACGTCCACCTCGATGACGGTGGAGGCCGGATCGCGCAGCGTCGCGTGCATCATCCAACGGGCGTTCACGCGCGCGCGCAGAACACCTTCCGCCTCGACCAACTGGCGGCGATCGTTGACACCGGAAACATCGCGAAAATCGGCCTGCACCGCCCTGACACCGATGCCGGCCGCGGCGCGGGCCACGATGTCGGTCAAATAGTACTCACCGGCCGCGTTCCGGGCGGCGATTCGGGGAAGCGCTTCCCGAAAGAATTCAATCGGCCCGGCGTAGATCCCCGCGTTCACCTCGCCGATCGCCAACTCATCGGGCGTTGCGTCCTTGTGCTCGACCACGCGCAAGACCCGCCCGCCCCTATCCCGCACAATACGTCCGTAACCCGCAGCAACGGGCGGATTCGCGGTCACCAGAGCCAGACAGCCGCCCCGGCGTGCCGCGCCCACCAACGCAACCAGGGTTTCCCGCCGCAACAGGGGTACGTCTCCGTACAGGACCAGCAAGATCCCACGCAACCGCCGCAGGGCGGGCAGGGCGACCCGCAACGCGTGCCCCGTACCCAAGCGTTCGGTCTGCTCGACGACGGCTATCTGATCGGACCCGAACCTGGCCACAAGCGCGGATTCCACCATCGGCCTTCCGTGCCCAAGAACGGCGACCACTGGATCCGCGCCCAACCCCCGCGCGAGATCGATCGGGTAGGCGACCATCGGTCGGCCAAGAACCTGGTGCAGGACTTTTGCGCGCGACGAACGCATCCGCGTCCCCTGTCCCGCGGCCAGTACGACGCAGCCAAGGCCAGACACCGAGCCACTGCCTTTGCCAGTCGCGGTGCGCGACGCCCCATGATCCCGCTTTGCCTTGATCGCCATCTCTTTGCCGTCTTTCCCTGTCGTCCGACACGCCGCCGTTGGAACACGCTCCGGTCTCAATACGCCGGTCGGATGACAGCGTACTTAAGCGAACCGGCCCGATGTTGTCCACGCATCTGATCCGACACGAACGTTGTCCCCTCCGGAAAACACCGATCTGATTCCCGCGGCGCGCGCGGCCCCTCTGCCGGGGGCCGAGGCCGCTCCCATCCCGTTCAGTGCTTGCTCAGACCTTGCTCCCCACTCGCTCCACGAATCCGTCCACTCCGGGTCGCAGCCCGGTCCACCCCCGGGTCAGAGATTCGTTCCACGGTCGTTCTTGTCGGCCGCACGCGACGCACGGATTCGGAGTATAAATGCTGTATGAGCGCATACGTGCTGGTCGTGGAAAGCGATCCCGATCTTCAACGGCGCATCGGCGATATCCTGAGGGACAGTCGTTACGAGGTCGCGGCCGAGACCGAGTCTTCGTGGGCCAAGCGCAGCATCGCGGTCCGCACGCCCGACGCGGTCGTCCTGGACACCAGCCTGGTCGATGGGCCGGGATTCGCGCTGGCCGATGAACTGCGACGGGATCCCGATACGAGGACCACGCCGATTCTGTTCGTCGCCAGCCAGCGGCACCGGGGCGCCAGCCATCGCACCGAGGTCATGCGGCGCTACGATCCCGCCGCCTATCTGATCGCGCCGGCAGAGCTGTCCGAGCTGAGGCGGCGACTGGACAGCGTGGTGTCACCGGGAGCCATGCCGGAGGCGGACCACAGCGCCGAAACGGTCCCACACGAGGCGGTTCCGGACCACAGATCCCATACTCCTTCGTCGACCACCACGACGGACCCAGCGCAACGGCGGGAAAGGCGGGATGTAGAACGGACCGCCAAGTCGCTTGAAAGCGCTGACGCCGATTTACGCGGGACCTTGAAGCGAACCCCGTTCGCCCGTTTGCTGCAGCGTCTGTTCGCGGGGCGCAAGACCGGATCGCTGCTGTTGATGAAGGATGGTGCGAAGAAGATCGTCTCCTTCGCAGCCGGCTACCCGGTATCGGTGCGGTCCAACGTGCTTGGCGAGTGCCTGGGCCAGATTCTGTTGCAGCAGCGCCTGATCTCGAACGAGTCCTTGCAGGATTCCTTGCGTCGTATGAAAGCGGAAAAGCGCCACCAGGGGGAGATCCTGGTCGAGATGGGGGTGCTGTCGCCGTACAACCTATCGCGGGCCCTGGTCGAACAGGTGGAGGCCAAACTGTTCGAGGTCTTCGCCTGGTCGGACGGACAATACATGTTCAAGGAGGGAGACGTACCTGCCGGCGAGGCGCTGCGCCTGGAGCGCCCGCCCGCGGCGCTGATCCTGGAAGGCATCCGCCGCCATTACGATCCGGAGCGGCAGCAGGCGGTGCTGGACGCCTACGCGGGCAGGTATGTGGCCCTTAGCCCCGATCCCGTGTTGCGCTTGCAGGAGGTCACGTCCGATCCGACCGAGCAGGAATTCGTTCGCGAGATCGACGGTCGGACACGCCTGGAAACGGTGCTCGACTCAGCACGCATTCCCGCCGAAAAGGCGCGGTTGTTGTTGGTGGCGTTGTCGCAATCGGGAATGATCGAGCCGTCGGACGCGCCAGCGCGGCGGGCGGTCACGCCGACGCCCCTCACCACGGCTGTCGATGCTCCGGTTGGGCCGGCGTCCGTGCCCGAGACGTCAGCGCCTCTTTCGGCGACTCAACTGGGACTGGTCGCGCAAACCGTCAGATCGCAGAACCACTACTGGGCGCTGGGCGTGAGATCGGATGACTCGACCGAGGTGATCGATCAAGCGTACGAAACCCTGGCGCGTAGCTTTCATCCCGACCGCTACCGGCAACGCCCCGAGGAAGACCGGCGGCTGGCGCGGGAGATCTTCGAGCGGTTGGGGGAGGCCCACCGTGTGTTGCGCGAGCCGACGCGCCGGCGTGCCTACGCGGCCAAGGTGGAAAAGCAAAAACCAACCGAGGCGCAGTCGGGTCCGATCCCCGCGGGGGCGGCCAAGGAACTTTTCGAAGCGGGACTGCAGCATCTACGCGCCAGCCGTCATCGCGAGGCGGTCGAGGCGTTCCGCCAGGCGGCGCGCATGCTGCCCGACCAGGCCGATTTTCGCGCGGCGCTGGGCTGGGCGCTGTTTCGCGAGGCCCCAGCGGATGCGCGCGCGGGACGTGCCGCGCTGGCGGAGCTTCGCCGTTCGATCCAGTTGGATCCGAAAAGCCGGCGGGCCCACTACTACCTGGGGCACTTCTACGCCCAAACCGGGCAGCCCGATCTGGCCATCGCGGAATTCGAGAAGCTTCTGGAACTGGACCCAGGCGCCGTCGACGTCGAGGACGAACTTCGCCGCCTGCGCCAGTCGTCCTAGTTGTTTGGGATCATGGGACACCTCGGCCCAGGTTACGGGCAGCCGGCGTTGCGCGACCGATCGCAAGTCACTGGCAGGCCGCCGTCGTCAACGCCTGAACACATGTGGCCAGAGGCTGGCTGCCGCCGACCATGTTGAGGCAAGTCGTCCAGCAGTTCGACCCCGACGCGCATGGCCAGACGGGACCCAAGCAGTCGATCATCGCGGTGCACTTGGTTGTCAGCGACATCATGTTCTCCTTGCAGTCGACGCACGCCTGACCGCCCGCCGCGTAGCCTGTGTTCTTCAAGGCGCTGACGCAGTTACCACCCCCCGCGCCCCCGGTGCCGGCGCGACCACCGGTGCCGACCGCGCCCCCGGAGCCGACGGCACCACCCGTTGCCACACGGCCTCCCGTTCCGACGGCACCACCTGTCCCGACGGTACCGCCCGTAGCCGCGCGACCACCTGAACCCATCGCGCCGCCAGAAGCAGACACGCCGCCGGTCGCGATCCGTCCGCCGGTCCCCACGGCACCACCCGTATTCACCATCCCCCCGGTGCCGACGCGGCCCCCGGTACCCGTGGCGCCACCGCTTGAGGACAAACCTCCGGTCCCGGCCGCGCCTCCACCCACCCTCCCTCCGGTCCCCACGGCACCACCTGTTCCCACGTTGCCACCCGAACCCACATTGCCACCCGAACCCACGTTGCCTCCGCCGCCGACAATAACGTCCGGTTGCGTTCCCAGGCCCGCGTCACCGCGGTACAGGCGCACCGCTTCGGGCGACCCGCAACCGGCAAGACCGGCCGCCGCTCCCATGACGACAAAAATGACCAGGACGAAGGACCATTTCACGACATTCTCCTCGTCGAGATCCGGGACCGAGCGACCACAAAAAAGATACCACGCCGTCGCCAGCCTGCCCGGCAACACTGACTGACGCGGCGAGATCCGGCTTACCGCCAGTTGCGTCGCGCCCCGGAGCCTCGTATGCACACAAGAAATCGGAGGACCGACATGGCCGCGACGCCTTCCCAAATGCTACCGCTTGGAACCCAACTGCCCGCGTTCGATCTGCTCGACGTCGTAACGGGACGAACGTTCACGTCATCCACCCTCGCGGGGAAACCCGCGGTGGTGGCCTTCATCTGCAACCACTGTCCCTACGTCAAGCACCTCCGCGTCGAATTGGCTGCGTTCGGGCGGGAGTGCGCGGAGGGCGGTGTGGGTATGGTCGCCATCAGCTCGAACGACGTCGAGAGCTATCCGCAGGACGGTCCAGGGCCGATGGCGGACGAGGCTCGACAACACGAATATGCGTTCCCCTACCTTTTTGACGCCAACCAAAGCGTGGCAGTGGCCTTCCATGCCGCGTGCACGCCCGACTTCTTCTTGTTCGACGCCAGCGGCAGTCTGACCTACCGCGGGCAATTCGACGACAGCCGTCCCAGCAACGGAAAACCAGTGACCGGGAGCGACCTGCGCGCCGCGCGTGACGCAACGCTGGCGGGCCGCGCACCGTCCGCTGATCAGCGCCCCAGCATCGGTTGCAACATCAAGTGGCGCGCCGGCAATCAGCCCGATTCCCGCGGCTGATGTCGGGATGGGGGACCCTCCGTCAGGTGGTCGCTATGCGACCGCCTGACGCAGAGACCAGTTCTTCTCAGCCGATCGGCTTGATCTTGCAGTCGACCTGACAGGGCGCGTCTCCAACACCGTTGATGGTCTCACCTTGATCGCACTGCTCGCCACCTGCGGTGTCGACGATTCCGTCGCCACAGTAGTGCGGGAAGGTACAACCGAAGGTGCAGCCGTTGCGACCACCGTAGGTGGCCCCATTGCCTGCGGGAGGTGGCATCGTGCGGCCGAGATCACATTGTTCCTCGGGTGCGTTGAGCATGCCGTCGCCGCAGTAAGGCCC
>JANOJB010000085.1:0-11326 GCA_031407985.1 Pseudomonadota bacterium | reverse complement strand
TGTGTTTTCCGCGCGATCGGTCCGCCCCGAAAGACGTGTTCCCACGCCAGGCCGATCACCTCGGCGGTGCGAAGGCCCAGCATCACGCCACACGCAAACATGATGTTGTAGGGCTCCCCCAGCGCCAGGAACACCCGGCGGATGTCCGCCTGCTTTTCGATAAAGGGCGCTTCGAATTTCGCGTGTCTGTACTTCTTCCGGGTGGCCTTGCGGACGGTGCGCACTGGGTTGATCGCCAGGCCGTTGGCTGGGTCTTCCACCAGATCGGAAAAGAACGTTGAAAGCAAAACCATCAAGTGACTGACGCTGGTACTCGCCAGGCCGCTGGCCAGCTTCGCGTCAACAAACTTCCCGATCTCGTCTGCCGTCACCTCGGCGGGGCGCATGGTTCCGAAGAACGGGCCAACGTGCGCGCCCCACTTGGATCGGTCGTCTCGCCATGACCGATGGGTGTGCTCACGCGCTGCAAGCCAAGGCGGGAACAGGTCCGCCAAGGTGGGAACGTCGCGGGCATCGGGCGGAAGGCCCGCCTTGTCCACTGCGATCTGACCCAACACCTTGGCCAAGACACGTTCGGCGTGGTCTCGCGTTGCGAAAGAGCGGGTCCGCTGGCGCCCGTTCTGGCGAAACCGAACGGTCCAAGCGTCGCCACGTTGCTTGATCGACCCGGTCCCGTAGGTTCGGCGCTTCCGTTTCTTCGCCAGCTTGGCCATTCACGCCCCCCTTTTGTTTTCGTCGGACGGCTTCGTGTCGATCCGCCCCGAATGATGCCGCCGACGCAGAATCCCCGCACGGGCGCCGATTCGACTCGTGCCCATTGAATGTCACGGTTGATTACTCAGAGGCCCCCCCGGGGCCCTGCGGTTTTGAGGGGGCGTCCGCGTCTTCTTCGTCGCTGGCGGCCTCGGCGAGGCTCTTCTTGCAGTCAGTCCCACTGGGCGAAGTCGTGCACGTGTAACGCTTCCCACAGGCCAACATGGCGTATGACCGTTCCTTCCCACGCACCCACCCGGTGGTGTCGATCGGTTTGATCCGTTTGGCAGGGCACCCGGTCTCCACCGCAAGTCTGTCGATCGCGACTTTGGTGGCGGTCGCCTCCTGAGACTTGGGGGTCTCTTCGCACGTGAGCTTCCAGGCGAACGGCTTGGGTTCGAACATCCTGCACGCATATTCTCGGCCGCATCCCCGCGCCATCCAATTGGATGCGACGTCTCCCGTAATTCCGCTGCCCGTGACAACCGGTTCTGTCGTTTGGATCCTTGCTGCCGGACAATCTATTTCGACGGCCGTCTTTTCCGCCCTGGCCACCCGTTGTTGTTCGAGGGAGTAACAGCCGCTCACCATGATCGCCACCGCCAGAAGGAGTTTCATGCGGGCCATGTTCCCCCCTTGCGCCCATCGCCTCAAGTGCTGAGTGCTTTCGCAGTTCTTCAACATCCAGTCCTTTCGGAAGCAGACCCCAATACCTCTTCCCTGGGGTTTTCGCTTTCACCCCACCTACCGAACTCGGCGGCCCTTCTTATCCGATGTCCCTCGCTTGGGAAACGCCTTGCTGGCGCCGGTGCGCTTGGGGATCGCGGCGTCTTCCTCCATGAGAATCGCGGCGCCACGGATCATCGCCTCGCGCATCATGTCGGCCATGAGAGGCGCGAACCCTTGACGCTCCGTTCGTGCGGCGGACAATTGCGCAATCGTTTCCTCAAGCGTTGCGGGCAAGAAGATCGAGGCGCGGCGCATCTGTCGTTTGGGCCGTGGCATCAGTTGGACTCGCTTTCTTCAAGTAGTTCCTGAAACTCTCGGCCGGACACCGCGCGTACCAAACGACAGAACGACGGCCACGGCAATCCCCCAGACCACGCGCGCAACGCCCCAACTCCCAGCGTACGCGCTCGCGACATCCAAGCCGCCAACTCTGCCGCGTCCAGCGGTGCGGGGTTTGGCTCCGCTAGCGCTGCTGCCACGGCTTCGGCGCCCCATATCGCGTGTGCCGTCTCCAGGCTCATGCCCTTACCCGGTTCAAAGCAGAGAGCACGACCTTTCCCGACCACTTCGAAAGGCCCTT
This sequence comes from Pseudomonadota bacterium, assembly GCA_031407985.1. Lineage (GTDB taxonomy): Bacteria > Myxococcota_A > Polyangia > Fen-1088 > Fen-1088 > FEN-1088. The sequence goes on along the minus strand of JANOJB010000085.1, from coordinate 9,264 downwards.
CTTGGTTCGATGCCCTTCGGATTCCAACTGCGCCGCAATCGCGCGAAGGGTGAGGCCATCGGCGCGCAACTCGACGATCCGCGCGACCGTCGCGAGTTCTTTCTCAACGTCCGCCATGACCTTCCGGCCGTCGGTATCCACATCGTCGACACGGCGCCATCCAAGAGCGGCCCCGCCCAGCTTCACGCCCTGGCGTTTCAAGTGCTGCAAAACTTCTCGCGTCCGCTCGCCGGTCGCTTCCCGCTCCCATTGCGCGACGCTGGTTAGAACGTTCAAGACCAATTTTCCGCCAGCGCTCCGCGTGTCGATGCTGTCCGCCACGGACATCAGGTCAAACCGCCGTTCGAAGTAGTCCGCCACAAGCGTCCCCAGGTCGCGAACGCTGCGCGTGAGGCGATCTAGCTTGCAGATAAGCAGGCCATCGGCCCGGCCCCCGTCGAGATCCGCCAGCGCGGCACGCAAGCCCGGCCGCTTCAGGTTCTTCGCGCTGACCCCGGCGTCAACGTGGACCGCGACCAATTCGAGATCAAGGGCCAGGGCGTAGCCTTCCAGCTTCGCGCGCTGCGCGTCGAGACTGAAACCCGAATCCGCTTGATCGGCAGAACTGACCCGGATGTAAGCGGCAACCCGTGTCTTGGTCTTTTCCATGGGTCTCATTCTCTCATGCGTAACGTATTACGTAAAGCCCAATCGCTCAATTGGACCGAGAATCACCCAAAAGAGGGCGCCCCTGTTACCGAACAGACCTTCACGGGAACAGCCGTGCCATAACAGGCTACGTCACTCGGGCGATTCGGGTGACTCGGTTGGCGCCCCTGACGTGAGCACAAGTCGAGCGCAGCCCGGGCGGGGCGGTTGAGTTGAAACAACGTCTCGCCCATTTTGGGGCAGTGACAGAATTACGAGCGGTCTCCTTCCCATTCGGGCCGCTTCGCGTTCGCGGTTCCCCCACAATCTGGCCACGCGCGCGGAAAGGCGACGGATGTTCACGGGGTTGTTTGGCCTTAGTCTTCGGGTGCATTCCTCGCGCGCAGTCGGGCCGCGCGCGAGGGATCTTGGTGTTCCAGTTCGCGGGCGAGTTCTTCTTGCCAAGTAATCATCGAATCGCGGATCTTCTCCGCTTCGTCGTGACGGCCAGCGGCCTCATGTTCCGCGATCCTTTGGATCTTGCACTTGCGCCCATGATCTTCAAGAAAGCCAGGGGAGACCGACTGCACTTCGACAAGCGTCGGGGCTCGGCCAAACTGCATTTTCAAGATCAAGAACGTGAGACGGGCCCGACGCTCGCCGCTCGTCATGCGGGCGATTTCCTGATGGATGCGTTCGGTCTCCGACATCGGTCGGGGGCGACGATCCACCTTGGTTTGGAATATTCGCGCCAGCGCATTGAGGCGGCGGGTACTCATGCCCATCGTGTTCCCCCGGTCTTCGGCTGTGCTGCGAAAGAGGCTTCGAGTTCATCGAGTCGGGCCGTCACGGTGGAAAGTTCTTCGGCTTTCGTGGCGGCATCGAGAACGGCGCGGGCGGCCGACACCCGGACCGCGTCGAGAGGTCCGCCCCCCGTGGTGGCGACCTGGATCAAAACTGCGGCGCAGCGGGCGGAACCTCCGGCCAGGATCGAAGCCGTCGAATCCAGCACGCGCGAACGCTGGCGCCGAACTTCGGCGCGGAAGGGGTCCAGGTTTGCCCAGCGGCGCAACGTCCGCTCAGACACGCCTGCCTGTCTGGCCGCATCGGCCCGCGTGTCGGCTTCCAGGATCGCGGACACGGCCCGGATTTGGCGCGGGGTTAGTTCGCGTTCAGGGGGCATGATCTGGCCTTCCAGGTCGTTGCAGAACGGCCATGTTCGGACACGGTTGGGGCAGGTCTTGGATCGGACCCGTGTCGGCGGGCCCGGATTCCTCGGCCTCGATTTCCGGCGGGGCATGAAGGCCCGTGAAAACGTTGATCACGGGCGCGGGCACGTCACCCGGGGCCACCTTGTCCGCCCGTTCAAGCAACGCGGCGACCTTCGCCAGGTGCAAAGCAGCCGCGGCGGCCTCGCTTCCCAGGGATGAATGCGCGGACCCAAGGGTCTCGGCCGTGATCAATCCGACCAGCTCCCGGCACGTATCCCACGCTTCGGCGGCCAGGTCCGCGCGCATCTTTGCGCGCAACTCGGCCAGGCCGTCACCAGCGCATCGGCGCACGATGTCGATGCACGTTCGGCGCGGAACGCCGGTTTCCCTCCCGGCGGTCGCGTAGCTGAGGCTGCGGCAGAACACCGCGAAGATCCTTTCTTCGATCGCTGGTTCAGTGCGCGAACCCCTCATGACGCGGCCTCGGGTGTTACCACGCGCGCGCGTGGCCGGGGTGGGGCCGGGCGAACCGCGTCGCCAGGCTTCATGGCTTCGCGTGTGCGGGGCGTTTGCGACACCGTGTCCGAGACGCACGCCGCACACGTTCGACCCACGCCACGGGCATCGACAAGGGACACCGTCCAGTCTTCCCGCCCACACGTTGAACAGGGTTCACGGTCGTTCAGGTTGCCGTGGCTGTACGTGCAAACGGGGCAGGGTGCCGCGTCGCCCGTGCTCTTGCCGATGGTGCAGACGCCCTCGCTTGGCTGATCCAGCGCTGTTCTGACCGGGCAGGGCGCGCCCGTGCCCGTGCCGATGGTGCGTTCGGCCTGCAATAACGCCAGCACGTCGGGCTTGTTTGCCACCAGGGCCGCGCGAAGGTCGGGCCGCAGGGCACCGGCTGGCCGCAGGATGATCTGCCCGTCGCGGGGGGAAAGCTGGACCCCGGCGGCGCGGCACGCCGAAACCAGCGCGGCGGGAGTCATATCGCGTCCCCCGCCGCAAGATGATCACCTACCCCGGCACGCACACCTTGCGCATCTAGATCATGTTGATCACCTACTCCCCCCCCAACATGATCAACATACTCAATATGATCATGATTTCTGATTAGGGGAACGTGATCATCTTGACCAGCCGGGCCTGGCACCACGTACCAGGCGGTACCCCGGCGGATGGACCGGGCGCCTATGGCGGCCCTGGCGCGGCGATAGGCTGGTGTGGAGTACCCCGCTGCGCGTGCGCGCGATTCGATCTCGGCCGCTGGCACCTCCCCGCCGGCCAGGGCCTGGCGCAGCCAGTCGGCCACGTCGTCCACTACGCCCCGACGTTCGGGCCGCGCATCCTGGCGGTCTAGGATGGCATCCGCCGACAGGTCGCACGGCGTCGCGTCCCACACGATACCCGGCGGTCGCCCGGAAGCCGTCGCTGGTCCAAGACGCCAGCGCAACGACTTGGGCGCCGGACCCACTGACAATTTGGTCCATGTGAGGATCCGCGCTTCGCCTGACGGGTCGTCAGGATCCATGAGCAACATCATCGCGGTCCTAGCCAGCGCCGATATGGCGACCGAACCGAGGCCCCGATGCAGTGCCGATACCCCTCCGCTCTTTCGCAGGTGTCGAATCATCAGCACAGTTACTCCCGTGCGTTCGGCCAGAACGACCAAAGGCGCCAGCGCGCCCCGGATCTCGCCGTCTTGATTCAGGTCGACACCGCCGAGATAGGCGCTGATCGGATCGATCACCATTAGCGCCGCGCGCTTCCGTTGGATGAGCGTTTCGATCGCGTCGCAGTCGTCGGGAAACTTCGGGAGTCGACCGTCGATATCGGTCAGCAAATGGACCCGCGCGCAGTCGGCGCCAGCGGCATCCAACCGCGGGCGGATGGTGTGGTGTGGGCTGTCCTCATGGCCCAACATGACCACGTCGCGTGGCGCCTGTTTGCCGACGGCGCCGGCCCAAGGGCGGCCTGTGGTCAGGGACCCGATTAGATCGCAGACGGTGGTGGTCTTGCCCGTGGCGGTATCGCCGTCCAATACGGCCAGCATCCCCTTCGGGAGTCGGCCGTGGATCAACCAATCCACGTCACGCGGTTCGATGTCTGCCAGGCAGACTGTCGTGGCAGTAGATCGATCGACGGCGACACGCGCCGCGGTGTCCACCATCGCCGCACCGTCGAACGTCGGCGCGTCCTCGGCCAGGCGGCGCAACTCTTCCGCGCTTCCCCCGGCCGCGATCCAGTCGACGACGTCGCCCTTGGGTCCGAGGCCCGGCAGGTGCAAGACCTTCACGGACGCGGCGACGTTCGCCAGATCCAGCGCTACCTGTTTGGCGTATGCGCGCCCTTTATCGTCGTTATCGGAGAGGATCACGACGTGACGGCCGCGCAACGGCCCCACAAACACGGCGTCGCTCCACTGCCCGATGCCGCCGGTGCCGCCGGCTGCGCTTGTGCCAAGCAGGCCCAGCCCCTCCACCGCAAGGGCACACTTTTCGCCTTCAACGACGTAAACAACGACGTCCGCCAGCGCGGCGATCAGCTCCGGCAAGTGGAACAGGATGCGATCCACGCCGTCCATCCCGGATACCCATGCGCCGTTGGCGTATCGCTCCATGGCGAACGTTTTCTCGCCGCTGTCCGGGCTCACCTTGCGGTTGGCGCGATACACCGGATCGCCTCCGCAGTCCTGGTAGACGTAGCGTGCGGTGACTGGCCATCGGTGTTTCGGCAGGGTCTCGCGCACGGCGGACCGGGTTGCCGGTCCGTCGAACAGGTCAGATTTCGCGAGACCCAACCGACCTACGGCCGCGACGACGTCGGCAGATTTGCATCCAGCACGGCAAGTGAACACGACGCCGCGATCTCCCTGGGTGACGTCAAGCGACGGGTTCGCGTCCTCATGAGCGGGGCAACGGACGCGCCATTCGCGGCCAACTTTCTTGGCCCCCGGGAGTTTCGCCAGCGCGCGATCTAGTGCGCTCATCGCCCCGCCCCCACCCGGCGCAACGCGGTCCGAAGGATCTGCGCCTGGGCGGACTGCGGCCCGCCCAGGCCCCCCACGATCGATAGCGCCACCGTCGGAGTGATGCCCCACGCCCGAGACGCGCGGCGGATGCCGAGGCGCCGCATATCGCGGCGGAGCGACGCGACGGGCGAGGGTGCGATCACGACCGCGCCCCATGGGCCATGCGGGTGATCTCGGCCTCGCTGGCCGGCACCAGCGACGCGGCATCGACGCGCACCGCGCGGCCTACACGCTGGGCGACGATGCTCCCGTCCACGATCGATCGGTCGATGGTGTCGAGGCTCACGCCCAGCCGGCCGGCGGCATCGGCGCGGGTGATCCATCGATCGCGATCGTCCAGCGCCCGGCGGAGCTGGGCCACCTCGGCGGCCAGCGGCGCCACGGCGCCGCGAACCGCGTCCGCGACGATCCGCGCGATCGCATCCTCGATCATGGGCGGCCCTCGGACGATAGGTCGACGCCCAGTCGCTGGGCAGCCACACAGAGGGTCGACGGCGCGACAGGCATCCCGCCCACCAGCCGGGCGACAGTCCCCCGGGCGAGTCGCAGACGCGACACTGCCTCCGACTCCCCGACGGCCGCCACCAAGGCCCGGGCCGCCTGGGTCACGCTGGGCGAGACGTGCCCGCTCCGACTCCGTCCGATGTCTGTCATCTCTCAACAATGGGGGTTGAGAGATCGGACCTCTAAAAGTAGCCCAATGTATTTGCGTCATACGCTGCCGCGTGGGCCTTAGCTGGGGCCACACCCGCCGCACCTCGGGAAGGGAACCGGCATGGGCGGTGCCACACCCCTCACGCGACGGCCGCTAAACCGTCACGCTGCCCGGGTTGAAATCGAATCTACCAAGGCGCCCCCCGTTCCGTCCCGGGGCAACGCATCTATCAGCCCTTGATCTCAATCTGATCCCAATTTTCCCCGCGTGGGGCGGTTTGGGTGTCCGCAAGGTTTCAGGCGCCGGGGTGACGGCCCCCACCAAAACCCCGTAATTCCCAGTGCCGTGGCCCTGTTTTGGGGTCTGACTGTCCGCTGGCGTGGGCACGCCTTGAGCATTTAGGAAACCGTTGCTCTATCCACCTGAGCTACGGGGCCTTGCTAACGATTCCGCGTTCCCTGAAGCGCGCATGAATACCAAGAGACAGCACGGCGGGAAACAAGTCTTCAGCGAGTGAGGCGTTCCGGACCGATCGGCAGTAGGACGGGCGCCGAAAATCGCCTGGCGCCCGGGCCGTCAGCTGCGTTGTCCGGAATCGTCGGACGGACCGTCCTCCTCCGGGATCAGCTTTCGATCCTCCCGGAGCACCTTCAGGATCAAAGCCGACGCACCCCTGGCGGCCTCGGTGGCTTCGCCTTCTGTCTTCCCGTGTGCCATGCAGCCGGGACCGAGGGCGGGCACGCGCGCGACGAAGATCTCATCGTCGTCGCTCCACTCGGTCGCGATGCGATATCCGAAAGATTCCTGCATCACCGCCGACTACGCGCCGACGACCACGAAGAACGCGAGCACCGTCATGATCGCCGTCGCGACTTCGTGCAAAGAGAACGGCGCGACTGTTGGCGCGGTTATCCGAAGCAGCCATTGGTGATCAACGTTCATGACGGAACGCAACCTACCACCTTGGCGGGACGATCGGGCAGTCCTTCGCGAGGGCTAAGGGGCGCCGCCCGCGCCGCCGGCCCCGCCAGAACCGCCGCCCGACGATCCACCAGTGCCGCCCCCCGGCATGACGCCGCCGAAGCCCATCACGCACTCCGGCACGCCCGTCGAAGGGGTAAACCCGGCGACGCAGATCTTGCCGCTATAGGAATCGCAGTAAGGCGCTTCCGGCTTGCAGTCGCTGTCCGAGCCACAGGTCATTCCAATCCCCACCCGTTCGGCGCAGACACCGGCGGCGCATCGCTGGGTATCGAGGCAGGGGATCGCGGGCGGGCTGCACGGCATTCCCACCGTTGGGCGCGCGACACAGTCACGGGGAGTGGCCGTATTGCAGTATTCAGTGGCCGGGCAGACGTCTCCTGGATTGTTGCAGTTCGCCATGCCGGCGACAGACTTCTTCACGGCGCATAGACCAAAACCAAGGTCGCAAATCTGGGACGCGTCGCATTCGTAGTCATTGATGCACGTCTTGTCCGTGTCGGTGTCCTTCTTCTTGCCCGAGAATACCCGCGCGCAGGCGATCTCCATCGGCAACCGGTCCGCCGGCGTGATGGTTGGCTTCGCGTAGACCGCCGTGGTCTTGTTCAGGCAGTCCTGCGCCAACTCGGGGCGGAACGGACGCGCCAGGGCACTGGGGTTCATCTGTTGTTCAAGCGCGAAGGCATTACACGTGGCGACGCGTACTGCTTTGCAGGCATCGGTGGTCGCGACGCACTTGGTGGCGACACCCTTGCATTCGGCCTCGGCCTTCTTCGAACAGAAATCGCTTTGCGTCAACGCCCCGCCACCGCCGCCGCCACAGCTGCTGAGGGCGATCGTCGCGAGCAGGATCAGACCTTGGTTCCGCAAGATTATTTTCGTCATGACATGCAGTCTCGTCCCGGTCGGGGCGCGCCGTCAAGCGTAGAGGCCCCACCCCCGCGAACCCCACAGCACAAGCGTGACAATCGACACCACCCGATCCGCCCGGTAGATTTGACCACGACAATGCTGGCGCGGCGTTTCGTTTCTTTCCTGCCACTGGCTGCTTCGTTTCTGCCGGCGTACGGCTGCCACAAGAACGGCGACCCGCTGGGTCCCGCCGATTCGTACCTGATCTACGAATCCGCCGGCGACGGCACACAAGCACAGGCGGCGCTGCCCCTGTTTCGCGAGGTGCGCCTCGACGACCCGCGCGCGGTGCCGATTCATCGCGTGACCCTTGAAGGTTTTGTCGGCGAGCTGGTGCGCACCGACTACCTGGCCAAACAGCTTCTTCGCGATGGATGGCAAGGCCGTCCGTTTTCCCCAGGCGCGCGCGCCCGGGCCTCGGAGCCAACCACGATGGTCCTGGGGGGCAATCGCATGGCCCGCGCGGACGAGGCCAACCTGGGCGTCGGGTTTGCGACCGCGGGCAGCTTCGGACGCGTCGATCCGCACCGCGACGTGATGTGGATCGAGACCGGCGACAATCCGGTGGCGGATCCGGCGTTCGTCCAAACCGCCTCGGGTCGGGTCGGGCGGCTTATCGCTGAACGGATCGCGGGAGCCGCGGACAGTCCCGCGACTGTACCGGGCGCCTCAACAGCCCGCGCGTTGATCGACGGGTACGCGCTGGCCATGGAAGTGATCGGGCGCGAATGGCGGGTGGGGGAGGGGCCTCAAGGCACCTTGCCGCCCAGCGCAGGCACCGGGACCCAGCGCGAGCGGTTCGCGGGGGTCAGGAGCAACGCCTTCGTCATGGTCCCCGGCGATCTGGGAACCTTGCGCCCCGGGGCCGAAATGTTGACCGACCCCGGCGTGATCGCTGCCGTCATCCATCGGATGGCCCAGGCGACGGGCGTCGGGCGGCGCATCGCGCCCCCGGAAATCTACGGACCGTTCGTCAGTCAACGTGTTCCACCTGGCGTCAGCCCGGCGGCCGTTCTGGGACCGATTCGGAATTTTCAGGTCAAGCTGCTGTGCGCGTGGGCCGGCGCAATCCTGGCCGGGCATCCACCCCACGATCTGGCCGACCTGGTCACGGCCTACGCACAGGCGATCCCAGCCGAGCGTGCCGACCTGCACCGAATCTTCGTGGCGACGACCTACGGCGCGACCGTCAAGGCAGGTGGCGTGTCACCCCGGGCCGCGGACGCCGACAAGACGCTGCCGGAATTGATGGCGCTGGCCGCCGAGGTGACCGCCGGTCGTCGAACGCTGCGCCAGGCGCTGACGCCCTGAATCCTGGCCCCCGTGGGCCTGGACAGCTAGAGTGCCCCCCGAAAATGATTTCACCGACCTTCTGGACCGGGCGCCGCGTGGTCGTCACCGGCGGCGCGGGATTTCTGGGCAGCTTTGTCGTCGATCGACTGGGAGCCCTGGGGGCGACCGCGATCATCCCCCGCAGCGCCACCACCGATCTGGTCGATCGGGCCGCGGTCGCGCGGATGCTGGCCGAATCTCGTCCGGACATGGTGCTGCACCTGGCCGCGCGCGTCGGCGGCATCGGCGCCAACCGCGACAACCCCGGACGCTTCTTGTTCGAGAACCTGATGATGGGCGCGAACATCTTCGAGGAATGCCGGCTGGCGCACATTCCAAAGCTGCTGGCCACGGGAACGATCTGCGCCTATCCCAAATTCGCGCCGATCCCGTTCAAGGAAACCGACATCTGGAACGGCTATCCCGAGGAAACCAACGCCCCTTATGGGATCGCCAAGAAGGTCATGAGCGTGATGTCCGAGGCGTACCGCGCCCAGTACGGCATGAACAGCGCGGTG
>JANOJB010000055.1:0-5766 GCA_031407985.1 Pseudomonadota bacterium | reverse complement strand
CCGTGTTCCCAGATCGCGGTGAATGCGGAACGCCTCGACCAAATCCTTCAGGTCGGAATGTTCCTTGGACATCTTCTGGAACATCTGGCGGTTGGACAACACCGCCGGATCGCCCAGCTTGCCCGACAGCTCCTCGAACCGCTGTTCGACGGCAGCCAGCTTGTTCAGCAACAGATCATCGAGCATGGATCACCTCCGCCACGTCCGCGGGTGCGGCAGCGGGCTGAAGGTTCAGCTACGACGACGACGTGGTGCCGGCATCGCCGGGAACGGCGTTCGGCTCGACGACGCCAACCCCGCCCACCAAGCCCGTCGCGCCAGGGACGCCAGCTCCGCCCTTGCCGTACTTCTTCTGGAAGCGTTCGATCCGACCGGCCGCGTCCACGAACTTCTGCTTGCCCGTGTAGAACGGATGGCAGGCGGAGCAGATGTCGGTGTTGAAGTCGCCGCGCGTCGAGTACGTCTGCACGCGGTTGCCGCATGCACAGGTGATCGCGGAGGGCTTGTAGACGGGATGAATGCCTTTTTGCGCCATTGGTCGGTTCCTTGGAAGGCGGGCAGTGTACGGGGAGGGGGGGCCGAACGCAATCCCAAAGTGGGGGCCAGGGTGGGTCGTCCCCGCCACGCCGCGACAACCGCTTGACGACCCGATGTCGCGGCCCCCGATGCGTAGGCCGGCGACCCCCTTCGAAGTGGGCGGGGTTCCGTGTCAACAGAGTGGCGCCGTGGTGCCGACATACGCCCGAGTCTATTGGCTTCGCCTTGTCCTCTGGGTCTCCTGCGAGCCCGTTGCCCCGAGTCGACCCGACGGTCGGACCACCGAAGGTTCCAACAGGCAGCGTCACTGCCCCACATCCGGGACCTCCGACAGGACTTCCCTGCTCTCCATCGCCCAACGTAGACGCCTCGGAACCATTGGACGACATTCCCCGACCGATCAAGGTCCTCCAATCGAAATGCTGAGAACGGAATGTCGTACTTCTCTGCATAAGCCTGAACTACCCGTTGCGCTATGTTGCGCGCTTCCGTCTCTTGCCCTGTACGCCACCGAGCACAGCGACATCCTCAGCGTCGGGGGCCGGGACCAGGCGTGTGATCAGGTCACCGTCCGCGATTCTTGAAATACCCAGGCCGGCGCTTCGCGTGTACAAAGGCCACGAAGCGAATCTCGTCGGCGTCGTTGGCCTCAAACCGCCAGGAGTAGGGAAAGGTGACAAGGCGCCACCGACGGTAGCCGTTGTCTTCGACAGGCCAACGTCTCGGTGCTTCGATGACCCGTTGGATGATGGTGTTCGCCTCGAAGGCGAGACGTTGGGCAGTGCCAGGCGGTGCTTCGGTTTCGTAGTAGATGACGGCGTCGATCAGTTCCTCGATCGCTTCGTCGAGAAAGATCGGACTAGCCGCCACCGAGTGCTTTCGTGACTCGTCTTTGAAGTTCTTCCAGCGGATGGAAGACGGCTTCGCCGCGTTCGATTTTTTCCCGCCGACGAGCCAGCTCCTCGTTCCAGAGACGCTCGGCGTCCTCGTCAGGCGCTGCGTCGAGGCTCTCCAGCAGTTCGTACGCCAGGCGACGACGTTCAATCGGATCGAGGCCCATGGCGGCGTCGAAAATGTCCGTTGTTTGCATTGTCCCAGTCTAATTCACGGACCTAGCGGTTGGCCACGACGTTCGAAGAAGCGTGGCGCCCGGGGGCGGGTCAGAACCGCCCAATCCCCGGGTCGTACACGCGACCGTTCATGTTCACCAGACCGACGTTCGGGATCGTCTCGTGACCTGTGAAGCCGCGGTTGCTCCCCAGTGGTCAAGTTGCCCCTCGGCCTAGCGGAAAGTCACGGGGAACAAATTTTGCCCGAGCGTACGGCCGCTTTTGGCCGAAGCGATTGCGTCGCTTCGCCAAGTTGCGCAGCCGTATACATTCGGGCGCGTCGCCACCGTAAGCGACGTTGAGGGATTTCGACGTCGCCCGAACCTAAAGAATCGGCGGGATCTGGAACACTTCCCATGCCGGCGTCGTGTTCACGGTCTTGTCCGACTGGTTCCACAGGTAGATCGCCGGATACGACTGGGCGATGCCGAATTCGTCGATGGTGACCGGGGCGACGTACAGCTGGCTGATCTGGATGGAACGTTTGGCTCCAAACTGCGACTGGACGGGCGGGATGTCCGCCCGGTTCGAGGAGAAGACAATCCAGTAGTAGGCTCCGTTGAGTTCGGGCGACCACTTGGCCCAGTGATTGTTCACACCAGGGCTGGTCTTGCCAGTACAGGCGGGCGGCTTGTTGGCGCGCAGAACGGTCACGGGGCCACCCTTCGCGGACACCACCGCGATCTCCGAATTCGGATTCGCGTACATGGGTTGAGAGGCGGGCACGCGGTTGAAGGCGATCAGTTTGTCGTCGGGCGAAAACGCCGGAAAATATTCCTCGTGCGTCGTCGTGTCGGCGCCGGCGACCGCCGTCGCGGCTCCACCCGCCCGGTTACCGTAGGGCACGGTCCAGACGTCAGCGTGGCCCTGGTTGTGAACCTCGTTGTTGGGGTTCGGGTTGGGGGGCAACTGATTGTCCAGTCGGCCGTCCAGGGCCGCGTCGGTGGATGTGTACGCGATGGTTTCTCCGTTGCGGCTCCAGTTGGGCGTGGTGCCTCCTCGGGGATCGCCGTTCCGCGCGATCAATCCCATGTTCACGCCGTCGATCGGAAAGATCTGATCGGGGTTGTTGACGTCGCCTGTGAAGTTGCCGTTTCCGTTGACCAGCGGGACCGGAGGTGATCCCAGGTCGAACCACACCAGACTTGGTCTGGGGTTGCGGGGGGCGTTGTACCAGTCGTTCTGTTTGATCGAGCTGAGGCTGTAGGACGTGATGACGATGCGATCGCTCGGGGGCCCGTCCGACCAATGCGATGCCGTAAACGTCATCACGCCCAAGGCCGGCTGCCACAGATCCTGGATACCGCCCTGGGTCACGTAGGGTGGGGTCATGCCCACGTTTGTGGCCGAAACTCCCGCGAGGACCCCCCGCCAGGGCCATCCGTCGTTGAAGGCCACGTAGTCGCCCCCGGGCGTCGCGGCATGGCACCCGATGCAGCGAACCTTGGATTTCTTGTTGGAGTTGTCCTTGCTCTGCTGCTGCACCTGACCAATGGCAAGAACCCGAGCGGTGGTTTCGTCTCCGACTTTGAATCCTTGCAGCTCCGAATCGCCTTCGTAGCAGCTTGGTAGTGGTTGGCCGTTTAAATCCTTCGAGCAGTTCGTGTCCAAGTTTTTGTCCACCTGGCTGGGGTTGGCGGCCCAGAATACCAGGCTTCCGCCCGCGCCCACGGGTGCCGTCTTGAACCTCACCTCGCTGGCGCCGACACCTTGGACCCATACGTTCACCGTCACGTAGTCCGCGGTTTGGTGGAAGCGCAGGTTGGCCCAAACCTCCTTGGGCATGACCCACGTATCCAGCATGGTGTACGCGGTCAGCACATTCGTCTGATTGGGCGCCGTCATCGTGATCTTCACCAGCTTGCCGGCGGCGCCGGTGAACTTCACGCGGGGACGCAGCCAGTTGTTCGGAAAAAGCGTGTCGTCCTCGGGTTCGACCACGCACGGTCCCCCGGTGGCGGGCGGAGTGCCGGCGAACATTCCGCCTGCGTTCGCGGGGGCGCTGGGGTCGGAATAGGGGGTCGCTGGAAAATCGACGCACTTTCCGATGCACATTCCCACGGGTGGGGGCGCGTTTCCGCCGCCGGATCCCATCGTGCCCCGATTCCCGCCAGAGCCGTTGGTGCTGCCGGTTCCGCTGGTGGTTGTCTGAACCTTCGCGCATCCGGCGCCCAGAGCGATGATGCCGACGACTGGGACGACCAAAGACCTACCGAACATCCAAGCAAGACTAATGCGGTTCATGACGGGACGACCTCCTGGGAACACGTGGCAAGACCTGCGAGACACGCCAACGACTCGCAAAGCCCGATAACAGATAACGGCCAAATGGACTGGAATGGGAAGGCGAAGCGGGGGCGTGAAGTCTACGCCAAGTCCTGTCCGCTACACGGGAAAACCACTGCCAGGCGCTGGGCGCTGGGTTATCATGCGCGCCGCTTGGGAACCCCGTCTGCTGGTCGGTCCAGCTTTCCCACGTTTCGTAGTCGGACGTTAGCCACATCTGGAGGCGCAGCATGCAATTCGGTTTTTTCGACGACAAGAATCGCGAATATGTCATCACGACCCCTAAGACGCCGTACCCCTGGATCAACTACCTCGGGTCCGAAAAATTCTTCGGTCTGATCTCGCACCAGGCGGGTGGTTACTGCTTTTACCGGGACGCGCGACTGCGTCGTCTTTTGCGCTACCGCTACAACAACGCGCCGACCGATATCGGAGGGCGCTACTTCTACATCCGCGAGCAGGACGGCAGTTTTTGGTCGCCGTCATACATGCCGGTCAAGACCGAACTGGATTCGTTCGAATGTCGCCACGGCCTCGGATACACGAAGATCACGGGCGAGCGCAAAGGTCTGCGCGCCGAGGTGACGTTCCTGGTTCCGATGGGACAAAACGCCGAGGTTCACCAGGTGCGCGTCAAGAACACCGGTACCGCGTCGCGATCGTTCAAGCTGTTTTCGTACCTGGAGTTCTGCCTGTGGAACGCGTACGACGACATGACGAACTACCAGCGCAATTGGAGCATCGGCGAGGTCGAGATCGAGAAGACCGCCAGCGCGAACACCATCTATCACAAGACCGAGTACCGCGAGCGTCGCGATCACTACGCGTTTTATCACGTGAATGCGCCCGTGGCGGGGTTCGACACCGATCGCGAGACGTTTATGGGCTTATGGAACGGGATGGGCGAACCGCAGGTGGTGGCGAAGGGCGAGCCGGGGAATTCGGTCGCCAGTGGTTGGGCTCCCGTCGGATCGCATTGTCTGGACGTCACGCTTGCGCCGGGCGAGGAGAAGACCTTCGTTTTCACGTTGGGGTACATCGAAAATCCAGTCGCGGAGAAATGGGAAAAGCCGGGCGTCATCAACAAGACGCGGGCGCACGAGGTCATCAAGTCGTTCTCGACGGCCGAACAGTTCGCGGGCGCGCTGCAACAGCTGCGCGATCACTGGACCAAGTTGCTGGGGTATTACCAGGTGCAGTCGGGCGATCCGAAGCTGGACCGCATGGTGAACATCTGGAACCCCTACCAGTGCATGGTGACATTCAACATGTCGCGCAGCGCCTCGTATTTCGAAACCGGGATCGGGCGTGGGATGGGATTCCGCGATTCGAATCAGGACCTGCTGGGGTTCGTCCACCTGGTGCCTGAACGGGCGCGCGAGCGGATCATCGACATCGCGTCGACGCAGTTCGCGGATGGCAGCGCGTATCACCAGTACCAGCCGCTGACGAAGCGCGGAAACAATGACGTGGGCAGCGGGTTCAACGACGATCCGTTGTGGCTGATCTTCGGCGTCGCAGCGTACATCAAGGAGACCGGCGACTTCGCGATCCTGAACGAGCAGGTTCCGTTCGACAATGATACGAAGAACAGCGCGACGCTGTTCGAGCATCTGAAGCGATCGTTCAACCACGTCCTGAACAATCTGGGGCCCCACGGGCTGCCGTTGATCGGGCGGGCCGACTGGAACGACTGTCTGAACCTGAACTGTTTTTCCGAGACGCCGGACGAATCGTTCCAGACGACGGGAAACAAGACCGGGCGGACCGCGGAGTCTATTTTCATCGCCGGCATGTTCGTGGGGGTCGCCCCCGACTACGCGTATCTGGCCGG
>JANOJB010000044.1:0-7098 GCA_031407985.1 Pseudomonadota bacterium | reverse complement strand
CGTCTCGGCGATCCAGTGACGGCCCACCGCGGCGGACGCGGCGGCCGCGCACAGGATCCCCGGCAGAACGACGGCGGGACGGAAAAACACACCACGCCGGATGATCCGCTGTTGCAGCAGGCGGGCCCGAACCCGTTGCTTCTGTCCCGGGGGCGGTTCGTGTCCCGCGGCCGCGCGCAGCAAATCGATGGCCTCGGCCTCGATCGGAGACACCTGGCCAAGTGATTCCTTGAGTGGTCGCATCATGCCTGCTGCCTCATCCCTGGTGCCTGGTGCCTCATCCCTGGTGATCCCTCTGCCTTTCGGCCCGTCTGTGCTCGGCCAACAACTCGAAAAAATCCTTGCGCGCGTGGTGAAGACGCGTCCAAACGGTGTTGATCGGGACGTCCTGCATGGCCGCGATCTCATCTCCCGCGTAACCCTGCACCTCGAACAGAACGAAGACACTCCTGCGTTTTTCGCTCATCTTCGAAAGCAGCCGATCCAGCAGCAGACGTTTTTCCTTCGTCTCCAACTCGGCGGCGGGGCTTTGCCCCGTGAACGGCAGATCGTTGATGTCGACGGTGTGTCGGGGCGAAAGGAACATCCGGATCCAACGCCGGCGGCGGTGCTGGCCGACCTTGCGGCTGGCGATTCGATACAACCAGCCCGCCACGTTGTGGCCATCGAAATCGCGCAGACGGCGTCGCACCACCAGGAAAACTTCCTGGGCCAGATCCTCCCTGTCGGCCGGCGGAGCTCCCAGCGCGCCTAGCCATCGGGAGACGCGATCGAACCAGACGTCATAAAGCGACGAGAAATCCAGCCTCGCCACATGGGGGCGCCCGGTCAGCAACTTGGCTTCGGTTGGCGCCGGCGTGTGCAGCTCTCGCACAGAATCCATAGGGTGTGTCATGCATTAAACCTTCAATGGAATCTCGCGGTCACGCCCACCGAAACGCCCGCCCAAAATGCCGACGTTCTACCGGCGACGCCACGTGGCTCGACGGCGATCTCCTGCGTCATGGGGAGCAATTCGGAGAATACCCGCAAATACAGTCCGATTCGGGGACTTTCCGCCTTCAGGATGGCCGCGGCCCTGAGTCCCAGTTCGATTCGCGTCACGTCATCGGCACGCGGCCGATCGGATTGCCCCATCTGGCAGATGGCCGCCAGGGCACCCAGTTCCAAACCGCCGTGAAACCACCCGATGTCCCAGACGCGCCTGACGCCCAGATCAATGGGATAGCGCGTCTGTCTGACCCGCGCTGATTGAAGGTCCAGCGTACTCGACGTTGGTAGGCTGCCTCCCAGCGCAAGACCCCACGCGCCTCGGGTGACGATGAAGCGCAGGTCGGCGGCCAGCACAAACTGACTGCCATCGGTTCTGGGCGCCATCGCCCCCGATGCGCCCACCTCGATCTCCGTTCCCTGAAATTCGCTTGCCGACTGTGGCGCAACAGTGATCGCCAGGGGTGGCAGGGCAGGGGGCACGGGTGGGGACGGGGCGGGTGGGACCGCGGGCGGTGGAACCGGGGGCTCGGGCACCACGTTGTTCGACGGCGCCAGGGTCAGGGCGACGAACACGGCCGCGGCGCGCGCGCGTGCGTCGCAATCACGCGTTTCGTCGGTGTACTCACGCCGCTTTCCCAGCACGCTGACCACGTACCGCTGTCCCAGGTCGCGGATCTCCACGGTTGCTTGCGCGATGTCCCGGTCGGCGCTGGATCGATTCAGCAACGCGCGCGCGGCATCCTCGACCGCCGCGCGCGTGGGGCAGGCCACGTCCGGCGCTGCCTCGGCGGCCCGTGCGACCGTCGCAAGGGTCGCGAGGGTCGGAATCATGGCAAGGTAACGGCCGAACGGTGGCACGATCCGGCCCACGGTATCACTTCTGTTGACCCGCGCGCGCGACTGGTCGTCACCCCTTGAGACCGATGGTCTGCTCGTCGCCACGTGCCAACCCCGCCGTCGCCCCCTGTGTCCTGTGGTGGACGGTCGTGCTTCTGGCGCAGGCGGCCGGTTGCCTATCAGGGGAGCGTCTCGTGTCTCCGGAGATCGGAGGGAAGTCGGTCGCGGTCGCCGATCAAATCTGGTTGCGCCGGATCGGCGTCGGTCCCACGCAGACAGCGCGGGTCTGCGGCCGTGGCGCGCGTGATCCCGTGGCGAAGGCGCTGTGTAGCACCCCGGCGCCTGCACTCGGAGGTCTAGAGGATCTGTACCGAACGCTGGGGATGGTCGCGACGCGCACCGAAAGACTGGTGGCGGCCGCCACGCATTCGCTGGGACTGTCGGGGCGGATAGTCTCGGCGTTGAACCCGCGGACGTTCGTGTTCCGAAGTTACACGTCCCTCGACGAGGCATCCATCGTCGCGGTTGCCTCCTCGCGCGGCGAGCGGGTCATCGAACTGGTGGGCTTCGATCCTGTCGCGCGCGACTTCAATTTCTACCTGCTCGCCTTCGAACAGCCGTGCGATGCCGACGGTTGCAAAACGTCGGACCTGCTGACATCCAAGGTCGAAACCGGCTGGACGGGTTTTACGTTGTACGGCGATGTGGATCTCGAGGACACCGGCCTCAATTGTCTGTCCTGCCATCGGCCCGACGGGGTCGCCGCGCCCAAACGCTTGTTGATGAGGCAGTTGGCGGATCCGTGGATGCACTGGGGCGACTTTCGCGGGGTGTCCGGATCGCTGTTCTGCGACGACGCGCCGGATCCCCGTATTCCTGTCGATGGAAACGTCACCGCCGAAGGACTTGATCTACTGATGCGCGTGGACGGATTGGACGGGCGGCATGGTGGGATCCCCGTCGCGGATTTGATCAAGGCGCCCAGCGGATACGACTTCTCGTCCTTCTTGTTCTATGCGGTCGGGTTGGCCGACGGCCCGGGGGATGTTCCGTGCGAGGCGCCCGCGTGCGTCTTCTGGGAGCCGCACGTGTTCGACTCGCGCGCCGTCATATGTGACCGCCTGCTGCGCGGGAGCGCCGACGTCCCGGGTGGAGATTGGGACCGCTATCGCGACCAGACGCTGTCCCTCGGTTTTCCGGTGCCGTACCACGGCCCCGACGTTCTTGATCCGGGGAAACGCGATCAGGCCGCGGCCGACTTCCCGGCGTTTTTGAATCAATTGGATCAATTGGATCGCAACGCGGGGACCGAGACCTTCGCGTTGATGGCGAACATGATGAGCGCTGACGCCGCGCGCGCCGTCGGGTTCGTTCCCTCCGAGGCGGATACGGCGCCACGGATCCTTCAGCAGATGTGCGTCCGTTGCCACGCGGCCACGACGGATCCGAAACTGGCGCGCGCACGGTTCAACGCGGAAGCTCTCGACAGCCTTGGTCCCGAAACCGCGCGCAAGATCATCGAGCGCATCACGCTGCCCCGGACGTCCGCCGATCTGATGCCCCCGCAACGGGCCGGCGAACTGCCCCCGTGGGCCATCGAACGCGTGCGCGCGTGGCTGGGCGGCCGGTAGGCGTCTACTACACCCAGTTCACGCACAGCAGCTCGGCCTGTTGCAGGACCGTCTTCACCGCGGCTTCCTGCAGGTCCGGGGGGTAGCCGTGTTTGTTCAGGATGCGCTTCACCATGACGCGAATTTTTGCCCGGGCGCTCTCACGGAGGGTCCAATCGATGGTGACACTCGTGCGGACCTTGCTGATCAGTTCGGCGGCGATCACTTTCAGCTTGTCGTCGCCCATCGCCTGGACGGCGCTGTCGTTGGCGGCCAGTGCGTCGTAGAACGCGACCTCGTCGTCGGTCAGACCCAGATCCGCCCCACGCTTGGTCGCGGCGTCCATCTCCTTCGCCAGCTTGATCAGCTCCTCAATGACTTCTTGCGTGGCGATGGCGCGGTTGTGATAGGCGTTTAGTGCCTTTTGCAGCTTCTCGGAGAACAATTGCGACTGAACGAGGTTGCGCTTGGACCGGACCTTGACCTCGTCCTTCAGCAGTTTTTCCAACAGCTCGGCCGCGACGTTCTTGTGTTTGAGGCCGCGCACTTCCGCCAAGAACTGATCAGACAGGATGCTGACGTCGGGTTTCTGCAAACCGGCGGCGGTGAATACGTCGATCACCTTGCCTCCTGTGGTGATGGCCATAGACACCAACTGGCGGATGGCCGCGTCGACCTGCTCGGGGGTCTTCTGGCTGGTGCTCCCTGTCTGCTTGTTCAACGCCGCCTGGATGGCCTGGAAGAAGGATGCGTCATCGCGAATCGCCATCGCTTCGTCGCTGGCGGCGCACAGGGCAAAGGCGCCGGATAGCTCGGTCACCACCTGGATCAGGCGTTTCTTGCCGTCGGGCTGTTGGAGAATGTGCTCCTGGGCGGCGGGAATCAGCGCCAGACGTTCGGTCGGCTTACCTGTTGTCCACTTGCCCCAATCAAACCCGTGAAACAGGTCGCGGGCGATGCCGTGCTTTTCCAACATGACGGCGATGGCCTGCCGCAGGTCGCGGGCGGGATCACCCTGACCGCCGCTTTGGGTGTACGTGGCCAGGGCGCGCTTCAGCTGGTCGGCCAGGCCCAGATAATCGACCACCAACCCGCCTTCTTTCTTGCGGAAGACGCGGTTCACGCGGGCGATGGCCTGCATCAGGCCGTGGCCCTGCATGGGCTTGTCCGCGTACATCGTGTGCAGGCAGGGCGCATCAAAACCGGTCAGCCACATGTCGCGGACGATCACGATGCGAAAGGGATCTTTGCTGTCCTTGAAACGGTTGGCCAGCTTGCGGCGCTGGCCCTTGCTGCGGATGTGGCGTTGCCACAGGGGGCCGTCGTCGGCGCTGCCGGTCATCACCACTTTGACCACGCACGCTTCGTCCTTTTCGGAATCGGCGTCGCCTTCGGCCGAACCAGCCCATTCGGGGCGCAGCTTGACGATCTGGTTGTACAGGTCGACACAGATGCGGCGGCTCATGCAGACGACCATCGCCTTGCCGTTCATGGCCTCGAGGCGCTTTTCGAAGTGGGCCACCAGATCGGCGGCGATCAGTTCGAGGCGCTTTGGGTCGCCCACCAGGGCTTCCACCGCGGCCCACTTGGTCTTCAGCTTTTCGCGGCTGGTTTGCTCTTCCCCTTCGGTGATTTCCTCGAATTGCTGGTCGAGGTTCGGCACCCGGGCGGCGTTCAACGCCAGCTTGGAGATGCGGCTTTCGTAGTAAATCGGCACGGTGGCCTTGTCGGCCACGGCGCGCTGGATGTCGTAGATGCTGATGTAGTCGCCGAAAATCGCGCGGGTGTTGGCGTCGCCGTCTTCGATGGGGGTGCCGGTGAAGCCGATGAAGGATGCGCGGGGGAGGGCGTCGCGCAGATTGGCGGCCAGGCCGTGCGACAGGTAGCTGGTGCCATCTTTCCTGGTCACCAGGTGCGATCCGAATTCGTATTGGCTACGGTGGGCTTCGTCCGCGATCACGACGATATTGCCGCGTTCGGAAAGCGCCGTGAATCGTTCACCCTTCGTCTCGGGGACGAACTTCTGTACGGTGGTGAAGACGACACCGCCGCTGGCCACGGACAGCAGTCCGCGCAACTGTTCGCGGCTTTCGGCCTGGACTGGGGTCTGCCCCAGGATTTGGTGGCAGCGCTGGAACTGGTCGAAAAGCTGTTGGTCCAGATCGTTGCGGTCGGTCAGCACCACCAACGTCGGGTTCTGCATGGCGGGGTGTCGGATGACACGCGCGGCATAGAACAACATCGAGAAGCTCTTGCCGCTGCCCTGCGTGTGCCAGACGACGCCCGCCCGCCTGTCACCTTGCTCGCCGCCGTGCATGCGCTTCGCCCAGTACACGCCCGATGCTTCGTTCGGCGCCTCACCCATTTGGGGGCGGGGTTTCATGCCGCTTGCGCGGACGGTTTCCTCCACCGCGGCGTTCACTGCGTGAAACTGGTGGTAGCCGGCGATGATCTTGTGCAGCGCGCCGCTGTCCGGATCTTCCTCGAAGACGATGAAATGCTGGAGCAGGTCCAGGAAGCGTTGGCGATCGAACACGCCGCGGACCAGCACTTCCAATTCCAATGCGGTCTTTGGCGCATCGGTTTGGCCGTCTATCGTGCGCCAGACCTTGAACCATTCCTGGTTGGCCGTCAGGGATCCGACGCGTGCCTGCAACCCATCGCTGACCACCAGGGCGGCGTTGTAGTTCAACAGAGAGGGGATCTCGGCCTTGTAGGTTTGCAGTTGGGCGTAGGCACTCCAGATCGTGGCGTCTTCGTCGGTGGCGTTTTTTAGCTCGATCACGGCCAACGGCAGGCCGTTCACGAAGACGACGATGTCGGGTCTGCGCGTGTGCTGGCCATCGATCACGGTGAACTGATTCACCGCCAGCCAGTCGTTCGCGCTGACGTCGTAGGGATCGACCAGTCGCGCGTCGTCACCCGCGATGCTGCCGTCGGGGCGGGGGTATTCGACCGGCACGCCGTCGCGCAACATCTGGTGGAAGGCGCGGTTGGTTTGGGTCAGCGATGGCGTCGCCATGCGCAGCACCTTGCGAAGGGCATCCTCGCGGGCTTCGTCTGGAATGGCGGGGTTCAGGCGACGAATAGCCTCGCGCAGGCGGCCGACGAGCACCACGTCGCCAAAGGATTCGCGCTCGGCCGCGGGTTCGCCAGGGGCGAGGTGCGGGCCGTGGCCGATGGCGTAGCCCAGTTCGCCGAACCAGGTCAGGGCGGCGTCTTCGACGGTGGATTCGGTGATGGCCATGCGCTATTTCCCAAGCCCCTGCGTCATTGCTCGCGACACATTGTCGCGAGAAGTGTCGCGAGCGACCCATGATGGGGGAAGTGGGTCTTGGGGCTTCCTGCCATCTTGGCAGGGTAAATGGCAGGAAAGGACTCGGATTTTCATGGTCGGCGGACCATGTATTCGGTGGCCCGACCCGAGCCCGATTGTTCCAGCCGATCGTCGTCCATGGTGAAGCCCTTCACCAGGTACTCGCCGAGCCGCGCGGAGGCCCACTGGCCGAACTGGGTGCCACGGGAACTGCGGACGCGGAAGGCGCCCCCAAGGATGGCCGCGAGGCTGTAGTGCTCTACGTCGCGGGCAATCTGTCGGAGCCCTTCGTTTTGAACTATTCGATTGCGTCGAATAGTTGCCGTCGACTGCTCCCCCTCG
>JANOJB010000035.1:0-111655 GCA_031407985.1 Pseudomonadota bacterium | reverse complement strand
CCCTCCGCGCAGTCTGGTCCTGGGCGCCCCGGCGCGTGTGATCCGAACGCTGACCGAAACCGACGAGCAATTTCACCGCGACGTCGCCGCGAAGTACGTCCGGTTGAAGGAGAACTACAGGCGGGACGCGCTTCGGTAGGGCACGGGGCAGTCATAGGTTCACAGTGTGCGCTGGTTAGTAGAGTGGCGGGCGTTGGCCGCAAGAGTAGAGGGTCTTGCGCGTACTGCGGCAGCTGCGGGAGAAACCAAGATCCGCTACCTCGACGCGTGATGTCCGAAGGCGAGTCTGAGGAGCCGTGGCGTCCCAGGCTCGTTGGCCTCATCGCTGAACTCCACCTCGCACACGCCGGGATGCCTTCCATGGCGTCCCTGGTCAGGTGGTCTCACCCGTGTTGCCTCAGGTCGCAACCTCAGAAAACCGGCGCACTTCGCGGATTCCCGAGAGGCGCGGCAGGGTGGGGCGTCCACGATGCCGTGAATCCAGGGCTGGATGCCACCGGCGCTTTCGGCCCAATAATTGAATTGAAGGCTGCAACATGCTGCCTGTCCTGTCTCCAGACCGGATCGTCCTCGCGATACTCCTTGTGACCCTGGCCGGCGGGTGCGACCGCGGGACCTTGACCTCGGCGATGCCCGACTCGTCCACGTCTGCGTCCCTGGATGCGCCGGCACCGTCGGATGGGTCGCCCAGCGACCTCGTGGCCCCCTCGACCGACGCGCTCGCGGAGGACGCCGTAGCCACCGCCCCGGCTGACGCGGCACCCACCGAGACGGCTGGCAGCACCAACGGTCTGGTGATGTACTGCTCGGCCAGGATGAACGCTGGCGGCTGCGACGACGCCTTGTGCGCCCTCGGATGTTGCGGGGGTCCCAATCAAGGTGGATGCGCGGCCTGCTGCCTTCCGAGACCGTGCACCGCGATTTCGGCCAACAAGTGTCCGACCGACTCCTGCCAGATCATGATCGACTGCGCCGGCAACCAGGCCTGCACGAACCTGTTCAACGGGTCTCGACCGTCGTGCGGAGCGCTCAGCTACTACGGCCAGGACGTGGCGTGTTGCCCGGGCCTCGTCAAGCGCTGCGGGCGGGCGAACGTGAACGGAATGTGCGATTCGGCCTCGGGTGGTTACAACGGCTTTCCGCAATGTATCGCGTGCGGCGACGGCGCCTGTGATCCGGTTCACGAGACCGCGTGCAACTGCCCCGAGGATTGCCGCCTTTAGCCGCGGTTGGTGGGGGCGCGGCCGGCCGCCGCGCTTCACTTTGACCGATTCGAGCCAACGGCCGTCGGTCATCAGCAAGCGTTCGCCGTCCCAACCGGCGAACTGGTCGTGTCGGGCGGGGTCGACGGAAGTGCCGTCGGTACGTTCGAGGAGGGCGAACACGCCGCCGTCGGGACAGCCGACCCAGAAGGCATCGGCCGGGATGCCCGCCGGCCTCTTGGGCGAGGCATCGCGCGCGGTGTCAGGGCCGGCGGCGCCCGGGCGCTCTCGCTCTTGTCGATCTGTCTGGGGCTTGGCGTCAGGGACGCCTTCGCGCGCATCCGTGGCGCTGGTCCGATGAGCGTCTTCGCGCTGGGGGCGGCGACAGGCGGGAGCCGCCACCAGCATCGCCAGCAGCGTCAGAACTGCCGTGATCGCTTCCGCCCGCGCCAGCGTCCGCCAGACAGCGAAGGTGTCAGCGCATCTTGACAGCAATAATCACGAGCATCATGCATGTCATGATGCGAACGACGGTAGCTCTGGACAAGGATGTGGAGCGGCTGCTGCGCGTCGCGATGCATAGCCGCCATAAATCCTTCAAGGAAACGCTGAACGACGCCATCCGATCCGGCCTCGCACCCAAGCCACCGTCGAAGAAGCGTCCGCGTTTTTTGATCAAGGCCCGCCCCATGGGCTTGCGCCCCGGCATCGATCCAACCGGCATCAACAAGTTGGCCGACGATCTGGAAGTGGACAGCATCCTTGCCAAGAACCGTCGTGGGGCGGGTGGATGATTGTCCTGACATCAATCTTCTGCTCTGTGCCTGCGATTCCGAGTCGCCCTTTCACATCAAGGCCGCCGCGTGGTGGCAGGGGTGCCTCTCCGGGGACGAACCGGTGCTAATGCCCGAGGCCGTGATTTTCGGCTTCGTTCGCGTGAGCACCAATGCCCGTGCCTTCCGCCATCCAATGACGGCAGCGGAATCGGGATCGCACGTGCGTTCTTGGCTTGATCAAGAGGTTGTGGCAGTCGCGGAAACCGCGCCCGATCACATAGAGCGCGTGCTTGGCCTGCTGGAGTCCCTGGGCACCGCGGGCAACCTGGTAACCGACGCGCAGATTGCCGCGGTTGCCATCGAGAACGATGCTGTCGTGCACACGGCAGATGCGGACTTCATTCGCTTCAAAGGACTGCGCTGGTTGAACCCGATCGCGGGCGACGTTCCCACAGGTTCGCGCCGAGCCCGACGGTCCTGATCACGCCGGGGACGGTGATTCCTCCGCGCAGCCTCCACGGGTGTTGGGATAGGGGAGGTTCCCCTGGGTCGATCTTCGTGCAAAGGGGACAAGTCTCGTGGGCAGTCTCATGCTTGAGTTCGGCGGTTACCCCAGGTCGACCGTGACATCGATTGGCGCATAATGGGCCCCCGAGGCACCAACGGTCTTGAGTGGAAAGGCGTGATTCAACGAACCCTCACCGCGCGCTGGTCGCAGTTGTTGTTTGTTCGCTGGCCGCTTGCAGCGGAGAGCGCTTGGACCGTGGATACGCCGTGGGGACCGGCGCATCCGGTGGCCGCGCAGCAACTAGCGATGCCGGCGGCGGCGCAACAGGCGGGCAGGGCGGCGGCAACGCGTGCCAGCCGGGCCAGCCGATACTTGTCGGCGCGGTGGTCAATGCCCGGGACGTCGGCGGGATCTCCGTCGGCGACGGCGCGATCGTGGCGTGCGGTGCGGTGTATCGAGGTCCGCCCCTCGCGAACTTGACCGCCCAGGGCTGCGCTGCCTTCGCCGCCTTGGAAATTCGCACGGTTGTTGACCTGCGAATGCCCGAGGAACGCGCGGCCAAGGCGGAATCCGCCTGCGTCCAGAGCGCGGCAAACATTGTTCTGGCGCCGCTGCCCATCCCCTACAACGTCAGTCCCACGGACTACATCGCGGATCTGAACACGACGGCATCGATCGCGCAGGTGTTTCGCGCGCTTGGCAACGACGCGGCCTATCCGATCTACATTCACTGCACGTGGGGCCGCGACCGCACGGGTGTCGTGGGGGCCGTCGTTCTACTGGCGCTGGGCGCGTCGCGCGACGCCATCATGGCCGAGTACCTGCTGTCCCAATCCTCGGTGGGTGCCTATCCCAACAGTTTGGCGGCGGTCCTCGACGAGGTGGCCCGGCGGGGTGGGGTCGAGGCGTATCTGACCGCGGCGGGGATTTCAGCCGACGAGCTCGCGGTCTTTCGCGCCCGGGCCGTCGCTCGCTGAGCGCCCGGGCCATCGCGCGCTGAATCGTGTAGACTGCCGCGCCATGGAAATCAGCCCCCTAAGGGAACGCGTGTCGAAGCTGCAGAGTCGGCTCACGGTTCTCCGGGGGCATCTTTGACATCGACGGCAAACGCAGGCGCATCGCCGAGCTGGACGGTCTGACCGCGGCGCCTGACTTCTGGACCAACGCCGATAAGGCACAGGCCACCATGCGCGATCAGGCGCAGATGAAGGCCACAGTCGATGACTTTGATGCCCAGTTAAAGACGCTGGAAGACGCCACGATCTTGATTGATCTGGCGGACGAGGCGAAGGACGAGGCGACCGCCGCCGAGGCGGTGGCAACGCTGAACGCGGCCGAGGCGGTCATCGCGCGCCTGGAGTTCGCGCGGATGTTGTCCGGCCCCTACGACCGGCACGGCGCGCTGTTAAGCATCAACGCCGGAGCGGGCGGAACCGAATCGCAGGACTGGGCCGAGATGTTGATGCGCATGTACACCCGATGGGCCCAGCGCAAGGGCTACACGTCCGAGGTGTTGGACATGCAGCCGGGCGACGAGGCTGGGATCAAAAGCGCGACCATCAGCATCGATGGCGAGTGGGTCTATGGCTGGCTGCGCGCCGAAGCTGGGGTTCATCGCCTGGTGCGTATTTCGCCCTTCGATTCGCAGGCGCGCCGGCATACGTCGTTCGCCAGCGTGTTCGTGTATCCCGATATCGACGAGACCATCACGATCGAGATCAACGACAAGGATCTGCGAATCGACGTCATGCGTTCCGGCGGTGCCGGCGGCCAGCACGTCAATAAGACCGAATCCGCCGTGCGCATCACCCATTTGCCCACGGGCATCGCCGTGCACTGCGATTCCGAACGTTCGCAGCACAAGAACCGCGGGACCGCCATGCGCATCCTGCGCTCGAAATTGTTCGAGCTTGAGGAAAAGAAACAGGAAGAGAAGATGGGCAACATCAACGCCCAGAAGAAGAAGATCGAATGGGGCAGCCAGATCCGGTCGTATGTGTTGGCGCCCTATCGCCTGGCGTCCGATCACCGGACCGAGATGAAGATCAGCAACGTGGATGGGGTTCTGGACGGCGATCTGGACGAATTCATGATCGCGCATCTGCTGCAACTGGCGGGTGACCATTCAGCGATCGGGACCACCGCTCTCGGCACGACGGCCAAACTGCAAAACGACGAGGTGTAACGGATTTCCTATGGCTGACGAAGAAGAACTGATCGCCGAGCGCCAACGCAAGGTCGCCGAGTTGCGCCAGCTAGGGAAAAATCCCTACGCCAACGGGTGGAGCCCGACCCACACCGCGCGCCAGATCACCGATCGGTTCGCCGACGTGCCGGTGCCCGCCCCCGATCCCGCGGCACCCAAGGGCGCACCACCGGTGTTGCTGTCGGAAGAACGCTTTTCGGTCGCCGGCCGCATCGTGGCCTACCGGGGATTCGGCGGCATGACCTTCGTGAAGCTTCTGGATCGCACCGGTGAAATTCAGGTTTGGGTGAAGAAGGACGTCGTGGGTGAGGCCGAGTTCGAGGCGTGGAAGCGGATGGAGCGTGGCGACTTCATCGGGGCCACGGGGGCAGCCATTCACACCAAGACCGGCGAACTGACGATCCTGGCGGAGAAGGTCGCGATTCTGACCAAGTCCACGCGATCGCTGCCCGAGAAGTTCCACGGGCTGTCGGATCAGGAATTGCGTTACCGGCAACGCTACGTCGACCTGGTCGTCAACCCCGAGGTCCGCGAGGTCTTTCGCAAGCGGTCGACCATCGTGCGGAGCATCCGGCGGTTCCTGGACGATCGCGGATTCTTCGAGGTCGAGACACCGATGATGCACGGTATCCTAGGCGGCGCCGCCGCGCGTCCGTTTCATACGCACCACAACGCGCTGGACCTGAATCTGTTCATGCGCATCGCGCCCGAGCTGCACCTGAAACGACTGGTCGTGGGAAGCTTTGAACGCGTTTATGAGATCGGTCGGAACTTCCGCAACGAGGGCTTGTCGCGGCAGCACAACCCCGAATTCACGATGCTGGAGTTTTATCAGGCGTACGCCACGTACGAGGACCTGATGACCTTGACCGAGCAGTTGTTCACCGAACTTGCCCGCGAGGTCGCGGGCGGCGAAACGATCACTTACGGCGGACAGACGGTCAACCTGACGGGACCCTGGCCGCGCATTCCCATGAAAGACGCGATTGTGCAGGCGTCGCGCGCCGGAATCCTGGCGGGCGGTCTAGAGCGCCCGATGCTGGACGATCCCCAGGCGTTGTCGACCTGGATCGACGGTGTCGGGGCCTCTGCCGGCAAGGACGAACTGGGCGCCGTTCTGCGCAAGTCCGATTCACACGGTGAACGCGTGGGCGCGTTGTTCGACTATGGCGGGGAAAAAGCGCTGCCCGCTGATCGTCCCGCGTTCGTGACCGAGTACCCGGCCGAAACGTCGCCACTGTCCCGGCGCAACGACGCGGATCCCGGCAAGGTCGATCGGTTCGAACTGTTTATTGTCGGGCGCGAACACGCCAACGCGTTCTCCGAGCTGAACGATCCGGCCGACCAGCGCGAACGGTTTCAGCGTCAGGTCGACGCCAAGGCCAAGGGCGCCGAGGAGACCATGGACTACGACGAGGACTACTGCCGCGCTCTGGAATACGGCCTGCCGCCGACCGCCGGTGAGGGAATCGGGATCGATCGCCTGGTGATGCTGCTTTGCGATCAGCCGTCGATCCGCGACGTCATTCTGTTTCCGCTCATGCGTCCGGGGCGGGAGTGAGGATCAAATGACGGGTCCTGGTTTCGAGTGGTTCATCGCCTGGCGCCACCTGCGCGACGTCGAGCGAAAATCGCACAAGACGTTGATTGTGGGACTGGCGCTTCTGCTGCTTGGTGCAGCGTGTTTCGCCGGCCAGCACCTCATCTTGAAGTTCAAACCGCACGGCATCTTTCTGATCCGCGGCGCGCTGATTTTCGAGAATCTGAAGATGATCGGCGTGGTGGCGATCGTGGTCGGGGTTCTGGGGACCGTCCTGGGGGCGCTGTTTTCCACCTTCACGGTGTTTACGGCCTTTTCGATGTTCGGCGTCCTGTTGGGGACGGGCGCGCCGATCATCACGCTGTCGATCATGTCAGGGTTCGAGCTGGACCTGAAATCGAAGATTCGCGCCACCAAGGCCGACATCGTCATCGGGCGAGCGGACGACAAGCCGTTCACCGACTGGAAGGATGTGCAGGCGCGCGTCGCCGGCCAGCCGGGTGTCGTCGAGATGATGGCCTACGTCGAATCGGAGGTCATCGTGAAACACACCTCCAATGCTGCGGGCATGGGTATCATCCTGCGCGGCATCGAGCCTGCCCGGGCCACGCGGGTCTTGGATCTAGGACGAACGTTGAAGGAGGGTGGCGTGGAATTCCTGCTTCACCCCGATCGCATACCGATTGATGGTCGGGCCTCGGTGGCGCCGGCATTGGACGATGCGATCGATCCAGGACCCGGTGCGCGGGACCCCGCTGCGTCCGGGTCCGTTGCGTCCGGGTCGGATGAAAAGGATCGAGCTCGGGCGCGTCCGCCCGAGATGGGAGTTCGCGAGTTCCCCGTCGCCCCTCCGCTGGTATTGCCGCCACCGCGCGAGCTGCCCGGCATCCTTCTGGGAGAAGAGCTGTTCGCCCATTCACTGCGCGTCTACATGGGCAGCGAGGTTGATGTGGCGTGTCCGTTGTGCGGCATCGGTCCCACCGGACCGATGCCGAAATTGAAATCGTTTCGTGTCGCCGGCCATTTCTACTCGGGCATGTACGAATTCGATTCCAAGCTGGCGTACGTGGCGCTGGATGAAGCGCAGAAGTTTCTGAACATGCGCGGGGAGGTGACCGGGATCGAGGTGCGCACGTCCGATGCGGACGCAGCCGCCGTCACGTCGGCGCACATCGCCAAGCTGTTGGGCCCCGACTACGAGGTTCGCTCCTGGGAGGAGCTGAACCGCGCGCTGTTCATGGCGCTGCGTCTGGAGAAGGTGGCGATGTTCATCGTGCTGACGTTCATCGCGTTGGTCGCGTCGTTTTCGATTGTCTCGAACCTGATCATGCTGGTGACCGAAAAGGGACGCGAGGTCGCGATCTTGAAATCCATGGGTGCCACCGACGGGGGCATCTTGCGTGTGTTCTTCGCCGAGGGGCTGTACATCGGCCTTGTCGGATTGACCATCGGCCTGGCGCTTGGGATCGGAACTTGTGTGCTGATCGCGCGCTTCGGTCTGCCTTTGGACCCGGACGTCTACTACATCCAGAAGTTGCCGGTCGTGATGCGCGTGGGCGAGATCGCGTCGGTCGCGGCCGCGGCGCTGGGCCTGTGTTGCCTGGCGACGTTGTACCCGGCGTTTCTGGCCTCACGGATGCGCCCGGTCGAGGGACTTCGGTACGAATAGGCGGCCCGTGTGACAGAAACCTGGGGTGGGTGGAGGGGTTTGGTTGGGCTGGGGTTGTTTCTCCTCGGGGCGGGCGGCTGCGCGACATCCGAGCAACCGCTGCTTCCCGACGACGTGGCGACCGCGCTGGCGCGGACCCCCATGCGCCGCTTGGAGACAGCCAGCCTGCGGATCTACTACCCTGAATCGCGGCGCGAGCAGGCGTATCGATTCGCGGGTGGCGTCGAGGCCTGTGCGCTTGCGTTGAAGGCGTTCTCCCAGGTTCACAATCTCATCGCCGACCGACGGATGACGTTGATCCTGCCCGAGCTCACCTTCAACAACGCATTCGCCGCTCCACCTTTCGCGGGCTACCAGCCGGTCGCGGTCGTTCCCACGTACGGAACGCTGGACACCTTCTCGCTGGAACTGGGCCTGCCCCAGGATCCGGTTCCGATCGCCTGCCACGAACTGACCCACTACGTTCAGTTTCAGCAGATTGGTGGCTTGGGGCTTGTCCTGAATGTCCTGTTCGGCGAGACGTACTCGCCCCAAATTGGTCTTGATTCCTGGTTTTTCGAGGGGTTGGCGGTCTACTACGAGACCCGGTTGCGGCCCGGTGTCGGCCGCCTGGCCTGGCCGTACTGGCACGGCGTGTTCGCCGCGGGTGTCGCGGGGAGACAGCTCAATGGTGGCGATCTGTCGGCGCTGAATCGCGACTTCGAACGTGGCCATCAATACCTGGTGGGAAGTCAGTTCGTGCGTTTTCTGGCCGAGCGATATGGGCAATGGCGTCTGTGGAAGCTGATCGACGTGCAGGCGCGGGCGATCTTCTTTCCACTGTGGGTCAATGTTCGCTTTTGGCAGGCCTACGACAAAAGCCTGTCGACCTTGATCGACGAATTCGCCGCCGACGTCGCCGCGCGACATCCGTTGGTTGAGCGACCTGCCGATCAGCGCGTGATCTCGACCGCGGGGACCAACGCCCGGTATGCCCGCGCCGTCGATGGAACCGAGGCGCTGTTGCTGGCCGACCACGACACGCCCCCGCGATTGATTGTGCGTGGCCCCGGGGGCGACGTGCGCCTATCGCTGAATTTGATCGACCTCCTGCCGCCCCGGCGCCTCAAAATCGGCGCCCCCCAGCTCACGGGTCCGCTCAGTTTCACCGCGGATGGAAGTGCGTTGTATTTCACCGCGCTGGATCTGGATGCCACGTTTCAAGCCAGCCGATTGGTACGTGTCGATCTGGCCACCGCCGCCCTGACCATCATCTGCCCGGATCTGCGAGGGGCGGGGGGATCGATCAGTCCCGACGGGCGCGTCTACGCGTTCGCGCGGGCCGACGGCGATCGCCACGATTTGGCATTGTTGGACATCGCCACTGGAGTTATCCGCGTACTGGTCAAGGCGGCCGCGGGATACTTCATTTCGTTGCCACGCTACTCCCCCGACGGCAAACGTATCGTGGCGACCGTCGCTGATGGGCGCGGCTTCCGCATCGTGGTGTTCGACGCCGCCTCGGGCGCGACCCTGACCACGCTGACCGACGGCCGTAATCCGGTCCATGATGGATCCTGGGCCGACAACGACAGGGTCGTCTATCTGTCCGCCGCTGTTGGTGACCGCGGGTTTCAGGTCCACCTTGCCGACCTGCGCACAGGCCGATCGCGGCCAGTCACGCGCGCGCCGTACCTGGCATTTCAGCCGCAGGTGGCGCGCGGGACGTTGCGGTTCCTCAATAGGGAAGGCTGGCGTTGGACCCTGGACGAGGTTTCGCTGCCTCCGCCGTCCGTGCTCAATCCAGACCCGGCTCCCGTGGCAGCGTTCCCGCAAGCGCCGCACGCAACGGCGGCGATCGACGAGGCGCTGTTGGTCCTGTCGGACCAGCCGTATCACGCGACCGATCACCTGTTCGTGCCGTTGCTCCACGGACCGACATTTACAGCGACGGGGCGGCAGGCTTTCGCACTGGGTCTGGTCCTGGCGGGCAACGATCGCCTGCAGTTTCACCGCTGGACGCTGACGGGCACGTACCAGTTCGCAAGCGCCCGGCCTGGCTACGGCGTCGGTTTCGGCTACGCGAACCGGCTGCTGGCCCCGTACACGCTGACCCTCACGGGCATGTTCCTGTCGTTGCATGACGTTCCTCCCCAGCCGGTCAACGCGCCCGTGCCCCGTCCCCAGGACTACACGCTGGACAAACGTCAACGGCAGGCGAACGTCGACATGACGCGGTCGTTCTACGGCAACCCCGTGACGCTGGGGTTCAATTTGACCGAGGACAACCAGCCCGGGGAGCCGACGGTCGCGGTGGAATCGCGGCGCGTGGCGGGCCCGTATCTTCACACCAGCTACACCGCCGCCGAATCAACGGCCTACGCGGGCGCGCGTCGGCTGCTATACGCGGCTGCCGACGCGTTCGTTTATCCCGCAACCTGGAGTTCGGCGGGGAGCACGCTCACCGACCTGCGCGGTGAGATCACCGCCGTGACACCCTTGCCGTTCTCGCGGCGCCACAGGCTTCTTCTCAGCGTCAGCGGTCGCGCCGTGACCGGGCTGCAGAACGGCATGCGTTGGTTGCAGGTGGGTGGCGGGGGCGTCACGACTCTGTACACCAGGAGATCTCCGGACGGTCCGCCTGTGCCTGAGGTGGTCGCTGATCCACTGCCGCCCAACGTTCGCTTCTTCGAACCCCTGTGGGGATACGAGGACTACCCCATCGCGACCGATCGGATCGTGATCGCGAACGCGGCGTACCGGTATCCGTTCATCATCGACTGGGGATCGGCGTCCGCGCTGGGACTGTTGCCGTCGTTCTTCCTGCGACAGGTGAACCTGGCCTTCTTCGGCGTCGTGGCATCCGATGGCCAGGCCACCCGGCACGCCGCCGCAGGAGGGTCCCTGTCGCTGAATTTTGCCATCGCGGAACTTCCGGTCTCGATCGCGTACCAGTTGGCGCGGCGCTTTGAAGACGATCGCGCTTTCGTTCACCTGGTTCGAATCAGCGGGAACTAAACCCAGGCAACCCGGCGTAAGCGCCCGGAGTCCCAGGGTTTGTGCAGTGGTCGCGCGCGTTGACACCAAAGGGGGCGCCGACTAGGTTAACGCCCCCTATGAGCCTCCCCGCGCCGTCCGCCGCGACCTCGTCCGGCGCCCACGTGGTGGTGCGGGGTCTGACGAAGGTCTTCGAACACACGGGGCGACAGTTGCCCGTGCTGCGGGGCATCGACTTCGAGGTCATGCCCGGTGAAATCGTGTCGGTGGTCGGTGCGTCCGGCGCGGGCAAATCGACGCTGCTGCACGTTCTGGGGACCATCGACCTGCCGACGTCGGGGACCATTCTGTTCGATGGTGTCGACGTCACGCGGATGAGCCCCGCGACGCTGGCCGCATTCCGAAATCGACAGGTCGGATTCGTGTTCCAGTTTCATCACCTGCTTCCCGAATTCAGCGCGCTTGAGAACGCGATGATGCCGGGGCTGATCTTGCGTATTCCGCGAGCCGAATGCGTCGCCAAGGCGCGGGCGATTCTGACGCGTCTGGGGCTTGAGGACAGGCTGTTGCACCGCCCGGGTGAGCTGTCAGGCGGCGAGCAGCAGCGGGTGGCGTTGGCGCGTGCTCTGTTGCTTCATCCGCGCCTGCTGTTGGCGGATGAGCCGACCGGGAATCTGGACACCAAGACGGGCCGAGAGATGCACGAGTTGTTCTTCGAACTGAATCGTGAGTTCGGGATGACACTGCTCATCGTCACGCACAACCCCGAACTGGCCGCGCAGACGGGCCGACGGTTGCGCATGGTCGACGGCATCCTGCTTGAAGGGGATCCGTCGGTTTGATCGGATTTCTGAATTTGCCTCGGCGTTCGCACGTCGTCCTGTTGGTCCTGGGAATCGTCGCCGGGCCCATGGTACCGGCGCGCGTCGTCGATGCGGCCGACACGCGCAACCCAAGCGAAGAGCCGACTGAGAAGCCGAGCCGGCCCGATGCGAACCAGACTGGCGACGAGGCGGAGCAAGAGGCGCAAGGCGCGAAAGACGGGAAGGACGCGAAGGAATCGGCGGCGGCGGCCCCGAATCTGACCGTCGCCCGCGTGCATTTTCGCGGAAATCGCAAGGTGGAGGATGACGCCATCCGCGTCGTCATCAAGACCGCACCGGGCTCCGGCATCAATCAAGAAATCCTGAGGGCGGACGTGCGCGCGATCTGGAAGATGGGATTCTTCGAGGACGTGCAGGTCGAGAGCACCGATGTGAAAGGCGGCGGCGGGTTGGCGATCGTTTTCGTGCTGAAGGAGAAGCCGACCATCAGCAAGATCTACGTCGCGGGGAACGATGAGGTCAGCCTGACCAAAATCAACGAGATCCTGGATCTCAAGAAAGAGCAGGTCCTGGACCTGGCGAAGCTGAAGAAGAACGTCCAGAAAATCAAGCAGCTGTACGTCGAAAAAGGCTTCTACATGGCCGAGGTGGACTACGAGCTGAAGCGGCCGAGTCCGTCGGAGGTCGAGGTCTGGTTCCGCTGCCACGAACACGCCAAGGTCGAGGTGCGCCGGGTAAACTTCGTCGGAAACAAGGCGATTTCCGACCGGGAATTGCACGAGGTCGTGGTCACCAAGGAAGGAAATATCCTGTCGCTTCTGACCCAGGCGGGAACCTACCGCGAGGACGTTTTTCAGCGCGATCTGATCTTGCTGCAGGCCCACTACTGGGACCGCGGTTATGTGCAGGTCAAGGTCGGAACACCGGTGTTGGAGCTTTCGCCCGACAAGCGGTCCATGTACATCAGCATCAGCATCGAGGAGGGGCCGCAGTATCGCCTGGGCAAGATCGACATCAAGGGCGATTTGTTGCAGGCCCGCGAGGCCTTTTTGGCGCAGGTCTCGGTGAAGCCCGGCGAGATATTCAACCGGTCGAAGCTCAGCGAGGACCTGCAGAAGCTGACCGACTACTACAAAGATCGCGGATACGCCTACGTCAACGCCACCCCGGCCACGCCGGTCGACGAGAAGACCCGCACCGTCGATGTCACCTTCGAGATCCAGAAGGGGGAGCTGGTCTATTTCGAGCGGATCAACATCCGGGGCAACAGCAAGACCCGGGACAAGGTCATCCGCCGCGAGCTAAGGATCATCGAGGGTGAGCCGTTCAGCCAGACGGCCCTGGACTATTCAAAGCGGCGCGTGAACGCCCTGGGATATTTCGAAAAAGTGGATCTGTCCACCCGGCGTGGGTCGACCGACAATATGATGGAGGTCAACGTCGAGGTCTCCGAACGCCCCACGGGGACGTTTCAGATCGGCGCCGGCTTCTCGTCGGTCGAGAACTTCATCGCCCAGGCCCAGATCTCGCAGAACAACTTCTTCGGACGGGGGCAGTCTCTGACCGTCCAGGCCCAGCTGTCCGGTCTCCGGCAACTCTTCCTGCTTTCTTTTCAGGACTTGTACTTCCTGGACACAAAGTGGACGTTCGGTTTCAACCTTTTCAAACAGGATCGGTACCTCTATTCGTTCGTGCGATCGTCCTACGGAGGCAGCCTGACCTGGGGATACTTGTTGAAAGACGACCTGCGGTTGCTGCTGACCTACAACTGGGAACGGGTCGGGATCTCGAGCGGAAGCGGTCTTCGCGGGTTTTTCACCGGTGGGCAGCGGGATCCGATTCCGGCGGGATCGCAGGCCAACCTCCTTAGATCGGGAGTCACGTCGTCGGTGCGCACCTTGCTGTCGTTCGACACGCGCAACGACCGCATGTTTCCCACGCGCGGCTTCTACAACACCCTGTCGGCCGAGGTCGCCGAGAACGTTCTCTTCTCGCAGAACATCTTCACCCGGTACGAGGCCGCGCTGCGGTACTTCTATCCCATCTGGGGGCCGTTCGTGTTTCGGTTGCGACTGGAGGGGGGCGTCATCGCCAGCCGCGATCCGCGGGGCGTTCCCATCTTCGAGCGGTACTTCGTCGGCGGTATTTACGACATTCGCGGCTTCTCCCCGCGTTCCCTAGGGCCGGTTATTCACTCGCCTCCCGACCTGGCGTCGGATTCTCCGTTGCGGCCCTTCCGCATCGGCGGCAACGCGCAGGTGATCGGCAACGCGGAGATCGAGTTCCCGTTGTTCGCCAAGGTGGGTATCCGGGGCGTCGTCTTCAGCGACATGGGGAACTCGTTCAACCTCGAGGATTTCTACTGCACGTTGAAGCCGTTTGATGTCGACGTGTCCAAGGATCCGTGCCAACGCCCCTGGAACGTCGGCGCTTACCGCGCCAGTTGGGGATTCGGTCTTCGCTGGTTCTCACCGATCGGACCCCTGCGTTTCGAATGGGGCATCCCGTTCAAAACCCTGCCATTGGAACAACCCATCGTTTTCGAATTCACGATCGGCAACTTCTTCTAGATGGGGGGGGCCCACCCGCCGCCTGGGGTGTATTCCCTCGCGATCGGGCCGAATATCTGCTAGTTGTCGCCGGTCAAAGGAGAATGGACATGACGCGCTGGTTACTTTTGGGAACTTTCTTGCTCGCTTCCTCGCCGATCGCCGCACACGCCGAAGAGGTGAAACTCGGCTACGTGGATCTGCAGCGCGCGTTGAACGAGACGGAGGACGGTCGCAAGGCCAAGGCCAACCTGAAGAAGATCTTCGATGCCAAGCAGAAAGAGCTGGACGAGCAGCAGGAGACTTTGAAGAAGGATATCGAGGACCTGAACAAGAAGAAGACCTTGTTGCCCGCCGAAAAGGTGCGCGAGAAGGAATCCGAGTTGCAAGAGCGCATGCAGAAGGTTCAGCAGACATACATGCGCCACCAGCAGGACCTCAGCGGCAAGGAGCAGGAGGCGACGGCGAAGATTTTCGAGCGGATGAGCAAGATCATCACCAAGATCGCCACCGCCGAGAACTTCACGATGGTCCTCGACCGCCAGCAGTCCGCGGTCCTGTTCGCTAAGCCACACCTCGATCTGACCAACGAGCTGATTCGTCGCTACAACTCGGGTGAGGGCGCGACACCCGCGACAGCGGCCTCGGGTGCCGGCGCCGCGAAGACGCCTACGCCAGCGAAGGTGTCGATTCCCGCGAAGAAATAGACCGGCGCGCAGGGTAAACGTCGGACAGGGGACATGGCAGAAACATGACGGCCGCGTATGACATCCGCGCCATAGAGCGGGTGCTGCCGCACCGTTATCCGTTTCTGCTGGTCGATCGGGTCGAGGAAATAGACGACGATCGAATCGTCGCCACCAAGTTGGTCAGTCGGAACGAGCCCCACTTCGAGGGGCACTTTCCAGGACATCCCGTGATGCCGGGCGTACTGATCATCGAGGCGCTGGCCCAGGCGGGGGCGCTTTACGCCGCTCGCTTGACCAAGTTCGATCCCGAGAGACAGGTTATTTACTTCATGTCGATCGACAAGGCGAAGTTTCGCAAGCCGGTGGTGCCTGGGGATCAGCTGACACTGGTGGTCACGCCGCTTCGCAAGGGCGGTGCGATTTGGAAGATGCGGGGCGAGGCCAAGGTCGGTGGCGTGGTGGTCGCTGAAGCCGAATTCATGGCCAGCATCCAGCCCAAGCCAAAACCGGCGGATTCCGACAAAGGCACCCCGGTTGCCGCGGATCCCGCAGACGGGACGTAACAAGTTGCCGACAAGCCGCGGTCTGGTTCGGGCGGCGGGAATGGGGTTGCTGCTGCTCTCCGCGACCTGGGCGCTGTCCGGTTGTCGCCGATCGCGGCTTCCGCCCAGGCCCGATGGCGCGGCGGTGGTGCTGGCGCCGGAAACGACGACCGAGCCGGGGCTGACCCTGTCGGACGAGGTGGAACCAAACGACCTGCTGGCGAACGCCCAAGCACTGGCCCCGACCAGCACGTCCGCGGTGGGTATCGCGGGGCATCTGGTTTCCCCGCCGGGAGCCAAGGCCAAGGACGTGGACCTGTTTCGGATCGTGGTTCCACCCCCGGCGGTGGTTACCGCTGAAGCCGATGGTGCCGCGGCGCCGCCCCGGCAACGGTTGGCCATCGACGTAAGACCGGATCCGTCACTGGCGATCTCGATCGACGCGATGGACGATCAGGGGCGGGTGCTGATCGCGTCGGTCGGGACGACGCCGGGTGAGATGGAAGGCATTGCCAACCTGGCGGTCATTCCGGGTACCTACTTCGTGCGCGTGAAGCCAGCCTTGGCATCGACCGCGACGGGAAGCGGACCTGCCGGGACAGGGAAACCACGCCGCGATCCGGGGGTTGCCGGCGTGGGCAACGCCAACGGCACCGGTGGCGTTGCTGGCATAGGTGTTGGTGCCGGCACCGTGGGATCGCTGGGAACCGCCGCCTACCGGTTGACCGTTCGTCTGTTGGCTTTTGATCCGGGCGACGAAATAGAGCCGAACGGGAAGGGCTCCCTGGCCGGTGACGTGGTTCCCGGCGGTGACGTGTCTGGCTACCTGGGTTGGCGTCGTGACGAGGACTGGTTTCGCTTGCCCGTCAGCGGGTTGCCGGAGGGCAGTGTGTTGTCCGTCGACCTTGATCCCCCCGACGGTGTGGCCGCGTCGGTCAGCATTCTGGACTCGGTCGAACACAAGATGATCGAACAACGCGGCCGAAAAGGTGATCGCGTCGCGATTCGCAACATTCGCCTCCCGTCGTCGGAACCAAGCATGTTCGTGGTGGTTCGCGCCGAATCGGGACGAAACCTGGACGCGCGTTACAACCTGCGTCTGCGCTCCGAGGAAGCCAAGGCCGACGCCGAGTTGGAGCCAAACGACACCCCCGCGCACGCGGTACCGATCGGCGATGGAAACTTCCTGGGGTACCTGGGCCCCGGGGATGTCGACGTCTACCGCTACAACGCCGCCATGCCGGTCGAACTGGATTTCGAGGTGACCCCGCCCGAGCGCGTGGATCTGAAGATCGAGGTCATCGGCGAAGACGGAACCGTGATCACCAAGATCGACGCGGGCAAGCGACGGGAAGCGGAACGCCTTGCCAATCTGTACGTCGCGGCATCGGTCCTCGTGCGGCTCTCGGCCGGGAAGGGCGACGGCAACCTCGACGAGCAATACAAGATTCGCACCACCAGCCGCCCCCTGGAGGCCGGCGGCGAACGCGAACCGAACGGGACGACGGCGCTGGCGACCCCGCTGCCGGATGCCGTGACGGGCATGGGCCTTTGTTTTCCCCGGGGAGATGTCGACTTCTGGCTGACCCAGACCCCGGTGGGGCCATCGGGCTCGTTGGCGGTGTCGCTGCGCGGGATTGCGGGACTGAACCTGGAGGCCCGCGTTCAGACGACGACAGGTAAGGAACTCACCAGGTTTCGAACCGGGGGTGACTCATCGGCTCCGACGCGGGTGAATCCTGGAACGGATGGCTGCTGTCTGATCCAGGTTCGCGAGGCCTCTGGTCGTGGCGCGAACGCGCGGGATCGATACAGCCTGTCCGTGACGCCGTGAAACGTCGGGCGTGGACCGGCGCTTGCGCCATGCTGGCCCTAATTGGGATCGGTTTTGCACCGGGCTGCGCTCATCGCGCGGCCACGCCCTCCGACGTCGTTCGTACGTTTGCAACCAGCGTGACGCTGGGTCGTTGGGAACACGCCTACGGATTGATGTCCGACGACTACCGGCGGCGGGTTCCGCTGGCGAAATTTCGCGCCGAGATCGAGGCCGAGCGTCAGACGATCAACGCCGACGCGGCTGCCTTGTCGCGGGAGAGTTTTTCGGGCTCCACGCGTGCCGTCGTGGAGACGCGGGCAGGGCAGCGCCTTATCCTGGTGTCGGACGGTGGAGCCGGATGGAAGCTGGATGACCATCCTTTGGTGCCGTTTGGTCAACAATCGCCGCGGGCCGCGCTGCGAACCTTGGTGCGCGCGGTCGAGCAACGGCGGTATGACGTCGTTTTGCGCTTGGTCCCCGCGCGCCACCGGCCCTCTGTAACCGAGGAGAGCCTACGTGCGTATTGGGAGGGGGGAGGATCGGGTTCACAGAGGCAGATACTGCGGATCCTGCGGGAGAACCTGGACAAACCAATCATCGATCTCGGAACCGAGGCGCATATGCCCTACGGTTCAGATGGCCGCAGAGCCGACGTGCAAGGCGCCGCGCGTGACGCAAGAGGAGAAGGCGAGGTGCGTTTCGTGTTTGAGGATGGCGTCTGGAGGATCGATGACGCCAGGTGACGTCGGCGGATAGTCGGTGTGGTGAAAGTGAATCGGCGCGATGGACGTCGCAAAAATTTCCGTAAGCGACAAGAGACCGTGATCGCTTGGGATATTTCCAGCTAAGGTTGATGGAGCTAATTGCCGATCTTGACTAGGCGGCAGCGATATTGCAGGACGTAGGAGAGGCCCAACAACATGCTCGAGCCCTGGATCATCGAACAGATCCGTCGCCGGGAGGAGGACGAACGCCGGCGAAGTGAGCGGCCTCAATTGGAGATCCCCTCTCATGACGAGCGAGGCGAGCAGTGGCGGAAACGGAACGAGGAGCGGGAGCGGGAGGAAAAAGACCGCTCCGATCAGGGCGATACAGATGACAAGGACGACGATCAGCCCAAGCGTGGGGTGATGATCATCGATTTCGGCGTCGGATAGCGTCGGAAGCGTCGGACAGCGTCGGATGGTCTTGGCGAGTGGAGCGCACTGTCGGAAGGCGTGACGCCCGATCAGCTTGAAGACATCAACCAATAGATTGGACTTGTCTGGTATCTGATCGGTATTGCTTGTGTTCTTGCGACTATCGTCTTGCGTGGCCGCGTCGAACCTGAATTCTGGATTGGGAGTTTTTTGGACGGCCACGGTGGGCGAGCGTTTACTTGGGTCATGGACGTTGAAGGGCAGGAGCGGGTACCCGGGTGGACGGGCGTACTTCAGCCCGCCGATTTCGTCGGTCGCGAGTCGGAGTTTCAGGCTCTCGACGCGGCATTGGATCGGGCCGTCCGGTTTCGCGCGCCTCAGGTGGTCACCGTCGTCGCGCCGCTGGGAATTGGCAAGACCAGGCTGCTTGCCGAGTGGCTGGCGGAGGTGCAAGGGCCCGGATTGCGTGTGGTGCGGGTGGCTTTGTCGGTGCCGGGGATCGCGGCGGCCGGCGACGGAAATCTGATAGGGGCATTGTTGCGAAAACGCTTCGGTATCAGCCCCCAGATGGGACCCGAGGCCGCCCTGGTGCAGTTTCGGAACCAGATGCAGAACGTGTTCGCCGACCGGCGGGTGGCGGAGATCTCGTCGCTATTGGGACGATTTCTGGGGTTCGACCTGCGCGAGAGTCCGTTGTCGCATGCCCTGGCGGGGACGCCACGGCAGGGGGCGGATCTGGCCCGGGCGGTCCTGTGCCGCTTCCTTGAACAGGACGCGCAGCAGTCGCCTCTGGTCCTGGCCGTCGACGATCTGCATCTGGCCGACGATGATTCTTTGGACATTCTGGAACAGATCGCCAGCGAGCTGGGGGAAGCGGCCGTGGTGTTCGTCGCGACGGCGCGGCCCGACCTGTTGCTGCGCCGACCCGATTGGGGACGCGGCGATGGCAGCCACACGCGCGTCGAGCCGGCGGCGCTGGGGCGGCGAGACATCGACGCGATGATTCGTTCCATCCTGGATGCCTCTGGACCAGAACCCCTGCCGACCGCCCTGGTCGACCGGGCCGCCGTCGAATCGGGCGGCAATCCGCATTTGCTGGAGCAGCTTCTTCATGTCTACGCCCGTCATGGTGTCCTGGTCGCCGAGACCGGGGAAGGTTGGTGGTTCGACGTCGAGCGGGCCGAGACGCAACCGCTGAATCTGGCGCCGGAGGAAGCCGCGCAAAGCCGTGTCGCCAGTCTGACCGTGGTCGAACGTGAGCTTCTGGCGCGGGCGGCCGCGTTCGGACCGGTGTTCTGGACCGGGGGCGTTGTGGCACTGGGCCGGTTGGCCGCGGAGCCCCTGGACGGGACGTCGGTCTTTGGTCCGGACGCGGCGATTCCCGAGATACGGTCCGTGCTGGCTGAACTGGCCGGACGGGACATCTTGGTGGCGGCGGACCAAAGCAGTCTGCCGGGTGACGCGGAATGGGCGTTCAAACATCTGATGGACGTGAACCTGCTGCTGGCGGGTGCCGAACCCCAGTTGCTTGCCCGGCGTCGTCGTTTCGCGGCCCAGTGGTTGGAGAGCCGTGGCGGGGCGGGACGCGAGGTGCGTTTCGAAATGTTGGGGCAACTGTACGAAGACAGCGGCGATCCGCGACGGGCGGCTTACTGTTTTCTGACCGCGGCGGCCGATGCGCGGCGACGTGTCGAGCTGGAGCGGGCGCGGACGTTGTACCTGCGGGCGGTGCGGTTGCTGGATCTGGACGACGCGGTCGCCAGGATGGACGCGCTGTACGCCGTCGGCGATCTGGCGGCGCGGCTGGGCCGTACACGCGAGGCGCTGGCGCATTTTCAGGAGATGCTGCGTTGTGCGTGGCGGTTGGATTTGCCGGCGAAGGGTGGGGCGGCCCACGGTCGCATCGGCAGGCTGCACGGCACGCTGGGAGAGCATCGTGCCGCCATCTCGCATCTGGAGACCGCGCGCCAGCTGTTCCAGATCGCGGGCGATTTGCCGGGCATCGCCGCGACGCTGGACGACGTCGGGCGGTTCTATCTGCTGGGCGGCGAGCCCGAGGCGTCGCTGGACTGTCACCGCGCCGCCTACCAGCTCCGCGATCAGCTGGGCGACGATCGCGGCAAGGCGCTGGCGCTGGCGCGCATGGGGCAGGTCGAGCACGAGACCGGCGATCTGGTTGCCGCCGAGGGGCACGTCAGGCAGGCGATCGAGCTGCGCCGAAGGACTGGAGACAGGCAGGGCATGGTGGCCTCTCTGTTGGAGTTGGGGGCCCTGGAGCGTGATCTGGGCCGGCTGGACCGGGCGGTAGCGATTTTGGACGAGGCCATGGCGTTGGCCCGGGAGCTGGGCGAACGGTTGTTCGAGTGCAGCATTGCGATCGCCATAGGTGATTGCTGGATGGTCGAGGCGCGCCCGGCGGTGGCGCGGCCGTATTTCGTGGAAGCCAAGCAGATCGCCCAGCAGTTTGGCGCGAAGCTGTTGTTGTGCGAGGCCTCGCGCGGTCTTGCCGAGGTCGACCTGGCACGCGGCGAAACCGTGGAAGCGCGGGACGAAGCGCGCGCCGCGTTCGAGTTGGCCGAGAAGATCGGCGCGCCTCCCGTCGCGGGGGCGGCCCTGCGGGTGTTGGCCTCGGCGGTCGGACTGGGTGCGCCGGGGGATTCGGATCTGGGTGGCGCGCGCGAGATGTTCGATCGCGCGATCGAGATTCTGAGCAACGTGGTCTCCGAGCTGGAGCTGGGACGGGCGTTCGGTGCCTACGCCGACTACGAAGAGCGAAGCGGACGCAAGGTCGCCGCCCAGGAATTGCGCCGGCAGGCGAACCTGATTCACAACCGAGCACGCACGGCGGGACCGTCGCACCGTGGGGGCCGGGGGCGGGACCTGGCGACCAGCACGTTTCTCGCTCCCCCGGTTTCCTGAGGGGCACTGTCGACTACGGTTGGTTCTCGATTCGCGTCAGCCAGTAGTCGATGTCGAAGCGCGCGTTCCCCGTCAGGTATCGCCATAGCTTGATGCGGTTGACGATCTCTAGGCGGGCATCGCCGCCTGTCCACGGGTGATTGGCGCGCATCGTATCGGCGATCGCGGGATCGTCGATGTCGCGTGTGTCCCACAGGCGAAGCTGACGGACCGCAGGCCCGACACGCAGCTTGAACATCGTGCGCGGCTGGTCGGTGTGGTTCGGCTGCCCGCAATGCCAGATTCCGTGGTGGCAGACCAGCAGGGTTCCGGCCCGACACACCGTCGGTAGTTGCCCTCGGAAGTTCTGATAACGGGCGATATCTGATTCGTTCACGCGGCGCAGGTGACTGCCGGGAAGGATCATCGTGCCCCCGGCCTCGCGGGGGGTGTCGTGGAAGAAGAAGAACAGTTGGATATCGAACGCGAATGGGCGGGGGTCCAGGATCGCGTCCGCGTGCCAGGATTGGCTCCATCGCTGGCGGGGCGGGACGACGTGCGCGTAGTGGTGGTCGTAGCGGGCTTCGGGCCCGACCAGGCTTTGAATGATGCTCGCCACGCGGGGCAGGCGCAGGACCGCACCCACCGCCGGGGAGTCGAGCCACAGTTCCTCGAGCGGGCGTCCCGGCCATGCGGCTTCTGGGTTGGCTCGCGGGGCCCCATACGGTGTCGGGGCAAGGCCGGCGGCCAGTTCAGCCAGCGCGCCGGTACACAGGGGCGGTGGCACGATGTCATCAAATCGCAGGAATCCGTGGGTGACGAACGCCGCCACGTCCTTGGACAACAGCAGCGGTAGGTCAGGCCCCGTGGTCCTCGACGTTGACGACAGCAGCGGTTCAGACACCTACAGCCCCAGGTGCTCGGTCAACCAACTTTTCCAGCACGTACTCGAAGCGAAGAAAGGCGGTCTGGTGTTCCTGGCCCGATGGTGCCGCGCCGGGTTGCGGAACCTGAATCACCCGCCAGCCATCCTTCATCGCCGCCAGCACGGACTCATAGGGCGGCGTGTCCGCGTCGCCGGCCATCGTCGCGGCGCCTCCGGTTCCATCGAACAGCGACCACGCCACGACCGAACTGGTCGGGTTGGGATTCGCCACGCACAAGAACAGGAGCTGTTGGCG
This sequence comes from Pseudomonadota bacterium, assembly GCA_031407985.1. Classification (GTDB taxonomy): domain Bacteria; phylum Myxococcota_A; class Polyangia; order Fen-1088; family Fen-1088; genus FEN-1088. The sequence goes on along the minus strand of JANOJB010000035.1, from coordinate 89,140 downwards.
CTGCACCTGAAAAGTGTGTCACGAAGCGGGAGAGGGTGCGCGGTCGCTCACGGTGGGGAAACGAAGACGGTCGTTCCCCGGACGGTCGGCTTATTGGCATCCCGGAAGGGAATGCTGTAGGTGGCGCGGAGGACCATTTCCGGTCCGACTGTCACGGTGACGTCGCCCTGGTTCAGTGCGATCGGGACGCATGCGTCGCCAGCAGCCTCGCATGACGAGCAGATCCGGAGCGTTTGCGTGGACAAAACAGACGGGCTCACCAGGACTGTGCGAGGTCCGTCATCGAAGACAAACCGCGCGAACCAGTCGCCCGGCGATACGTCACCTGATTCGCCCGCGACCAGCATGTCGAGCGCACCCGAATAACCGGTCGGAACCGCGATCGGCATTGCTTCAGCGCAAGTTCGTGCGACGAAGTCACCCCTTTGGGCCGTCACGGAGGTGCCCAGTCCCGCGGAGATGTAGTGGCGTTCCGGCAGGAGTCTGGCGGTGGTGATTGCGCGCCGCCTGTTGGGCTGGCCCGCTAGGTCGAACGACAAGACATCCTGGGCGCAGTTGGCAAGCCTACTGGAATGTTCGGTCGAGAATAGATAGGGCCCGGGGTGTTCGTCGGGTAGGGGGACCGTCATGGTATCAAGCGAACGGGTGTCGATCTGGCTGCCGTCCAGCGGAAGAGTCACGGGCTGTGTGCAGGGACAGATCGGGTTGATACGGTCGTCAACGGAACGAGAGCGGAGCATCTCGATCCAGGCCGTGTCGAGTGAGATGCCCCAGAACGATTCGAAGTCGGCTTGGAACAGGTCGGGATCCTGTGTGTCGCGGGCGCGACCAAAGTATTCCACGAAAGGGTCGACTCCGAAGTTGCGGACCAGATAAACAAAGAGCGCAACACCTGCGTGATAAACGGCCGAGGTACCCAGCGCTCGGGCGCCGACGACGTCCCTCCAAGGTGGAACAAGTGGATTCACGTATCGGCCTGGACATGACACGCCCTCAGCGACTCCTTCCTGGAGGAGGGGTGGGGGCGCCTTTCCGACCCCATACATGTACGCGTGAATGAGTTCGTGCTGATCGGGCGCGACATTCGAATACACGCTCGCTCCCTTTGAGCAGGGGACCGGCAAGGGATTTGCCTCCGTGGGGAAACAGTGTTTCGCCGCAAGCTCGACTGAAGGATAGAGGTAGTAGTCGACTAGGGTTTCCGGAAACTTCAGGAATGCCCGAATGTCCCGGAAATTCACCTCGAGCGTATCGAGGAGGTTGTCGCGCGGGACCACCCCCGGATAAACATGGACCCTGAAATGCTGAGACGTGAGAATCGCGAAATAGGCATCTTCATTGTCTCCGCATCCCGACAAGAAAACAGCCAGCGCTCCGACGCAGGCCAGGCGCCTCATTGCGGCTAGTGGCTGAAGCGCAGCTTGTCGAGTACCCAGGCCAGCCCGGTCTGGTTCACGTTTAGCGCGAGTCGGAGCAGGCAATCGTTCCAATTTCCCGCCAGTGTACTTCTGGTCCGAAGCTCGACGTTGCGGATTAGAATGTCGGAGACGATAAAGTCTTCGGCGAGGATGCGCAGTGCGGTGGACCCTCGCGAATCCACCACGCTGGGTGAAACTCGCGGTCGAGTCCAGCTGGCTGGGGCCGGCCGGATGGCTACTGACGGCTACCTCTTGTGTGGGTCGGCGGGGCCTGCCGGGGGCGCTTCGGCCTTCTTCTTGAGGTCGTCGACCTTGACCAGGATGCGGTCCGTCGCCCACTTGGCCAGCAGGTAGACGTCGCCGGACGCTCCGGACTGCGCGGCGTAGTTGATCTTGTCCTTGGTCTCGTCGCCAATCTTCAGGGCGCACTTCAGCTTCTTGTCCTTGCTCTGCGCCACGATCACGGCCTTCGGTTTGGTCAGGCCGTTCGCTTTCGGATCCTGATCCATCGCGAATCCGGCCGCTTTCCAGTCCTTGAAGGCACTCGCGATGCCGGTCAGCTTCCCTGAATCCGGGGTTAGCCCCGCCGGCTTGGTGACCTTCCACTCGTTTTTCTTCGGGTCGCGAACCAGGGCGTATGAATCCTTGTCGTTCGTGACCGATATGTCGCCCACGTCGCTCTCGGCCAGATCGCAGACGGACTTGTCGCGAAAATCAATGGGACGCTTGTCCACGCGGTCGATGTTGTAGCGCTTGACCAAGTAGACCTGCGGCGAATCGCCGCTTTTCACGTAGTAGTCGTCGTCGCCCTTCTTGTTGCCGACCATCAACGTCACGGTCTTGCCGCCCTTCACCGAAACGGTCACCGTCGTGGAAGGCTCGGCAAGTCCAGTGTCGGCGGGTTTGGCGTCGTCGGCGAATTCGTTCGTGATCAGCGATGCCATCGCGGATGAAATTCCGGTTGGGATGGCATTGTCGAACTTGCCGATGGGCATGCTCGACTCGACCACGCTCCACTTGTCCCCGCCTTCATTCTTCACGACCACGCGGGCGCCGCCCTTGCCCTTGACCTCGATCTTCTCGGCGTCGGTCTGCGTGAATTTGGTGATGGTCTTGTCGCGCCAGTTGGTGGTGTCGCGGTCGAAGTTGTAACGGAAGGATCCCAGACCCGTCCAAACGTCATTCTTACCCGGCACGCGCACCAGGGTGTTGCCGCCGACGCTCTTGCCGATCAGGAACTCGGTGATCGCCTTGTCGCCCTTCTTCACGATGACCTTCAGGGCCTTGGCGTCGTCGATCTCGAACTCGGCGTGTTTGGTGACTTGATCGCTGACGATGTCGCCGAATTCCAACTTCTCGATCGCCTCGAACGCTTGCTTGGCGACGTTCTCGTCGGCCGCGAACTGAATGGGCGCCACGACCTTATAGGCGGCGCCGACCTTCTGGATGGTGGTCGTCGCGTTGCCCTTCGTGACGCTGAGGGCGTCGAATCCCCCCACCGCCAATTTGGGAATCGGTCGGGGGCGCTCCCCCACGCGTTGGCCCTTCTCGGGTTGTCGCAAAACGATCACGGCGACAACGGTCAGAACTCCCAAGACTACAAGCGCGGTCAGGTTCTTCCGGTTCATGGGTCCTTGTCCTTGTACGTCAGGCGGGGATGTACTGCGGTCAGAGCTTCTGGGCCTGGCGACGCGAGCGCCGCACGCGCCAACGAACGACGCCGAACGCGCAGAAGGCCAGAGGAACGCCCAGTACGTTGAACATCTTCAGGGCCGTGACCTTCTGGTCGGGCCCAAGCTGAATCGGTCGCGACGTGACGGTCTTGGCCCGAACGGGAGTCAAGGCTTCGTCCTCCAGCGCCCAACCGAGTGCGTTCAACAGGAACTGCGCGCCGTTGCCATAGATCGGCAGAAAGCGATTCATCGGGAAGTATTCGTCCGAAGCAAAATCCGAATCGCCCATCACGATCAAACGTACCTTCTTCTTGGATTCTCCCGGTGTGGCGCCGTCGGGGGCGGACATTCCGGCCGGCGCCGCGGCGGGCGCGAACGCGCTCTTCAGCGGTCCCTCATACGCGTATCCCAAGGCGAACGGTCCCTTATCTTTGGACTCCTCGATCGGCGCGCCGGGCGTGAAGAAGAAGAAACCGGACGCTTTCCAGCTGGCCTTTGAACTCTGCGCTAGTTTCCACAGGCGGCCCTTCTCGGGCTTGCCCCCTGCCAGAGGGCCAACCAGTTCAACCGTACTGGCGTAGGGGAAGATGATCGCCTTGATGCCCGCCATCAGCGAGAAATCCTTGTCCTTCGGCTGCTGCATCTCGACGCCCACGAACATGGGGGCGTTGGCCAGCATCCGGCGGCCGCCGACCTCGACGGGTCCGGGCGCGTTCTGGCGATCCAGAACGAAGTCCTGACCGATGCTGAATCCGTAGCCTTTCAACAACTCGGCAAGTCCCGGATCGTTGGCCTGACCGACCTTCGGTCCGCCGCCCGGCATCTGCGGCATGTTGTTGTTCTGGGGCGCCGACATGGTCATTCCGTCGACCAGGAAGATCACGCCCTTGCCCTTCATCAGGAAGGCATCGATCTCCCGACGGCCCTTGTCGTCGAAGGCCTGCTTGGGACCACCCACCAGCAACGCGTCGACGTCGTCGGGAATCGGAGCCGACGACGGGTTGATGCTGGTGGTTTCGAATTCCTGGGAAAGGACGTGTTGAAGTGTCTGGAAGCCCTGTTGCAGGTCCAGTTCGCCGTGGCCGTTGGTCAGCGCCAGTTTTCGCTTGCGCTGGGTCATGCGCTTGATCAGGGACGACAACTGGTACTCCAACCCCTCGGCGCCCATGATCTCGCCCACCGCTTCGTTCTTGCCGTCGTATTGCAGGCACAGCCCCAGATAGTAGGAACCGACCTCGAACTTGGTGTCCTCCAGTTTCTGGACCTGCAGCTTGCGGACGCCGCACGTGCCGGCCTCCTCTTCCAACTTCTTGTCGGTGCCGGGATCGATGGCCTCGAAACGCATCTTCCCCTTCGAGTTCGATCGATACTCTTCCAGCAGGTCGCGCACGTAGCGCGAGAGGGACTTCATTTCGGGCGGCAGGCCGTCCGAAATGTAGGCCTTGACGGTCAGGAAGTCCGGCAGGGTCTTCACCACGTCCTTCGACGCGGAGGACAGCGTGTAGACCTTGGCCTCGGTCAGGTCCAAGCGGCCGAAGACGCGGGTTCCGATCAGGTTCAGGGCCACGACGATGCCTATGACCGCCACCAGATAGAAGGCGGCGTTCGATGCGCTGGCGCGTTTTTTCTTGTCCATGCTCATGGCTATTTCCACTTCCGCGATTCAAGAGAGGTCGTGGCGACCAGCAGGGTCACCACGATCACGGACAGGTAGTACACAACGTCCCTGGAATCGATCACCCCACGGGCCACATTTTCAAAATGCGTGTCGGTGCTGAGGAACGACACGATCGGTTTCAACGCGTCCGGAACGAACGGCAGAACTTTGCCGAACAAGAACAGCGCGAAACAGATTCCGAACGCGAGGATCAACGCCACGACCTGGTTGCGCGTGAACGATGACGCCATGACGCCGATGGCGATGTACGACCCGCCCATCAGTAGAAGGCCGACGTAGCCGGCCACGGCCGGTCCCTTGTCGAGGGGCCCCAGACGCGACACGGTGATGGCGAAGACCAGGGTCAGGCCCAGCGTGGTGCACAGCAGCACCATGGCGGCCAGCCACTTGCCGACCACGACCTCCCAGTCGCGCACCGGCATCGTGATCAAAACTTCGATCGTGCCGGACCCTTTCTCCTCGGCCAACAGGCGCATGGTTACTGCCGGCGCGAAGAAGCAGAACATCAGCGGCGCCAGACTGAAAAAGCTGCGCATGTCGGCTTGCTTCTCGACGAACAGATTGTTGAAGAAGAAGAAGCCGAATACCAGCGTGAAGACCGTGACGACGATGTACGCGACCGGTGAATTGAAGTACGTGCGAATTTCACGCTTGGAGATTACCAATGCGGGGTTCATGAGCGGGCCTCCTCGGGGCGGGCGTCATCTCGGGTGGTCAGATTGCGGAAGACATCCTCCAGACTGACGGATTCACGCACCAACTCCAGCAACGGCCAGTGATTGTCGACGGCGGCGCGGAAGATCTCGCGGCGCAAATCGCTACTGGTCCCGGCGTCAAGCGCGAACGCATGCGCACCGGTCTCCGTCGCGATCTTTTCGCAGCGGGCGACGCCGGTGATGCCGGCCAGCTTGGCCCGAACCGTGTCCTGGGCGGTCCCGTTGGCCTCGACGACGACACGGTAACGGCTGCCTTTTTCACGTGCCCGCAGGGCCTCGGGTGTGTCGTCGGCGACCAGCTTGCCGCCGCTGATGATCAGGATGCGCGTACACGTTGCCTGTACCTCGGGGAGGATGTGGGTCGACAGGATGACCGTTTTTTCCTTCCCCAGTTCCTTGATCAGCTGACGGATCTCGACGATCTGGTTGGGGTCGAGGCCGCTGGTCGGCTCGTCCAGGACCAGAATGTCGGGATTGTGAAGGATGGCCTGCGCCAATCCCAGGCGCTGGCGGAACCCCTTGGAAAGCTCGCCGATCAATTTGCCGGCGACATCCGACAGGCCACAGCGACCGCCCACTTCCTTGATGCGAGCACCGCGCTTGCTGGGATCCATCTGCCGCATTTCGGCGGCGAATTCCAGGTACTCCAGCACCGTCATGTCACGGTACAGCGGCGTGTCCTCGGGCAGGTAGCCCAGGTGCTGCCGAACCGCCAGGGACTGATCGAAAACGTCGTGTCCCGCGACCTGGGCTGACCCGCTGGTGGGGGCCAGAAAACAGGTCAGCATCTTCATCGTGGTGGATTTTCCGGCACCGTTAGGACCCAGAAAACCAAGGACTTCCCCCTTGTGCACGTTGAACGTGACCTTGTCGACGGCACGGAAGCTTCCGTAGTCCTTGGTCAGGTTCTCGACGCGAATCATCAGATCCGACATGGTTTCCTCATTTGCCCTCGGTTTGTCTTTGGTGGCGTACTGCCTCGTGCGGCATGCGGACTGCGACCCGACAACCCAGCCCCCGGTACGGATATTCCCAGCCAGATACCCCGGACCGGATTTTTGTCGAATGCCCCTTCCGACCGGGTTGCCCCCACCAGATTGCCCCGCGCCCCGACCGGGCTAACTACGACGGTTGCACGAAGGGTGTCAAGGGGAGGCCCGAATCGAGATCGGTGATCTAGCAGTCCGAATCCGAGGCGGCTCCGCATTCGGTGGGGCAGCAGCTGTCCCTTTGGGTTCCGGAACATCGCAGGATCGGAACGTGCGCGCAGGCAGCGCTGCAGGCGGTCGCGGAGCCCACCAGTTGATCGACGGTGCACGGATCGCCGTCGCTGGCGCAACTGGTCGGGCAGGTCGATGCGGGATCGCAGGTCTCCTGCGCCTGAACCTGCCCGTCACCGCACGTCGTGGCGCAGTCAGCGTCCGTGTCGGGTCCGCAGCCCGTGGGACAGCAGCGATCCCCGCCACCACACGCAGTCACCTGGACGTGTGAGCAGACCCGCGAGCAACTCTCGGAAGACCCGCGCGCGAAGTCCAAAGTGCAGGAATCGTTGTCGCCGCACGAGGCGGGGCAGGCGCCCGTGTGACCGGCCGTGATGCCTCGATCGCAGGTCTCTGTCGGTTCGACCACAGCGTTGCCACAACGTGGTGCACAGTCGGAATCGTTGGCGGCGGTGCAACCTGGTGCGCAACAGCCGTCCGTGTTGGCGCAGGTGGTGATCGCCTGGCGGGTGCACCGGACGTCGCAACCCGAGGCCGATGTTCGCGTCCAGGTGGCGCAGGCTTCGGCCGGCGGACACGTCGCGGGGCAGGAACCGGGTAGCGTGCCCGTATCGCACGTCTCTGACGGGGGTTCGACCACGGCGTTTCCGCAGGTGGCGGGACAGTCGGTATCGATACCCGCATGCGCCTTCGCGGGGCAACAGCCGTCCCCGTTCCGCGTCGCCGTGGTGGTGACGAATACGCACCGTGCGTTGCAGGTTTGCGCGTCGACCAGCAGATCGTCGGTACAGGGGACGCCGTCCGAGCAGGTCTTGGGGCAGGCTCCCGCGCCTGTCGCAATGGCCGTGTCGCAGCTCTCGCCCGTGTCCACTTTGCCGTTTCCGCAGGTCGCCGAGCAGTCTGGATCGGTGGCGGTCACGCAGCCGGTGGGACAACAGCCGTCGGTGGTCGGCAAGCACGCGCTTGTGGGGGTGGCGATGCAGGCGGCCGAACAGGCACCCGCGGAGCCCTGCATCAAGTAGCGCACACAGGAGGACGTTGAAGTTGGGCACGATGCCGGACAGCCCCCGGTCGCGGTCGGCAGCAACGCCATGTCACAGGTCTCGCCCGCTTCAGGTACGCCGTTGCCGCAGACGGCGGGACAATCCGCATCGATGTTGCGAGCCAATCCCGCCAGCGGGCAGCAGCCGTCGCCAGGAACCGGAACCTCGATCACGCGATGCGAGCAAGAGGCCTGGCAAGCAACCCCGGCAATCGAGTCGGTGGTGCAGGGATTTCCGTCGTCGCAATCCGCCGCCGTCGGGCACGAGAACTTGCCGGACGACAAACCCGGATCGCAACGCTCGGTGGATTCGGCAATGCCGTTCCCGCAAACAGGTTGGCAGTCGTTGTCGGTGGTCGCGTTCGCCGCCACCGGGCAGCAGGTGTCACCATCCGTTGCGGTCAAGATCGGCGTGTGCGCGCAGCGGGCGGAGCAGGTTGCCGCCGAGATCAGTTGGTCTGTCGTGCACGGATCGCCGTCGTCGCACGATCCGGCCGCCGGGCAGGCTCCCGGGCCGGTCGCGATGCCCGTGTCGCAGCCTTCGCCCGGGTCGACGCGCTGATTCCCGCAGGTCATCGAGCAATCGGAGTCGGTGCCGTAGTCAGCCTGGGCCGGACAGCAGCCATCACCGGTGCGAATCGAATCGATTTCGGAGTGGGTGCACATGACGTTGCACGCGTCGCCCGTTCTCTGGTCGATCGTACAAGGGATTCCATCGTCACATTGGGCCGGACAGGCTCCCGGAAGCTCGGGGCCCAGTGCGGTGTCGCAGATTTCGCCGGGATCTATGCGGCCATTGCCACAGGTCGGGTTGATCGTGCCGGGACCGTCCGTCGCCGCGTCGGTGACCTCCTGTGCATCGACTCCGGCATCGTTGCCAGCGTCGGCGCCGGGGGCGGAACAGGCGAGACTTTGACAGTGCAGGTCGACCAGGATGGGACCCGAAGCGGGCAGCGTGACCGTTGAAGTCCCCCGGGCCACCATGTTTTGCGAATCGTCAAAGGCGCGCGCTTCGATGATCGCATCGCCGTTTGGGAACGCGGAGACGTTCAAGGCGACGCGCACCGGCCAGGTCACGGGCTGACCGGACGAACCGGTGACCTGATTGTCGACCGCATGACCTTCGGTCGACGCACTGACCGCGACCCGTACAATCGCAGGCAGTTCGTCTTGCGTCGTCACCTCGACGTTCAAGATGGCCACGCGCCGGTCGCGGCAGCCGCCCGCCAACGTCGTCACGAACGTCAGAGAGATCACCGCGCATGCGACCGCCGATACCACTCGACCCAAGCTAAGCATAGGTACTTCCAGAGTTAGGGAGGCGACAGTCTCACCGGCGGCGGATGTGCTGTCAAACAGCTGCCGACGTGCCGTCAAACGGCTGCGGGGTACTGTCAGCGAGGCGGATGGACTCGTCGCGTGGCAGGGCGAGGACGAACGCCAGACGCGTGCATCCTCCCGGTGCTGGGGTCAGGGAATCGCAACCGTCCACGTCACCGTTTGAACCGATCGGGCCCAATACTGGCGGCCAAATGTCGTCCCCGGGACCTGACGAACCAGATCCATACCGGCGTTGTCGTATGCCTTCGCCGAGATCGTGTGGCTTCCCGCGGCCAGCCCGCGTGCGGCGACGTCGAACGTCGTTCCGCCCTTAGCCGCGACGACGGCGCCGTCGACTGACCAGTCCACATCGATGACCGCAGGATCGATCACGTTGACCTTGAGGGGCATTGCGCCCGCGACGGCCCCCGCCGGCGGCACGGTCGAATCGATGGGCACGACCCTCTGCCAGATGTCCATCACCATCTTTTCGCGCGAAACCGAGTTGAAGCTGGTGTTGGGGTTGGTTCCAAACAGACTGTTCATCATCGAATTTTGTGATGGTTTGTACCGGTTCGAACCGGCGCCAGTCCAAGTGCCTTGAATACCGGTGGCGCCGGTCTGGTCGTACCCCAGCCACATGGTCCACTTGTTGTCGGTGGTCGTCGGATCTCCGCACATGTTGACCTGTCCACCGGCGCTTCCGGCGGTCCCGGTGCCGTTGGTGTTCATTCCACACGCGCCGGTGCAGTCGCCGTATTCGTCGTTCAACGCGTGGAAACCGTGCCCGCCCTCGTGCAAAGCCGCGGCGCCGGCGTCTTTGTTGCCGCCCGACCAGAGCATCAGGGCCGCCCCGGTGTTCCACCAACTGCTGCCGTTCAACATGATGGCCCGCCAGTCCATCATGAAGCTGGCGGGAAGATTCTGGCTAAAGGCGGTGCTCGCGGACGTGGCATTGCAGTTCGCCAGGCGGCTGCTGTCACTGCCGCAGCAGCCCAGCGCGCTGCTGCCGCAGATCGCGCCCGTGCTAACCACCTTGATGGCGCAGATGTTCACGAAGTTTCGATACCGGGCGTAGGGCTGTCCGATTATCGCGGTGAAGCGCTTGGCCATGGCCGCGTTGATGTGTTGTTCGAATACGCCGCCCCCAACCAGATCGGCCGCAAGGTAGCCGTCACCCAGAATCGCGTAGTTCACCCGGTTCGTCGACGGACCGTGGTTTTCGACTGCCCAACCGATTGGGCCGCAGTCAAGCGGCGTGGCCGCTGTCGAGCTCATGCCTCCACCCGCGCCCCCTGTTGGGGTCGTGCCGCCTGTAGCACGGCCGCCTGTTCCCGTGGTGGTACCACCCGTACCACGGCCACCCGATCCAGTGGTGGCGCCCCCTGTTCCCATGGCAGCCCCCCCCGTGCCGGTTGCGGCCCCACCCGTTCCCGTGGCCGCACCTCCCGTGCCGCTGGCGGCGCCCCCTGTTCCCGACACGCTGCCGCCGCTGCCCGACGATGCTCCTCCGCTGCTGGTCCCGGATCTGCCGCCCGTTCCATTCGAGGGTCCGGCGTCGACGGTTCCAACAGCCACTCCAGGTGCGCATCCGGTCACCAAACAGAGGCCCATCAGGCCTGCGGCTAGTTGAAGTTCGATGGGTCGGATTGGCATCGCCAGTCTCCTTGTTCGATGGATTGGGGTCGCCATTTTTTGAAGAGGCCGGGTGCCACATCGAATGGGCGCCCTTTACCCGCGTGTGGGTAGTGAGGCTCAATCGGGGCATTGCGGTCCGGTGAAAATGTGGCCTTTGCCCATCCGCGGCATGTCTTTGCGCCCGGCCGTGGATCGCGGCGCATCCGTCACGGCGTCTCTTTTCTTTGGACCGAAGACGATCCCGTGGGTCTCTTCAATCTCAATCGACCTTACGCGCATTGCGCTTGTGTAGGTGTTTGTGGGTTACCCGGTCATGGCCAGAGACGCTGGCTTCCTTGAATCTCGCTGCATGAAGGAGAAGGCAATGAAGTTGCAAGCCCCCGCCCCTCGCTCGTCGACGATTACCGCGATGTTGGGAATGTTCCTTGCCGCCGCCTGCGCGCCGGCAGGAGTTGATACCGGGACCGGGGCAGGAACCGGTGGCGCAAGCACTGGGACAGGAACCGGTGGCGCAAGCGCTGGGACTGGAACCGGAGGCGCAAGCACCGGAGCAGGAACCGGAGGCGCAACCACTGGGACTGGAACCGGAGGCGCAAGCACCGGAACAGGAACGGGAGGCGCAACCACCGGGACCGGGGGCGCAAGTACGGCCACCGGAGGTGCGGGGACAGGAACCGGAGGCGCGATGACCGGCACGGGTGGTCGCGCGGCAGGGGGTACGACCGGCACGGGCGGGCGTGCGGCCGGAGGCACGACCGGCACGGGTGGTCGGGCGGGAGGAGGTACAACGTCAACGGGTGGCGTTTCCGCGACAGGCGGAGCGGGGGGATCCCCTCCCGTCACCCCGCCACCGCCACTTGATTGCGGCAGCATGGCGACCGTCATCGAGAACCACGGACCGCCCGCCAACCGCATCAACTACGTCATTGTTGGCGACGGCTACTCGCAAGCCCAGCTCTCGACGACGCTGATCGATCACGTCAAGTTCGCGATGGTCAAGCGATTCTCTGCCGAGATTGGCCAGCCCTACCTCCGCTATCGCAACTTCGTGAATATCTGCGCGCTTCAGGTTCCAAGTACCCCCATATGCGGATCCAGCGCGTTTGGTTGCTGTGGAAGTGACTCCAGCCGGCTGGCGAATTGCGACAATGCCAAGGTGAACGCCGCGATCACTCAGCACATCCCTGCAAGCTTCATGGTGGACTGGAAGGCCGTCATGTTGAACGGCAGCAGCTGGTGGAATTCTGGCGGCATGCTCATGTACTGGTCCGGTGGCAATGCCGATGCCGATGGAGCTGCCCTGCACGAGGGAAGCCACGGTTTCCACCAACTGGCTGACGAATACGGCGACTGTACTGGCAGGAGCTGCGGCTCGAACACCAACTTCAGTGGATCATCCGGCACGGTGTATGCCGAGGTTAACTCGTGCGGAAATCCGACCACCACGGACGGGAAATGGACCGCGTGGAAGGGCTATACCGCGACCGGTTCGACAGGCTTGGTGGGGACATGGTCGGGGAGCCGGTACGTCGGTTCGGGCCAGTACCGACCATCGGCCAACTCGATGATGAACAGTCTGTTTGGAGACGCCGTGGACACCAGCTTCAACCCTGTCTCGCGCGAACAGATGGCGGTCGGCATGTGGCGGTACATCAAGCCCATCGATTCGGTACAGCCTGCGGCAGGTGCGGTCACCAATCCCGCCATGTTGACGGTCAACGTCATCGATCCCGCGGTCATCAGTGTTGACTGGACGGTGGACGGCACGGTCAAGGTGAACGGCGGCACCACCCTCGATACCTCGACGCTGGCTGCGGGAAGCCACACGATCTCCGCCAAGGCGTATGATAATGCGGGAATGGATTTGGTTCGCACCACAGCCTGTCCGGGTTCAGTCACCGGCAACTATTGTCACGCAAGGAACTGGGGCAATTCCGTGCAGACGGTTATGTGGACCGTGACGAAGAATTGATTTGACGGGCAGTCGGAACCCCAAGAAACCGCGGCTCGCCATTCCGCTGGCGACGCTGGTGGCAATTCTCATAGCGGTGGCGGTCTGGTCGATCTTCGGCAAAGAAGCAGCTAGCCCCGGGGAGGCTGGTGCGGAACGATCGGCCGTGCCGACTGTGGCACCACCTCATCGTCCGTCTCTACCTTCGTTGCCGGCCAGGACGGCCGCAGCCGATCCTGCCAATCATCCACTGGAGTACGCCGACGATGGTGTGCCCTACATGCCGCCTGGACCCAACGATCCCCATCCGAATACCTACGTACATCCCCACCCGATCACGCCCGAACACAAGCGAATCTTCCAGGAGAACGCGCTGCTCTACCAACTGAACGAGGCGATGGATGGGAAAGAAGTACCAAGGCTCCGCCAGCTTCTAAAGAACTATCGCGACGAGTACCCCGAGGATCCCAACCAGATGCAAGCCGGGTACGCGCTGATCGCCGACTGCTTGGAGCACCCAGGAGACGCGACCATCCGGGCGGCTGCCCAGCGCTATTTCAAAGAGGAGATCGCCTCCACATTGCGGCGCTTCGTCCTTCGTCACTGCCTCGAACCGCGGAACTGAGGTCGCTCCCCGAAGGGGTCACTGCGTCCACCGTGAAGGGCTCACCGCGTCCACCGTTGACGGGGCCTGTATCACTTTCACGGGTACTGACGCACGAAGCGAGAAGGATGCGCGCGTGGACCGGTTCATTCGCCGATCGAGATCGCGCGGCTGGCCTGCAAACCCAGAAGGGCGCGCACACGGTCAATGTCCAGTCGATAGTCACTTCGCAGCAGCGTGCCGGTAGGCGGCGGAGGCAGGTGATCGCGGGCGGAGGTCTCGAACTGACGCAAGATAGCCGCCAGGTCGCGATCCCGCGCGGGGCGGGCCGCCTGCGCGTCGAAGGCCCGTAATTGAGCATCCAACGCGAGGCCCAGTTGGCCATTCAGCGCCAGCGCCGATTGGCGCGCGAGCATGCGAATAGCCCCGTAGCCGTCGCCCAGGCCCACCAGAGCATGGGCGAGGACGAACCCACGTTGCCCCGGAGCGATCGCGCCATCGGCGCGGCCAAGTTGGGACATGTAGACGGCACGCTGGACCGGATCTCCGGCGTGCAAGGATGCCAAAGCTTCAGGAATGTCCAGCGGCGCTGTGTCTGGCCGCGAACGCGGTCGTTCGTAGCGGGCTCCCCAGAAATCGCGCATGCGATCGGCGGCCCACAGCGCGTCGCGATTCAGATGGCATGCGGTGCACGCGTTCGGCCGACCACCTTCCACGTCGCGACGAACGTCAGGGGATTCGACGCGGTGACTGCGATGGATGGTCAGGACCCCGTAGACCATCCGGGGCATATGGCAATCCAAGCAACGCGAGCCGCTGGAGGCGGGGGCGTGGTGCGTGTGCGCGGTGATGTTTTGTCCAATGGCGGCGTGACACTGTGTGCATGCACCGTCGCCGCGCATCGCGGGTTCGATCTGTCCCTTGATGTCACCGGCGTGCATCTTGTGGCAGCTGGTACAAGAAAACCGTCCACCCTTGAAACACGGCGATTGCGTGACGCCCAGGTATTCGTACGCGGTCAGGCGCGGTGTCCCGTCGCTCCAAAAACGTTCACGGAAGACATCTTCAGGCTGCGTCGGATCCGGAACCGGCGTTTCCCGCGTCAGCGGCTTGACGTGTCCTTCCAGGGGGCCACCGGGCCGAAACGTCGGCCCGCCGTTCATGAAATCCCAGATCTTCTCCGGCGGGTCGGGCAGGCGCTGCGAATGACACTGACCGCACAGCGCGGCGCTTTCGCGCTGGGCCAGACGAAGCGGATCGACGATGTCGGAAGTCACCGCGTGTCCCAGTTGCGCACGATAGCGATCGACAGGCGAGGCGTTGCGGCGCGCATGTTCCCGGCCGGGCCCATGGCAGGATTCGCAGGCGATTCCCAGGTCCGCCACGTGGGAATCGAAGCGTTTTTCCCCGGATGAATGTTCGGCATCGACGGAAGCGGCAAGGCCAGGCACGACCCCGGTGTTGTGGCAGAAGATGCAGTTGGCGTTCCAGGTGGCCCGGTGCGCGTCCCAGTTGTCGCTGTCGGCTTCCAGAAAAACACCGTTCAGATGCATCCACCGCGCTTCGGCGACGTGCCACAGCAGCGGCAGGCGTCGGTAGGTGATCCCGGACTGGTCCTCGGTGCGCTCGAAATACTGTTGATAGCGGCGCGATCCCACGCACAACGCGACCTCCGCCTCGCGCGGTTCGGTGGCGCCCGATGCGGGCAGGCGGAAGAAAAATCGTCCGTCGCGTTCGAACGGTGTGGCCGTTGCACCGAAGGCGGCTACCGCGGAGCCGTCGAAACTGCCAAGCACGCTGGCGCGGCTTGGCAACTGAGTCATGGTCGAATGGTACGTGCGGCGCCAGCTTGAAAACTGATTCGGATGGCACGATCGGCAAGTGCTAGCCCCCACGTAGTCCGCGTCGCGCGCGTACAGCGGCAGACCGGCCTCGGCCGCGCGGGGATCGGGCCCGAATAGCAACACCAGGATCACTACCAGCGGTACCGTGCCCAGGCATGCCAGCGCGATCAACCATGTCGCGCGAGGGTGGGGCAGGCGGGTCATATCAGTCGAAGGAGGATAGATCGCATGGAGTCGCCTCGTCAGTGCCGACCCGGAGCTCCCGCTCCGCCAACGAAGGTGGCTGCCCCGTGTTGTTAGCCGCGGGCAGCCTTCCAGATCGACGCCACCAATTCGTTCAGATCTTCCGGAAGAATGGGTTTCTCAAGGCGTGGATTGGGAACGCCCTCCAGGAAGTCGATCGCGTCCGGCGTGTAGGCCCCGCCGGTAACGAACACAACACGATCGAGAAGAACGGGGGCATCGCGGGCGATTCCCTTGTACAGGTCGATGCCACTGAAGTCGGGCATCATCACGTCGCACAGAATCACATCGAAACGCTCACCTGCCAGGATGCGGTTCATCGCCGTGCGTGCGGATGTCAGCGCCACGACCTCGCGGCCGCTCAGTAGGCGCGTCATGGCGGCGCCCATCAAGGGCTCGTCGTCGACCACCAAGATCCGGACGGGCCGCGAGGGTGGGGGGCGGTCAGCCTCGGCGTCGTCGTGGGACTCGGTTGACCGTTCGGGGGCGGTCGTGGCGGGGCCCGAGGCAGGGTTCGTGGCAGGCTTCGTGGCAGGCTTCGTGGCGGGGTTCGTGGCAGGCTTCGTGGCGGGGGTAGCGGCGGGGGCTGCGGCGGGGAGGGTGGCCTGCGGGCTTCGCTCTGGAGGCATCCTTGGAAGTATCGGTCCGGTTTCCAGGCGGCACAAATCCCCGCAGAACCCGACATGTAGGTCTTGTGTCGAGGGAGGATTTATCCACAGGCCCCTCCATTTCCTCGCCGTCCGTGAGACCATGAAGGCGAGCCGCCATGTCCAAGGATATTCGAAGGGTCCACCCCAGGGTCTCGTACGAACAGAAGATTCGCTTGCTGGGAAGTGATGGTAAGCCGGTCATTATCGGCCGCACCATGAATCTCAGTCCGTCGGGGATCTACGTTCGCGCCCCCAAGGGATGTGACGTCGGCAGCGAGGTCACGTGCGACCTTCCGTTGCCCGGAGGAACCAGACAGATTCACGGCCGGGTCGCGCGAACCCAGGCGCTGCCGGACGCCACCACGGGGCTCGGAATTCAGTTTGTCGATCTGACCACGGCCGACAGCAGCAGCCTTCACCGCGCGCTGGAAGGGTCGGGCTCCCGTCCGGTGGCGGTGAAGGTGATGTTCGAGGGCATGACGAATCCCATCAAATGCCAGGGAGTGATTACCGCCGAGGGCATCCGCTTGAGCACGTCGTTGCCGTTTTTGCGGCTTGGTTCTGACGTTCAGGCGGTTTATGACGGTCGCGCGGGTAAGACCGATGCCCGTGGGGTACTGACCGGGGTGCGGCTGGAACCTGTCGCGGGAGACGGCGTTCCCCGCCTGGGTGTCGAAGTCGACATCGAGGCGATACCCCGGACCGGCTCCCCGATTGCTTCGCCCCACAAGCAGTCGACCTTGTCGTCCAGAGGGGGCGACCAGGCCTTGGTGTCCGGGGAGATTTCGTCGCGCGATCAGGCGCCGCGCGGGCGATTCACTCAGTGGAATCAGCCTCCCCCCGTCCGAAGCGATGACGTGAGTCCGGTCACGGGTGGTTTTTCCGATCTCGGGGGGCCCGACACGACGGCGATTGTGGCCAGGCCAGGTATGTCGTCGTTCGTTTTGGCGCGGCTCGAATCGCTGCACGCATGGGGATTCGTCGCGGTCGCGACGCTCACGTTTTCGATCGTCTACGCGGCCATGTACCGCTTTGGACCCGCGGCGGAAGCCAGGAACCCAGTCGTCCCCTCGACGATTCCAACAGCCGCGCGATCGTCGAAACCATTGGGTCCGATGATTGTGCGGGCAGCGGTACCCGGGGCGGTCGAGGAAACCGGATCCGCCACCAACAAAGGTTCCGACCGATCTTCCCAATCGGTTTCCAATCAGGTTGTTGATCCAACGGGGCCGGCCACCCGTCGGGTTCGGGCAAGGCAATCGGGATCGCCGTTTCGTTTCGATTCCGCCAGCGGGCGCTACCAACTGCGCCCTGGGGCCGCACTGGACATGCAGGGTACCGCCTTGACTGGCGTGGGCGGCCTGGCGTCGGGGGACAGCGCGACCGGGAACCTGCGTGGGATCAACGTTTCGGTCGAGGCAGGCGCGCTGTACTTCGCTGTTCCGCTAGAACGTCCGGAAGTGGATGCGCGCTTTGGTGTTCAGGTGACGCCATCGTGGCCGACACCCTTGGCAATCGTGGGAAAGACCACAACGGGTTTCACTGTCTCTTTCGGTACGCCGGCGCCCGCCGATGCCCATTTTGACTGGTTCCTTGTTCGCTGACGTCGAGTCATGGGGCTCTGCGTCGCCTGAGGTTGTTCCGTCCCTTCAATGCGGCGAGGACGATCCTGTTCGTCCTTGCCGTCCTGGCGTCCTGGCGTCCTTGCCGTTCTTGCCGTCCTTGCCGTCCTTGACCGCCTGCTCGTCCCTGTTCGTCCCTGTTCGTTCTTGACCCTCCGGGGCAGTCCTTGTCGGCGTCGACGGCCCATACTAGGCTGCGCCCGCGCCGACACCGTCGGTTCACCGAGAGGATCAGTCTTGCAACAGTCCGTTTACGCCGTCGACGCCGCCCTCGAGCGCGACCACTGGTGGTACGTGGGCCGCCGGAAATTGTTCGCGCGGCTCATAGAGGCGCTCGGCATTGCCCGCGACCAGCCGGTGTTGGACATCGGCACCAGTTCCGGAACCAACCTGCGACTGCTTCGGGATCTCGGCTATTCGGAGGTCACAGGTCTGGATTTCAGCGACGAGGCCATCCGGTTCTGCGCCGAGAAGGGCCTGGGCACCGTTCTTCGCGGGGACATCACCCAGATGCCGTTTGGTGACCAGACGTTTTCTCTGGTCCTGGCCACCGATATCATCGAACACGTCGACGACGATCTGCGGGCCTTGACCGAAGTCGCGCGTGTCCTGCGGCCCGGATGCAATGCCCTGATAACGGTTCCGGCGTTCCCTTCCCTGTGGGGTTTCCAGGACGATGTGTCGTTGCACAAAAGACGGTACCGCATGGGCCCGCTGTTGGAACGGATCCGCGCGGCGGGACTGCAGCCGGGGCAACGGTTTCATTTCAATTATCTGTTGTTTGGACCGATCTGGTCGGCGCGCCAGGTCTTGAAGGTGTGGCGGCATGCGTATCGAAGCGAGAGCGAGATGAATAGTCCGGTCATCAATCGTCTCCTGTCGGCGATTTTCAATCTGGACGTTCTGCTGGCTCCCCGACTCGCGCCACCGTTCGGGGTGTCGATCTTGGTCGTGGCCCAGAAGCCGGTCTAGCCGAGGTCTTAGCCGAGGTCTAAGCCGACCGCGGCGTGCTGCTGGCCGGTCGGCCATTCGCCTCGCCGGGAAACCGGGCCGGTGGATGGTGGTCTTCGTGGTCGGCGACGATGAAGGGCACCTCCATTAACCACCGTTCAGTGCGGCCACGGTTGCATCGTGTCCCGCCGTCCAGGCGCGATTGAACGTTTCGCCCCCCAGGAAGAACGCCTCGGGGGTTGGGGCTTCGACATCGATCATCACCTCGCGCAGAGGGCAGGTCATGGCCCGATCGTAAAAAGCGCGCGTGCCGCTGACATTCACGACCAGAAGGTTCGCGTCGGGAAACAAGTGGCAGGCGTCTTGGACGGGCGTGGCGGCGACGCGATCACTGCCCGGATCCAGCTTCTGTGCGTACGTGACGTCCACGTCCTCGAATACGAACGGATTGGCGATGCTGGCACCAACCGCTTGCGCCAGATCGCCCGACCGGTCGATGACCAGAACCAGTCCCTGATCAGCCCGTTCGTGGTGCAGCGTCGCGAAAGGTACCGGCAGCGTTTCGATGTGCGCACCCTCAAGTTCGGTACGAAGCGCGATTTCGAGCCGAGCCCGATCGGCGCGTGACGTGGTTGCGGCACCGAGTAGATATCCTCCGAACGCCGCCGTCGCCGGTACGAGGATCCCACCTGAAAGGGTTGCGGCGACGGCCGCCAATACGGCGCTGGTTCCGATTCCGCGCGCGCGGGCGTCGCGTTCGGTTTCGTCCAGGTACGTCCGTGCCAGATGTCGGAATCGCGTGGTGGTGTCTTGCCCGGGTGCGCTGGCGTACAAACTACCCACCAGTGCGCCCACGCTGGTTCCGATGACGCAAGAAATAGGCAAGCGTGCCTCGCGAATCGCGGCCAGCGCTCCCAGTTCCGCCACGCCTCGGGTGCCGCCAGCGGACAACACCAGGCACGTGCGTCGCGCCGTGGGATCGAACCGCACCGGACGATGCGCGCATCCGGTACCTATCCCGGCGGCAAGGCCCAGCAACATCAAGAGCGCGGCTGTCGTCGGTGGGGCGGGCATTCCGTCAGGCCTAGGCGTCGCACGCGTCCAGTCGCCGGATTGCGCAGGGTGTATCGCGCGAATCAGCCGTGGATCAAGTTGGTCCGCAGCGAGGCGGCTGGGGCGTTCCATTTGGTTGGGTCGAATCTAGCAGGGTGCGATCGCCACGGCACCGTTGTAGCGCGGTGTCGTTGACCGGTATGGTCGTCCCATCATGCCGATGTCGACTCTGTCCTCGCTGTTTGCCTTGATCGCTTGGCTCCTTCCTCCTCCTGCTGCTTTCCTCGGAGGAAGGAGCGCAACCATCGATACAGTCGGCGGGACGGCTTCCGGCCCGGTTTCGGCCGAGGCGATGGAACTTCATCGTCGCGCGATCGTCATTGACACCCACGCCGATACAACCCAGCGGATTGTCTACGAAGGCGCCAAGTTTCTGGACGGGATACCCGAGGCACACCTCGATCTCGCGAAGATGCGGTCCGGCGGTCTGGACGCCCAGTTTCTGTCGATCTTCGTGTTCCCACGGCGTACGCCGTCAAGCGCGTACTTTTCCGAATCCTTGCGGCAGGTCAAGGCGATTCACGCCTTGGTTGCGACCAGCGATGGCCGACTGGCGTTGGCCCGCAACGCTCGTGACATTCGGGCGAACGCGGGGCGTGGGGTCCCCTCCGTAATGCTGGGCGTGGAAGGGGGGCATTCGCTCGGTTCGGGCAGTGCGGCCGAACAACTCGCGAACTTGAGACGCCTCGCTGTTGAAGGGGTTCGCTACTTGACACTGACCTGGTCGAATTCGAATGAGATTGGAGGTTCATCCGGCGACCAGGGGGACGGTCAGGGACTCAGCGATTTCGGTCGCCGCGTCGTGGACGAAATGCAGAAACTGGGGGTTCTTGTCGACCTGTCGCACGTTTCCGATCCGTTGTTTTGGGACGCGATTCGATACGTCCGCAAGCCCGTGATTCTGTCGCACTCGTCGTCCCGCACCATGACCAACGTTCCCCGCAACGCCAGCGACGCGATGTTGCGGGCAGTGGCTCGCAACGGTGGGGCCGTTTGCGTGAACTTCAATCCAGGGTTCCTGGACATCAACTACAATCGGGCGCAGGCCCCGATATGGGCTCGCTTCAGAAGCCTACCGATCGATGAGGCTTGGCGTGGGATTCGCGAAGAATCGGGGCGCCTGGCGCCGGTCCCGTTGTCGCGCCTCGTCGACCACCTGATGCACATGATCGAAGTTGCCGGTGCTGACCACGTGTGCCTGGGCAGCGATTTCGACGGTGTGCCCTCCGTGCCGGTGGGCCTCGAAGACGCCGGGCGATTGCCGGCCCTCACCGCCGAGTTGTTGCGACGAGGACTCTCGGCTGCCGATGTCGAGAAAGTCCTGGGAGGCAACACCCTCCGGATCCTTGAGGCCAACGAGCCTCGTTGACGTGAATCGTGGCATCATAAGAAGGCGAGGCACCGAGCGTGACAAGGCGAGAGGAACCGGGACCTCCGAATGCGGAGGTTGATGACCAGCAAGATACCGACGTCTCCGCCCTTCGGGCCAAGGTTGATGCCCTTCGCGCACGACTGAATCAGTCGGACAGCACGATTGCCGAGTTCGTGGGGAGGCTGGCCCACGAACTGAGAAGCCCGCTGGGTGCGATCCTCATGTGGGCTCACGTGCTGCGCACGGCGGGCGACGCGGATCGGGACGTGGCCGTGGCCGCGATCGAGGCCAGTGCCCGAGGGCAAAGCAAGCTGATCGCGCAACTCCTTGACGTCGCGCGCGCGCTGGCGGGTCGCCTGCGGATCGAACGCGTGGTTCTGGATCTGCGCGAGCCCGTGCGAACGGCCGTGGAGGCGGCGACCCCAGCCGCCGTCGCTCGCTCGCTCAGCATGAAGCTGTCAATACCGGATGGCCCCGTTCACGTGAAAGGGGATCAGGTGCGTCTTCGCGATATGGTTTCGCATCTGGTCGGCAACGCGATCAAGTTCACACAAGATGGTGGGACGATCGAGGTGCGTCTGATGGCCAGCGTGGATACCGCACGGATCGTTGTCCGCGACACCGGGCGTGGGGTTGCACGAGACGACCTGCCCGACATCTTCACGGCTTTCCGATCCTCAAACGATGTCGGTGACCGTCCGGTCGCCGGTGGCCTGGGACTTGGGTTGGCCTTCGTGCGCTTGCTGGCCGAACTTCATGGAGGAAGCATCAGCGTCGCCAGCGACGGATTGGATCGTGGGGCGACGTTCGTCGTCGAGATTCCCCTGCAGATACCCGCCTGATCCAACAGTTAGGTTGAGACCAATCCGTAAAGCGCCGCCAACCGGATCAGCTCGCCGGTCGAATGCACGCGTAGCTTCTTGTTGATGTGCGCCCGGTGAGTTTCGATGGTTTTCACGCTTAGCTTGAGAGTTTCCGCCATCACCGCGTTGGTGTAACCGCGAACGACTAGATCGAAGATGTCCCGTTCGCGTGGTGACAAGGTATCGAGCGGATTGGTGTCTCCGCTGGCTCTTCGGGCAACCACGCCCGGTGTGACCAGCTCTTGAGGGAGTTGTGGCGCCACGTAGGTTTCGCCGCGGCCGACAGTCCTGAGCGCCTCCACTATCTCGGTCGGACGCTGTTCCTTCAGGGCATATCCCTTCGCACCGGCTGCCAGCGCCTGAGACACGTAGTAGTGGTTCCCGTGCATCGTGAGCATGAGCACCCGCGTGGTTGGCTGTCTGCGCAGGATTTCGCGGGTCGCTAGGATTCCGTCCCCGTCGGGCAAGGTCACGTCCACGGTCACCACATCGGGTTTCAGACTGTCGACCATTTCGAACGCTTCGCGCCCCGTGGAGGCCTCCCCCGCGACGACTATGTCGTCCGTACCGGCCAGCACGGCACGCAGTCCCTCCCTGAACAGATGGTGATCATCCACAAGGAGAACGTTTATGGTGGGCGCGTCTGCCATCGGCGGATAGCTTGCGTTAAACGGAGCGCCTGGGCAAATGAGGGATGTCCCAAGTGCGTCAAAAAAGATCAAAAAAAACCCCGAGTCGGTTACCCGACCCGGGGCGCAGTAACGCTTCCGGAAGATCCGGAAAAGCGAAACTATTTCTTCGCGGGCTCTTCGGCCTTTTTCTCGCCCTCGGCTGCCGGGGCATCTGCCTTCTTGCCCTTCTTGGCCTTCTTCTCTTTCTTGGCTTCGCCGGCGCCAGCCGCGGGAGCGGCCTCTTCGGCGTTGGCAACAGTCCACGAGGTCGGGAGGAGCACGGCCAGGGCGAGGAAGATGATGCGGGTGAGCTTCATTGGATTGTCTCCTGTGATGGGTTCGGATCGACGTTGATCCGCAGTGTTTCATAGCAGGGCGTGTGCCAGTATTTTGGGTCCACGGCAGATGCTGTAAGTGCCTATTAATACTGCTTTCCTGTTTCAACACATTTGTGGAATCGAAGCGGGTTGTGGCGGAATGGCCTGGCGGAAGGGCGCCATGTGGCAGTCCGCCCCACTGGAAAATGGCGATGGACCATTTCTGCCCGGAAGGGCCGTCGTTTAGGTCACCGCCAGGCCAACCGCGAGTCACCGCGAGTCACCGCGAGTCACGGCGACCATGGCGCAACATCCGCGGGCGCGACACCGTCGACGAAGTCCAGCATGCCGCCAACGAACGAGCGTGCATCCCGCACCCAGAAATTCCATTCCGGAGGGAGCAGGCACAGAAGTCGCCCTCAAGACAACCCACTGCCGGCCTTCACCCTCAGTGTATCCGAGGCAAACGAATCCGCTTGTAGATGACCCTACGTCCGGGGGCCAGCGGCCCACCACCCTACGCGAACGGATCTTTCCAGTTTGGTGGGCGCTTTCCGGGCCGCCCGGCGGGAGCCGCTTTGGTGGGAGCAGGCCGTGGTTTTGAACCGCTGGAACCAGAACCACCACCTGTGTCGAACGGATCCTGCCAACCTTCGTTCGCAGCGGGACGAGTGGACGGCGAAGGCCTTCCCGAAGCCGCAGGTGGCATTCGTGCCGTCGGGGGAGGCGGCGCCGCGGTCGCGGTGACCTTGCCGCGTCCCTTCGAGGAACGGGACGGGCTGTCGGAGGCAAAAGGATCGGTCCATCCGGCGCTGGCTGGAGTTGGTTTCGGACTCTCGGTTCGGGAAGGAGGCGCGGGCGGGAACTTCGCTGCCGCGGCCTGAGCGCGCAACATGGCGGCATCAGGAACGGCCGGTTTCTTGTTGCGGTTCTTTTCTTCCTGGGCCTTAGCAGCGGCGGCGGCTATCGCTTTCAGAGTCGCCTCTCGGGCGGCCGCCTCGGCGCTGACCGCCTCGGTGGCGTCGGCGGGCTTCCTTGCCGTCGTCTTGATCGACGCCTGTTTGTCGGCGGTAGCCAGCAACTGGTCGACAGTGTCCTTGCCCTTTCCACCCTTGGCCGACGTAAGGGACGCACCCTTCTCCTGCTTGGCCTTGTTCAGGAGCTGATCCACCTCATCGTTGGTGACCGACGCCTTCTTCTTCTCGCCTTTTCCGTGCAATACCTTGTCGACGAAGGCGTCGTCGTGCTTCTCGGCCGGTTTCGTCGGCGGGGGCTCTGGAACGCTCGGAACATCGCGCGTGCTCGGGGCCTTGGTGTTTCGCTGTGCCGCCGCGGCCGCCTCCTCCTCGCGTTCTTTGCGATCCTTCGCGGCCTGGTCAACCTTCTCCTGCTTCTCACGCCTCGCCATTTCTTCGGCCTGCAGTTTCTGAATCTTGGCGAGGTCGATCTTTTTCACAGTGTTGGGACCAAGAACCTGCTTTTCCCAGTCCATCTGCTTGTCCAGGGCCTTGTCGTCGGTCGAGATTTCCTTGCCCGACTTCTTGGCGCCGTCGGCAGCCGGTTTTTCCTTCGGCGCGGCCCAAAGCGGCGCGGCCCCTGTCAGGGCGAAAGCTAGGGCGCATGGCACACTGATCGTCAACCGCATCGCGTAACCTCAGGCGGGGGAGGGTTATCGGAAGTCAAATAATTATCCGCGCGATATTCGAAAAGAGCAACCATTTCCCGACATTTGCGCCAAGGTGGGCGCAGGGTTGGTAAGGTGGGTTTCAGGATCCGGGCGAAGGGTCGGTTGGGAAGGGCTTCCTCGTTATAGGTGCCGAATTTCCAGTCGTCCTTGCTCCCTGCCGAAACGCGTCTTTGCGATATGTGCGACGGTTGGTCGACCCGTCGGGCGTCAGTTCTTGTCGGGCGTGGTGACGGTTATCTTGGCGTAGCCGTCTCTGATCTCGAAGACGGGATCGCCGGCGCCGGCTTGCAGCTTGACCCGCAGGCGCGTGCCGCCCTGTTCGGTCGCGTTTATTCTAAGTTCCTTAAAGCCGAGGCGGCGCACCTTGTACTGCTTCATGGTCAACTGCGATTCGGCACCTTCGGGCAGCACGATCCGCGCTTCGCGGGTGGGACGCCGGCTCAGATGGTGGGTCTCCGCCTCGATTGGGCCCTTGATCGGGATCAGGATAAAGGCCTTTCCGGTGGAGGCGATACGGCAGATGGTGGGCCAGTTTCGGCGCCAGGATTCGCGCGCCATATCTTTCTCGGCCAGTTGGCAGTCCGCGGTGGAGTCTTTTCCCGGATCTCCGGTCGCGTCGTTTGCCGTTCCGTCGGAAGGTGGCAACGGCAGGTTGTCATCCTTGGCATCACCTCCAGCGTCGCCACCGGAAGTTCCGGAGTCGGGGGTGGCGCCTTTGCTCGGTGGGTCTGACTTGGAGCCACGCTTCTTCTTCGACCCGCGTTCCGTCCGCGGCTTGTCCCTGTCGGAGGTCTCGTCCCGATCGGATTTCACATCGGCGTCGCCGGTAGGCGATTCGGCGGGTGCGGTCATCTTGGAATCGTCACCCGCGGCGACGGACACGTCCGCCGGCGTCGCGTCGCCCGCGGTACCGGCCTCGACCAGGGCAGGCGGCGGCGGAGGAGGCGGAGGAGGCGGCGGAGGAGGCGACGGAGGCACCAGGGCAACCGTCGGCGGCGTGGAGGCCGGCGCAGGGAACAAGGCGGAAGCAGCGGCGAAAGCTATGACGGCCGTGATCGAAGCAATGGCGACGCCCACCGGGCGCGAGACAGTTCGTCGCGCCGGTTCATTGGGGGGGCCGGAGGCCGGGCCTGCTTGAGGAGTTTCGCTCATATATCGCGCGCGGGCCGACGGGAAGACTCGCCCCGGGCGTGGCGGGCTGTCAAGCGATCCCGACGGCAGGGGACGGCGAGCATAGAGGGTCGGAGGGAGCCGAGGCTCGACGCGACACGGAAAGCCTTATCGACAGCGAGACGGAGGAGGTCGCGGGCGAACGGGATTCACCCATGGACGGAGGGAAACACAAGCGGCCGATTGCGCTGGGTGCGATTTCTTGGTGGCCGAGTTGGAATTGCTGGCAAGCGGCCCGAGCTTCTCTAAAATGGTCGGATATTTCGAACGACTCGCTTACGACTGGCCCAAAGATGGCAAAAAAAAGATCCAAGACGAATCAACGGCGATTGGGCCAGGCAGAACGCCCAGCCCCGGCCGCGCCGACCCCGCCCAGACCCGAATGGGATTCTGTGGAGGCTGAGTTCTTCGCTCGCGCTGCGGACTTGTACCGCACCAATCCTGTCGAAACCTTCGAAGACCTCGACCAAGACTAGGGTCAGGCCGGGCTAAGCGCGACCGACGTTGCGCCGGTTTGTCGCCGAGACCAGAGGGCTGCCTTGCCCGCCGGTCGTGTTACCGATCTTGCAGCCAACGCGAGATCTGCGGGATCAGGCGCTCGCGCAGGGCGATGTCGGTGCGCATGCGTTCCAGGGTTTGCGCGATGGCTTGTTTGGCCGGGTCGATGGGGTGCACGGCCAGGAAACGCTCGACCTCTTCCAGTTGGCGGCGTTCGGTCAGACCACCCAGTGCTTCGACCAAACGTCGCAGCAGCATCGGGGAATCGCCTTTGGCGTGCACCTCCGGCCAGCGATCGCGGATCAGTTGCCAGGTCCCCTCGCGCGTGGCGGGGTTGCCTATCAGGACGGAGATGTACGACGTGAAGTCCTGCATCGGCACGACATCGGTCAACGCGGTCTCGATTGCGCGCGTGACCAGTGTGGGCGTTTCGACCCGGGCAAGCGCGTGCAGGAACCGGCGTTTTGCGGCCGGATCGACTTCGGTGGTGGCCCGTCGGGCGAAATCGTCGAAGCGAGCCGCGTCGGCCACGCGCGCCGCGGCGACAACCACGATGTCGAGCAGGTTGGGATCCAGCGCCGTCGATGTGCCCGTGCCCGACGCATCCGGCGATGCGACGCGCGTGAGGTACTGTCGCTCGGCTTCCGCGACGTATCCTGGGTCACGTGCCACGCCGACAACGGCTCGAAGTGCCGCCGCACGGCGTAGGCGTGTGTCGTCGGTCTCGGGCTGGGAGGACGGTTCCGGCCATCCCAACTGCGCGGCGATCTTTCCGAATACCTTGGCAACGACCGCGCGCAGCTTGTCGCGGTCGGCGTCGCCGACGTGTCGGTATTCAATCACCGAAAGCCGGCCGCACAGTTCGTCGAGGACGAAATGATCGCGTTCGCCGTCGAAGCTGGTCACCAGTTCCAGGAAGCCGACCACGGGCGTGGCTCCCGAACGCACCAACGCCCACTGATCCGACAGCAGGGACATGCGGGCCGCGGGTGACAGTTCGGACGCGGCTGTGCCCAGTTGGGTCAGCAGGCGATCGTCGTACTGACAGCGGTAAAACCCCGCGGATTCCGCGTTGGCCACGCACCATCGCGGGACCCCCTTGGCGGGGATGACCACCCGCTCGATGGCGTCACGAAGCAGAATGCGTTGTTCCTTGATGCCGTCGTCGTCGCGATAGCGCACCACCATGGGCACCAGCCAACGGGTCGGGGCGCCGGCCTCACGCGCGTCGGGATCTGAAAAAAACCGTCGCTGCCCAAGCGACAACAGTGTCTGACCGCCAGGGTCCGTGGACACCGAAACGGAAATCACGGGGTAGCCGACCTTGCGGATCCAGCCGTTGGCCAGATCGACAATGGGCTCGCCCGATGTTTCGCCGAGCGCACCCCACAAATCGTCGGCGGTGGCGTTCGCGCCTTGGTGTTTGCGCATGTACAGACGGATCCCGTCGCGAAAACGCTCCTCGCCCAGGTACCCTTCGATCATGCGCAGCACGGCGCCGCCTTTTTCGTACGTGATCACATCAAACGACTCGCCCGCCTCCTCGGCGTTGTGAATTTCGGCGCGAATCGGGTGCGCCGCCTGCAGTGCGTCCAGCGCCAGCGCGGACGCCTTACCGCTTTCGAAGTCCATCCAGATGCGCCATTCGGGACGCCAGCGATCGACGATCTTGAATGCCATCCACGTCGCGAACGCCTCGTTTAGCCACAAGTCGTCCCACCAGACCATCGTGACCAGGTTGCCGAACCACTGGTGCGCCAGTTCGTGCGTGATCACTTCGGCGACGCGTTTTTGCAACGACAGCGGCGCGGTCGCGGGGTCCAGCAGCAGCGCGACCTCCCGGAAGGTGATGCACCCCGCGTTCTCCATGGCGCCCGCCTCGAAATCGGGGATGCCCAACTGGTCCAGTTTGCCGAACGGGTAGGGGAGGCCAAAGTAGTCCTCCAGCATGGGCAACACGGCGGAAGCGGCCTCCTGCCCGAAGGCGGTCAACGCGCGTTTTGCGGGGACCGACCAGGTGCGAATGGGAACACCGCGCGTCGTGATGGCCGGGCTGTCGGCCAGATCGCCCAACGCAAAAGCCACCAGGTAAGACGACAGCACGGGCGTCGGGGCGAACCGGACCAGGCGTTTGCCATCGGACGCCGCGGTGTCTTCAACCACGGTCCCGTTTGACAGCGCCACGACACCCGCCGGCACATCGCGAAGGGCGAGTTGCCACGTGGCTTTGAAGGCCGGCTCGTCGAAGCACGGAAACACGCGGCGCGCGTCAGCCGCCTCGAACTGCGTAACGGCGATGCGACCGGCTCGATAAAGGCCGCGCAGCCCAGGGCTGAACCGCCCTGTCCATGACAGGCGCAGAACGGCTTCCCCTGGGAGCAGCGGTTCGGAGAACTCCAGCGTGATGGTCTCGCTTTCGGCATCGGCATCAATCGACCTCGCGGCGCGGGACGCTCCCGCGACAATTGCTTGGGCTTCTCCGACGCTGAGTCCAACAGCATGAAGGGACACACGAGCCGCGGGAATCGTCAGCTGGATGTCAATTTCCAGATGGCCCTCGAATCGATCCTGCTCGAGATCGACGGACAGTTCGGCGCGGTATGCGCGCGGCAGGACCGTACGTGGTAGTCGGAAGTTCTTTCCCAGGGTCAAGGCAGCCTCACGGTTCGGGTTGGGTGCGCGGTACTATAAGTCGAAATCCGGAGCCAGTCCGGGCCAAGCGACTCCGGTTTCAGAAGTCCTTTTCGCCGGCGCCGGCCGCCCAGTCGCACCGGTCGTCAAGCTAGACCGGCCAATCGCACGGTCTTGATGTTGACGAACTCGCGCAGACCGAAAGGCCCCAGTTCACGGCCGTAGCCCGAACTTTTGACGCCACCGAATGGAAAACGGGGATCGGAGGCGACCATCGCATTGACGAAGACAGAGCCCGCCTGGATCCCATGAGCGAAGCGATGCGCTTCGTCGCGATCGCGCGTCCAGACGCTGGCGCCCAAACCGAAGGGCGTGTTGTTGGCGAGACTGATGGCCTCGTCGGCATTTGCCACGCGAAAGATGGCCGCTACTGGACCGAAAAGTTCCTCCCGCGCGGCGGGCGCAGTCGCCGGGACGTCGGTCAGGATCGTGGGCGGATAGAAGTTGCCGGGTGCCGCATCGCCAAGCGGGCCGCCCCGTGTTGCATGGTCGGGTGCGCCACCCAGGAGCAGGCGTGCCCCGGCCGCGACGGAATCGGTGACTTGTCGGGCCAGTTCGTCTCGGATTGCGCGGGTTGCCAGTGGTCCGACGTCCGTCTCCTCGTTCAAGGGATCGCCGACGCGAAGGGCTCGCATGCGCTCCACGAATACCGCGGCGAATCGGTCGTAGACCGCGGCGGCGACGATGAACCGCTTGGCGGCGATGCAAGACTGACCGTTGTTCACGATGCGCGCCTTGACCGCCGTGGCCGCGGCGACATCGACGTCGGCGCTGGGCAGTACGATGAAGGGATCGCTGCCCCCGAGTTCAAGTACGCACTTTTTCAGGTGCCGGCCCGCCGCAGCCGCCACCGCGCGGCCCGCAGCCTCGCTCCCCGTTAGTGTGATGGCCGCCACCCGGTCATCAGCGATCACCGATTCGACTTGATCCGAGCCGATGAACAACGATTGAAAGACGCCCACGGGCGCACCGGCTCGGCGAAACACATCCTCAAGTTTTAGCGCGCACTGCGGCACGTTCGAGGCATGTTTCAGAATGCCGACGTTGCCCGCCGCCAGTGCGGGGGCCGCGAACCGGACCACTTGCCAGTAGGGGAAGTTCCACGGCATCACGGCCAGCACGGCGCCCAGCGGCTGAAACCAGATCGCCTGGTCCGGGCCGTCGATGGCCTCGGGGGCCAGAAATGCCGCGGCGTGGTCGGCGTAGTAACGACATGCCGTGGCGCACTTGGCCGCCTCGTCGCGGGCGGCGGTGATCGGCTTGCCCATCTCGAGTGTGGCCGTGTTGCCCAGGCTTTGCTTCTCCGCGTCGAAGATCTCAGCGGCCCGGCGGAGAACCGCGACGCGATCCTCAATGGGGCTTCGGCTCCATGCGTCGAAGGCGGCGTGGGCACTTGAGAGCTGTCGGTCGACGACATCCCAAGAACTGGCCGAAAACGTCCGCAGGGTGGCGCCGGTTGCTGGATTCACGCTGGAGATTGCCATGGCGCCAGTCTAACCGCCCTTTTGCGGGCCCTACGCGTGCCGTATAGTTGCGGGGTGCCCGACGCCCTAAATCACAGGCCATTCGGACCTTTTGGTGTCGCTGTTCCCGTCATAGGGCAGGGCACCTGGAAGATGGGCGTCGCCGGCGCGCGTGCCGCGGAGATCGCGGCACTTCGGAGAGGGCTGGACCTGGGTTTGTGTCACATCGATACCGCGGAGATGTACGGCAACGGTTTGGCCGAACAGGCTATCGGAGAAGCGATTGCCGGTTTACCCCGCGAGGGAATGTTCATCGTCAGCAAGGTGCTGCCGCAGAACGCCACCTACCAGGGAACCATCGCCGCGTGCGAGGCGAGCTTGCGTCGGTTGCGACTGGACTACCTTGACGTCTATTTGCTGCATTGGCGGGGACGACACCCGTTGGCTGAGACTTTGCGCGCGTTGGAAGACCTGGTGGATGCGGGGAAGATTCGCGCGCTCGGCGTTTCAAACTTCGATGTCTCGGATCTGGACGAGGCGCGCGTGTTGCTGCGGCGGCATCCGATCGCGTGCAACCAGGTCCTGTATCACCTTGGTGAACGCTATGTCGAAGGTGATCTGATGGAATACTGCCAGCGGCACAACATCGCCGTGGTGGGATACAGCCCATTTGGGACTGGGACCTTTCCGGGCCCGGCGACCGTGGGAGGGAGGGTGTTGGCGACGGTGGCCGCGCGGCATGCGCCGGGGACAACAGCCCGCCAGGTCACCTTGGCCTTCCTGGCGCGCGAGGCTCCTCTGTTCGCGATTCCGAAAGCGGTGCGGCCTGAACACGTCGACGAGAACGCCGGGGCGTTGCGAATCGCCTTGTCCGAAACCGACATACGCGAGATCGACGAGGCTTTTCCGAAGGCGCAATCCACCGGCGCACTGCCGATGGGGTGAGTCCCGTCGCGCTGATTCAGCTCCGTGACCAGGGCGCGCGGCCGGGTCGCCGGCGCCCGTTCAACCGCGAATACCCGCCAATACGGTGATGCGTTCCTTGAAGCCGTGACTGGTGCGAACCAGGGCCGCGTCGTCGATTCGAAGCAGGGCGCGACCCTCCCCGAACGCGCGATCGATCTCGGCGCCGTTGACCATGCCGAACGTCAATCCCAGTCGGCTGGTCATCGTTCCGGAAAAATGGACGATGTTCGATAGCGCATGCGGATCGCGTGCGTTCCACGTCAACGACTGTTCAATTGCGTTGGCGACCGCGCCGGAGATATCCCAGTGGCGGGCCACGGCGCCGCCCGCCATGTGGGCCGTGGCCTCCATGGTCGCGCGAAAGACTGCATCGGGGATTTGTGGGCGATTGCCCGCGCGCTGCATTTGTCGTTCGATGTCCAGCAGCAGGTTGCCGACCACCGGTTTGCCAATCTCGGCCAGCAGACCCGCCAGGTACCCGTTTTCGCCCTGGCTTCCTTGACCTTGTGCCTGGCAGAGTTCCGCGGTCATCATCGCCGTACCGAGCGCGTGAGGCCAAATGCGTCGCATGGCTTCTCTGACCCTGGGATTTCTTCCCTCCAGAGCCTCGCGTGCCGCGAACTCGATGAGCGCGTTGTATAGGCCCTGCGTTCCCAGCCGCGCGATCGCGAGTTCCAGCGTGGTTGCCGGCATCAGGCTGGGAAACGCCGCGCTGTTGGCAAGTTTCATCACTCGAGAACGAATAGACGGAACCTCCCTGATGATGTTCGCGGCGTCGCTGAAGCCCAGGCGACCGCTGCTGGCAAGTTCAATGCAGCGAATGGTCGGCGCGGGCAGGTCCGGCAAATCGACCTGCCCGGCGGCGATGCGGTCGAGAATGATGCCGGTCAGGCGGCCGGCGGCATCGTTGCTGGGAATGGCGGCGGGGGGCGCCTCCCGGCCGCCGGGACGCTCGAAGCTGGTGACGGGGGTCAATCGCGGCAGCGGACCGGCCGCAATGGCGGGGCCTGGAGCGACCGTGGCGACTGCTTGCGGGCGGCCGTTCTGAGCCTGGCGCCCAAACGACGTTGAGGCCGATGCCGACGTCGCCGCGACGGGTGGCATGGCGTGCGCTTTCACGCCGAAGATAGGCGTCGCCACGCGGCTGTTCGGACCCAGCACGCGCTCCAGTGCCTCGCGCATCTCGCGCGCGCTTTGAAAACGGTCCTTGGGATTTTTCTGCATCGCCCGCAACACAAGATCGTTCATCGCCCGCGACACGGTCGAATTCATGACGCTGGGCGGAACCGGCGGTTCGCTGACGTGGCAGACGATCAACCGGCCCAAGGTATCGCCGGTGAAAGGTAAGAGACCCGTCAACATCTGATAGATGACGATCCCCAGGCTGTAGACATCGCTGCGGATGTCGAGCGCAGCCTCGCCCAGACACTGCTCCGGCGACATATACGACGGCGTTCCCAGTACCGATCCCGTCTTCGTGTGGTGTCCGACCGCGGTCTCAGAACCCAGGAGCTTCGCGATGCCGAAGTCCAACAGCTTCACGAAATCGGGATAGTCCGGGTGTTCGCGTAGAAAAATGTTCTCGGGTTTGATGTCGCGGTGGACCAAGCCTTGATCGTGCGCGGCTCCGAGGGCCGACGTGCACTGTTTCATGATGCGGACGACCGCTGCCTCGTCGAAGGTTCTGACGCGGTTAAGCCGCGCGCCCAGCGTTTCTCCCTCCAGAAACTCCATCACAATGCAGTACAGCGAGCCGAACTGCCCAAAGTCGGTGACTTCGACGATGTTCGGGTGACGTATATCGTTAACTGCGCGTGCCTCCGTGAAGAACCGGGAGACAACCTCCGGATCCGACGCTATGTCGGAGTTCAGTACCTTGATGGCCGCCTTGCGACCGATCAACGTGTGTTCGGCCAAGTACACGCAACCCATTCCGCCTTGGCCAAGCTCACCAAGCACGGTGTAAGAGCCGACCCGTCGCCCCAGCAGACTTTCCCCCGCCCCGACGACATGTGTTTGAGATGGCGCGGGGGACGGAGTTTCGGGCGGCGGACGCACCTTCAGGATCGTCGCCATCTATAATGGGTTATTCGGTTTTTCGATCGCCTTCCTAAAGGTTTGGCGCCGGTACTCCGACAGAAAAATGGCGTGCAATCTCCGTTGACGACGCGGGCGACCGTGATTTCCGAGGGGATCGTGGAGCCGCACGGGTAGGTACATCGGATGGCGATTGGGATAGCAAACGATCGGGATTCAGCCCTGGCGGTCAGTTTTCTGGGGGAGCTACGTTCGGCAGTCGCTGACCGGGTCGGCGGGGGCCAGATCGACCTGCCGTTGCTGCCTCAGGTCGCAAGCCAGGTCGTGATGTTGGCCGGAAACCCGCACGCGGACGCCGCGCAGCTTTCGCAGTTGATCCACCGCGATCCGGCGCTGGCGGGCCAGGTGCTTCGAATCGCCAATTCGCCGACTTACATGCCGCGTATGCCGATCGTATCGCTTCAGCAGGCCGTGGCCCGGATGGGCTTGAACGCGGTGACAGAGATCGCATTCGTGGCGTCGGTTCAAAGCGGTACGTTCAAAGTTCCCGGATACGAGCCCGAGCTGAAACAACTGTGGCGGCATGCGATTGCGTCCGCACTGTTCGCCAAGGAGATTGCACGGATTCGTCGGTCGAACGTCGAGGCGGCGTTTCTGTGTGGACTGCTGCACGCGGTCGGCAAGCCGGCGCTTCTTCAGGTCGTGGCGGATGTCGAAAAAACTCTGGCGAAGGCGCGTCCAGCATCGGACAAGAACGGCAGCGTTGTTTACGCCCAGATCGTCAGGGGAGGATTACCGGCGCTGATGGACGAATGCCACACCGTTGTCGGGCTCCGCATCGGGAAGTCTTGGGCGTTGCCAGGCCCGGTGATCAGTGCCATCGCGACGTATGCCTGCTACGAGCAAGTACCCGGGTTCACGCAGGAGGCTGTAGTCACCTGCCTGGCGGATCGGCTGGCGACCGACCTGATCCAACCCGGGCGTTTCGACGAGGAGAGTCTGCGCGATCACGTCGTTTTCTCTCATTTGAACCTCTACCCCGATGACGTGACGGGCCTGCGCGCGAAAAGAGCGAAGGTCGCCGAGACCGTGGACGCGATGACGGTATGAGCGCGGCCGCGAGCGTCCAGGCTGCCGATGTCGTGACCTGCGATGTCCTGGTCATTGGTGGTGGTCCCGCCGGACAGAAGGCGGCCATCGCAGCCGTCAAGGCTGGACGCCACGTCGTCATGATCGAACAAGAACGCGGCGTCGGCGGCGCGTGTGTTCACCGCGGGACGATTCCCAGCAAAACCTTGCGCGAGAGCGCTGTGCAGATCTCTCGTTTGCGGCGTCACGCCGCGATGCTGGAAGCGGCGCCGCGCCAGGACATGGAGGTCGCGGCTCTCATGACCCGCCTCGACCAAGTGGTCGGCGCGCATGTCGGCTATATGGGGCGACAGATCGATCGCAACGGAATCGAGCGCCACCACGGGCGGGCGCGCTTCCTGTCCGATCGGGTGGTCGAGATGCAGGCCGTCGATGGCCAGAGAAGACGATTTGCGGCCGGCTTGATCGTGCTGGCGACGGGCTCCCGACCCCGGACGCCACCAGAGATTCCGGTGGACCACGAAAACATTCTGGACAGTGATTCGATCCTGTCGATGTTGTATCTGCCGGCGTCCCTGACGGTTCTGGGCGGCGGCGTGATCGCCAGCGAATACGCGTCGATTTTCGCGGCGCTGGGGGTGAAGGTGACAATGATCGACAAGACCGATCGGCCCTTAAAGTTCATGGACGTCGAGTTGGTCGGCAAATTCGTCGAGGCGTTCGGTCAGGCGGAGGGGACGTACCTTGGCTCGGAGACTATCGCCGAGGTTCGATTTGATGGCGTTTCCCAGGTGTTGACGACTTTGGCCGGAGGCAAGGTGGTGGCCGGCGACAAGATGCTGGTGGCGTTGGGCCGCGCCGCGAATCTCGAGGGTCTGGATTTGGCGGCAGCTGGTTTGTCACCGACCTCGCGTGGCTTGCTGGCGGTCGACGATTGCTGCCGAACCGCGGTGCCGCACATATTGGCCGTCGGCGACGTCATCGGCCCGCCATCCTTGGCAGCGACCGCGATGGAGCAGGGACGCCGCGCGGTTTCGGTCGCATTGGGATTGCCACCTGGACAACCCGCCGAGTTGATTCCGATCGGCATCTACACGATCCCCGAAATGGCCTCGGTGGGCATAGGCGAAGACGAAGCCACCAAACGTCACGGCGGCTTTTTGGTTGGGCGATCGCGTTTCGACGAAGTGGCGCGCGGGCAGATATCGGCGATCACGGACGGGTTGCTGAAGCTGATTGCGGATCCGACCGGACGAAAACTACTCGGCGTTCATATCGTCGGCGAAGGGGCAACGGAGTTGGTCCACGTCGGGCAGATGGCGTTGCTTGCCGGCATGGGAGTCGACGCGTTCGTCGAAAACATTTTCAACTTTCCCACGCTGGCGGAGGCGTACCGGGTGGCGGCGCTGGATCTGGTCGCGCGTCGGCCGCACTAAGGTCGGCTTCGCCTGCCACCACTCGCATCGGGGCCGAACGCGCCGGCGCCCGGGTTCGGGGTCGCCCGGACATCTGTTCCCGCGTATGCTGCCGCCCCGATGAAATTTCGCAGATTCGGTCGCCTCGGGTGGCAACTTGGTGAAATCGGTTACGGCATGTGGGGAGCCGTCGCCTGGAGTGGCGGAAATCGCGACGATGTCCTTGCGGCCCTTCAGCGCGCGGTGGATCTGGGCTGTAACTTCTTTGATACGGCCTATGCCTATGGCAATGGAGCCAGCGAAGCGTTGCTCGGCGAGTTGGTGAGGGCGAATCCCGATCGGCGCCTTTACACGGCGACCAAGATTCCGCCGAAAAGCCGTCGTTGGCCCAGTCGTCGCGGTGACACCCTGGACGAGAGCTATCCGCCGGATCACATCGAGGAGTTCGTCCGTCGGTCGCTGAAAAACGCAGGTCTGCCCCGTTTTGATCTGATTCAGTTCCATACCTGGGAAGACGCCTGGATTCAGGATCGTCGCTGGGTGGCGAAGCTGCATGAACTACGGACGCAGGGCCTGTTCGAAGGGATTGGCATCAGCGTCAACCGGTGGGAACCGTGGAACGGAGTCGAGGCCGTGCGCGCGGGTCTGGTGGACGCTGTTCAGGTCATCTACAACATCTTCGATCAAAATCCCGAGGACCAATTGTTCCCTGTGTGCGCCGCGCACGACGTCGGTGTGATCGCCCGGGTGCCCTTCGACGAGGGGACACTGACCGGCGCGCTGACCCGGGAAACGCGGTTTCCGACGGACGACTGGCGCAGCGGCTACTTTGTACCCGAAAATCTGGACGCCTGCGTGGAGCGCGCCGAGGCGCTGCGACCGTTGGTTCCGAACGGCATGACCATGGCAGATATGGCTCTGCGCTTCATTCTGGCGCAGAGCACGGTCACGAGCGTCATCGCCGGAATGCGCAGCCCACGACACGTGGAAGCCAATATAGCTTGCAGCGATGTAGGCCCGCTGCCGGCCGCGATCCAGATGGACTTGCGACGACACCGCTGGGATCGCCGGCCGACATCCTGGTCGCAGTGAGGCCCGATCCCGCGTGCGGATCGATGTCAGTCGCCGCGGGTCAAAAGGAACATCAACCCCAGGATGATGAACACAGCGCCGGCAATGCGGCGGAGCACCAGGGGAGACACGATTCGAGAGACCATCCCGCCGGCCACAACGGCGATTGCGGAGGTAGCGCAAAGGGCCAAGGCTGCGCCCGCGAACACCGCCCACCTGGATGTGGCACCCGCCGACATCGACAAAGTCGCCAACTGGGTCTTGTCACCCAGTTCAGCGACGAAGACCGCACCGAACGTCGAAACCAACACTTTCCAGTCCATGAAAATCGTCTCCGTTGTTGCTAGGCCACGAACCTCAAGACGATCTGGGTGATCTCAGCGGGGGCCAGCAGTCGCATCGGTGGTCCCCAATAACCCGTTCCCCGGCTGACGTAAATGAGTGTGTCCTGATGACGCCCGAGGCCCGCCAGGAATCCTTGCTGAAGGCGGACCAAAGCACCGAACGGCCAAATTTGGCCGCCGTGGGTGTGCCCGGACAATTGCAGATCGACGCCGAATCGGGCGGCGTCCAGGACCGTTCGCGGTTGATGGGCCAACAGAACCAACGCACGTGTGACGTCGCGTCCGGCCAGCGCCTTTTCGAGATCCTCGCCGTGACCGTCGTCGGAGAAACGCGCCGCCGAACGGTCGTCGACCCCCGCAAGGTCGAAAGCCATCTCCCCGGTTCCAATTGTCACGCGTTCGTTGCGCAGGACGCGAATTCCCAGCCTTGACAGTTCCCGCACCCAGGCGCTGGCTCCTGAAAAATATTCGTGATTTCCAGTCACGAAGAAGACCCCGTGTTTCGCTTTCAAATTGGCGAGCGGCGAGACCGCGTCCCGCAATTCATCAACCGATCCGTCCACCAGATCGCCGGTAATAACCACCACGTCGGCAAGCAGTGCATTGGTCCGGTTGACCACGTCGGAAAGCTCACGGTGTCCGATCGTTGGTCCAATGTGTAGGTCGGTCAGTTGCGCCAACGTAATTCCGTCCTGTTGTCGCCCGAGGCGTCGCAGGGGAACATCCACTCGACGAACGGCCACGGGGCCCAACGCCGAACGCATCGCCAGCACGGCTAGGCCCGACGCCGTTACCAACGTGCCACCCGCCAACCATCGTGCGAAGAACGCACGACGTTCGGGGCTTGTTGTCCCTTCGTCCGTGGCGCGTTGAAACAATGTCAACGCCGCGCGGACCAAATCGGTACCCGCCAGGGTTACGACCAGAAGAAACATCAAGCCGATCCAGATGAACGTGGGCCAGACCATCAGGCGCAGGACCGTAGGTGGGGCCCGTCGCAGGAAGAAGGTTGTTGGAATGCTGACCGCTGCGAGGATCATGACGGCGGACGCGATCGAGTTCCACGGTGGGGCCAACTGCGGATCGCGAACCAAACGCGACCACAAATAGTAGTGAAGTCCTATCAGCGTCGTCAGAACGATGGACAGAAAGATTACGAATCCCCAGATACGGCCCATTGGGGCTGGTTTGTCACGTTCCCGCTGTCGGTCAAGCGCGGGTTTGGTGCAACGGAAACCGAGCATCACGTCAAGAAATCGAGTGTTTAGGCGACAAACCCTGTCCGTTACGTTGAAATGCGGAAATCCGGGCGCTAGTCTGCGCCCCCCAAACAACGGAGGTTTTCCACCAATGCCGAGAAATGCTTCAGGCTCCATCGCAGCCATCGTCAGTCAGTTTATCGAGCAATTGAGCGTCGCCTTGGAAGAAGAGGCGCTTGATCGCGCGCGCGAGGCGGTGCTGTCGGCGGTTGGCGGAGGATCCCGACGCGGTCCCGGCGGCGTGCGGCGGGGTCCAGGGCGTCCTCCGGGACGCCCGCGGAAGAAACCACCCATCCAGTATTGTCCGGTTCCCGGATGCAGAAACCGCGCGGCCCCCGTGTTCGGGATGGTCTGCGGAGACCACAAGGGCCTTCCCAAAGGTCAGATCAAGAAGTTTCGCGAGCAGCGCCGGGCCGAGCGGGAAAAGGCGAAGAGCAGGAAGTAGTTGGTCCTCCTAGGTCGTGGTTTTTCACGGCGGTGTGGCGCCGTGGCCACGACTCTATAGTCGCGATGTTCGCGCGTGCCCCCGGACCATCGACTGAGATGTCAGGGTAACGCCCGCTTTGCCTGCTCGCGGCAGAGGCTGGGCCCCTCCGTTGAGTTGGCACCGCCGTTGCTCTGGTCGTTGGCACTATCCCAAGGAGGGTTCCCAATGGCCATAGGTGCATCGCTTGATTTTGGTTCCCGGGTTCGCAAGGCAATCCCCGTAGTTGCTCCGGAAATGGCTGCAATCGGGGGGTTACCCCTATTCGCCGCTCTGCCGGCGACCATGCATGCCGATCTGGCTGCGGGGGCATCGGTACGTCGGCTGTCCCGGCGGGGGGTACTGGCGGCGGAGGGGACCATACCTTCCCACGTATTCGTGGTCCTGACGGGTAGGCTCCGTGCCGTTCGCCGGTCGGTATCCGGGCGCGAAGTAACGCTTGAGACTTTTGAGGCGGGCGACCTGCTGGCCGATGGGGTGGTGGTTCCCGGACGTCAGCTTTTGAACGATTGGGAGGCCAGCGAACCGGCCGAGGTGCTGGCGCTCAATCGAGAGGCCTTTGTCGCCCAATTGCAGGCGGTTCCGGCACTGGCGTTAACGGTGGCTGCACAGTTTCTGGCGCGCCTGGAACGGAGCAAGCAACTTGCCGCCGGGTTAGCCCTGGCGGACGTACCCGGACGGGTCATCGGCGCCCTGAGGGCACTTGCCGAATCACAGGGCCAAGCCGGACCGGACGGGGTCGTCGTTCACAATCGTCCGACGCAACAGGAAATGGCGAATTCCATCGGGGCCTGTCGCGAAACGGTTTCGCGCGTGGTCTCGGATTTGGCGCGACGTGGGATGATCACCCCCCGCGGGCGGACCTTGGTCATCAGCCGTCGGCTTCTGGACCGGGGGGAATGAATCCGCGGCCGGTTGGGGCAAACTCACTTGCGCCGAGTTTTGCGCACCGACTTGTGTAGCGCCTTGCCCACGGCTCTGCTCACCGACTTTTCCCCGACCCTGAAATTGGCGCTGGGTCGACCGAAAGGTGAAACTGGACCCGGATTGGTCAGCAGGCGAAAGAACGAGTCCCATCCCGGAGTCCCAACGGTGAAGTTGGCCGACGAGACCACGGCGGTGGTTTCCCTGCTGACGCGTCCAGCGGAGAAATCGTCCGGGTCGTTGCCGCCGCTGTCGGAGGTCGACATGCGGACCTCGATCCGGCCGACCATCGCCGAGATCGATCTGGGTGCCGTCAGGCGCAATCTCGACCGGGTCGCAGGGCTGGTTGGGGATGCCGCGGTCTGGGCGGTGATCAAGGCGGACGGATATGGTCACGGCGCGGTTCCGGTTGCCCGAGCCCTTGCCGATCGCTGTGGAGCACTGGCGGTCTCGCTGGTGGAAGAGGGGCTTGAACTACGGGCCGCGGGCCTCACCGCGCCAATCGTGGTTTTGGGTGCCTACTACGATCACTGTCACGCCGAGGTCCTCGATGCGGGTCTTACCCCCGTGATCTACGACCTTGCCGATCTCGACCTCTTCGCGCTGGCGGCGGCCCGACGTACCGTGCGACACACCAGTGGGATTGACGTGCATATCAAGATCGATACCGGCATGAGCCGTTTGGGGATTTCACCCGGGGATCTGCCGACGCTTCTGGATCGGGTCGCGGGTCTTCCCAGCTTGCGGGTTGCCGGCCTGTGTACCCACCTGGCCTGCGCGGATGCGCCTACGATCGACGAGACGGAGCGCGCCCTGGCGATTTTTCGACAATGCGTCGAGGTTGCCATGCACCGGGGCCTGGGGCCGTTGACAAATCATGCCGCCAACAGCGCCGCGGCGGTGCGATTCGCCAACGCGCGTCTGGATGCGGTTCGACCCGGTCTGGCGCTTTACGGCGCGATGCCGTCCACGTTTGTCGCGGTTCCAGGGCTGGAACCCGCGCTGCGCCTTTCGACCCGGATCATGGCCGAAAGACCGATCCCCGCCGGGGCGACCGTCAGCTACGGCGGGCATTGGCGCGCGCGGCGTCCCAGCCGGATTGCCACGTTGCCACTGGGTTATGCGGACGGCTATCCCCGGCATGTGTCCTCTGCGGAGGTCTTGGTCCGGGGCAGACGGGTTCCCATCGTGGGCGCGGTCTGCATGGACATGATGATGATCGACGTGACCGATGTTCCGGGTGCGGCGGTCGGCGACGTGGCCACGTTGATTGGCCGCGATGGTGTCCACCAGATCGTTGTCGACGACGTGGCGGGCTGGGCGGGAACGATCAACTATGAAATCCTTTGTGGGATTTCGAAGCGCGTCCCCCGGGTCTATAAGGACTGACATGAGTGAAGCCTCCGTCGATCCGGGGCATCGTCGGGGGATAGCCGTGGTCGGGGACATCCTGGGGATGCCCGTGCGTGGCCTGTTCGGGTATTTCGGCGATCACGCGATCATGCTTGGGCGCGCTATCGCCTGGTTGTTTCGGCCGCCCTTTCGTCTGCGGCTTTTCCTGGACCAGATGGAATTCATCGGCGTCGGTTCGCTGCCGATCATCCTTCTGGTTGGTTTTTTTTCGGGGTTGGTGTCGGCCCAGCAAGCGATCAACGCGTTGCAGATTTTCCATCAGGAGCGATTCGTCGGGGCCACGGTCGGTCTGTCGTTGGCGTTGGAACTGGCGCCCGTCTTCACGGCCCTGATGATCACCGCGCGGGCCGGATCGGGTATGGCCACGGAGCTGGGATCGATGCGGATCACGGAACAGGTCGACGCCCTGACCACGTTCGCCGTGAATCCCATTCAGTACCTGATTACGCCGCGGATCGTCGCGTCCATCATCATGCTTCCGGTGATGACGATGGTGTTCAATGCAGTGGGCCTGATCGGCGCGTACCTGTATTCGATCCAGGTCAAGCAGGTGGACGTCGGAGCGTTCATGGAATACTTCCGCTTCTGGACCGACCCCAGTGACTACCTACAGGGAGCCATCAAGGCAGCGGTTTTTGGCGGATCGCTGGCGCTTGCGGCGTGTTTTCAGGGTTTCAACGTCCGGGGCGGCGCCAAGGAGGTCGGACTGGCCACGACCCGGGCGGTGGTGGCGGGGTCGGTTTCGGTTCTTGTGCTGGATTTCTTCCTGACAGATATGCTCGCGGGGTTCTTCTCCGCCCGCGGTTGAGAACTGATACGTATGCCCGCATCGAAGGAAATCGAAACCACCACCGGCGCCGCCGATATGGGCGTCCGCGATCCCCGCTGGCAGATCAGGGTTCGGGGCTTGCACAAAACGTTCGGACCGCAGCACGTCCTACGTGGACTGGACCTGGATATCGAGCGCGCCAAGATCAACATCATCATCGGGGGGTCCGGCCAGGGGAAGTCGGTGCTGATGAAGCATCTCATGGGCCTTCTGAAGCCCGATGCCGGACAAATCTACGTCGACGGCGTGGATGTCGTGCCACTGGGCGACGTCGAAATGGGGCGTTTGCGGCGCAAGTTCGGGATGGTGTTCCAGTACGCAGCGTTGTTTGATTCGCTGAACGTGGTCGAGAACATCGCTTTTCCCCTGATCGAGCGATACCGCCTGCCACGCGACGAGATCATGACGCGGGTGCGGGACTTGCTGAACCGTCTGGACCTGGGGCACATAGGCGGAATCGAGCAGAAGTTCCCCGCCGAACTGTCGGGCGGACAGCGAAAACGGGTCGGGTTGGCGCGCGCGTTGATCGATCGGCCGGAGATTCTGCTGTATGACGAGCCGACCACGGGCCTGGATCCGGTCGCGACCAAGAACGTCGATGAGATGATTTTGCAGACATCGCACGAATTTGGAGTCACCAGCGTCGTCATCTCGCACGACATGGCTTCGACGTTTCGCATCGGTGACCGGGTGTCGATGCTGTACGAAGGCCGAATTCTGGTGACGGGCCCCGCGAGCGAGGTGTTGCGTTCCGGGGAAGGTCCCTTACGCGAATTCGTCGTCACGGCCGGCCTGACTGTTCCGGTCGGGGAGGCATCCCCGTGAGGCGCAGTTGGGCAGCGGCGACCGTTGGCGCGTTGGTCATCGTGGTTGGACTGCTGACGTTCGTGCTGGTGAAAGCCACCAACGAACGGCAGCCCGCGAGCAAAGGTATTGCCCTATGGGCGCGGTTTCATGACGCGGCGGGGTTGTTTCAGAAATCGCGGGTTCAAACCGCTGGGATTCCGGTTGGCCAGATCGACAAGCGCGAGCTTGATCCCGAGAAGGCAACCATGGCGCGGATCACCGTTCGGATGTTGCCGGAGATCAAGCTTTGGGAGAATGCCGCTGTGTCGAAGAAGGCGGCGTCGCTGTTGGGTGAGTTCTACCTGGAGATCGATCCGGGTAGCCCGTTTGGAATCGTGGACGGGGAACGCCGGCCGATGCGCCTGCTAAAGGACGGCGACCAGATTCGCGAGGTCCGGGAGCCGACGGGGATGGGAGACCTGATG
The DNA here is from genome assembly GCA_031407985.1 of Pseudomonadota bacterium. Taxonomy (GTDB): domain Bacteria; phylum Myxococcota_A; class Polyangia; order Fen-1088; family Fen-1088; genus FEN-1088. The sequence goes on along the minus strand of JANOJB010000035.1, from coordinate 45,623 downwards.
GCGGACATCGGCACGATCCTGCCGATCATGCGCGACATTCTGAAGGACGTTAAGGGCCTGACGTCGGGCCCGATCGCGAGTGCGGCCGACAACGTCAACAAGATGATCGAGACCAACTCGGTGGTCTTGCAGAGCCTGCTGACCCACGTCGATCACGTGGCCGGAGAGATCGACCGCATCACCGATGCGGAGGGTGACAATATCCGCGCCTCTATCAAGAATGTTCGCGAGATCACCGAATCGATCAAGGGCTTGGTGGGCACCAGCCAAGGCGAGGTCGCACAGACCGGGACGGCCGTTCGATCGTCACTGGAAAAGCTGCAAGCGACAGTCGACAACCTGGACAAGTCCCTGAAGAACGTTGAACACATCACCGGACGTCTGGAGAAGGGTGAGGGAACGGCCGGGCGCCTGCTGACCGACGACACGATCGCCCGAAACGTCGAGGACATCACGGAAGACGCCGGTGGATTCATCCGCGGGGTGACGAAACTTCAGACGATCGTGGGACTGCGCTCCGAGTACAACTTCCTGTCCAGTCAATTCAAGAACTACATTTCGATTCAGTTCGTACCCAGACCCAACAAGTTCTACCTCCTTGAAATCGTCAACGACCCACGGGGGTTCCGGGAGACCACGTCGACCGACAGCATCACGCCGAGGGGATTTGCCTCCAGCACGACCACAACGACCACGGAAAAGCTGAAGTTCACACTTCAGTTCGGTATGAGATACGGCAGTCTGGCTGGGCGGTTCGGTATCAAGGAGTCCACCGGCGGCCTTGGTGTTGACGTGTACCTGTTGCGCGATCGCCTGCTGTTGTCCGTGGACGTGTTTGATACCAAGTTCAGTCAATTTCCGCGGGTTCAAGGCCGCGCCTCACTGGCTGTATATGGGCGCAATCTGTACGTGGTCGGCGGAGTGGACGACGTCATCAACAAACGCGCCACCGTACAGAGCGACGCCGGGTACGACGGCGGTCTCGACCTGTTCCTGGGGGCGTACCTGGTGTTCAACGACGAGGATCTGAAGGCTCTGCTGCTGTTCGGCGGAAGTGCCGCTAGCGGGGCGACGAAGTGACGTGGCACGGGCGGGGGCAGGACAGCCGTCGGGTTGTGTTTTGTCTGGCGTCGCTCGTACTGGGTTGTTCCGTGGGAGTGGGCTCTGGGAGCGTGAGCGGTACTCTGAACGTTCCTCAGTGTACGTTCGACGCTTCCGGGCGGCCGATGCCCCTGCATCCGCCCATGACTGCATACGATCTGCGCCCCGGTTTCTTCGTGGCCCAGCCGATCGATTCGAGTTCTCCGCGATTTCCGGCGAACCAGTTGATTATCCGTATCCAGAATTCGGGCTTGCGTCTGGAAAACGCGGATGCGTTGGTGTTCTGGATCTTCGACAGTCACGAGGTGGCCCGATGCATTCGCGGCCGGTCGAATGCAGACGGAACACCGGACTGGGATCCGAAGCTTTGTGACCATTTGCCCGGGCCTGCGGGAATGCCGGGGGAGGGTCGGCTTCATGTGGGCCTGACGTACGAGGCGATCAGCAGCTTCTTCGTACTCAATGAGTCGTGTCCGTCCGCATTGGTCTCGGCCAACGCTCTGGGCCTGTGCGAAGACGGCAGCTGTCCCGACGTTGCGCTGTGCCCAGGACGGGGCTCGTGGATCTCGTTTTCGGGGTTCGGCACAATCCCGACGGACCCCGCGAAAACGGTTCCCGCTGGCTTCAGGGTCAACCAGACTGAATCAATTACCGCATCCGCGTTTCACCTGGAGTTGTGCGACGCAGCGACAGTTGACTCGAAGCTGGACAACCTGTTGCCCATCGTGGAACCCAACATCACAGGTACGTTGGATGGTCATTTCGATTTCGAGCTCGAGTAGTCAGGCAGGGCGGGCCCCCGAGGGGCAGGGCGACGCGCGGTAGGCAGTTCGGTCCGGCGCGCCCGTGTGCGAGCGTTTCCAGCGGATCGGCAGCCCGAGCCAGCCGGAGCTAGCCTCGGAGGCGTGAGCTTGACAGGCCGAGTCCCCCCCCTATAGTTACCGCCTCGATGGGGCCGAAAAATCGGTCCGTTTTCTGGAAATGCTATTTAAAATCAAAGAGATAGGCGATGACGGGCTGTCGCTGAATCTCCCTGTAACGGCGGCCTGGCTTGCTGGGGAGTGTCCGGATCTGGATGCCGTGCTGGGGCCCCGCGGCTTGACCGTGCGTGGCCAACTTACGGTGTCCGAGAACGATGTCTTCCTCCGGGGGACGTTGCGTGGGGACCTGCAAGCGACCTGCTCGCGATGTCTGGAGAAGGCGAAGCTGCCCGTCGACGTTCCCCTCCAAGTCACGTTCGTTGCGCGATCCAAGGACGCGGACGACAGCGAAGACGATCAAGAGGACGAGGAACTGGACGTCGCATCGTATGACGGCGACAAGATTGATCTCGGCCCGGAGATTCGAGACCAACTGTTGCTGTCCCTGCCGATCACGACGCTGTGCCGCGAGGACTGCGCGGGGTTATGTCCACTGTGTGGCGGCAATCGCAATCAAGTCGCGTGTGATTGCGAGGCGGAACAGGACAATCCCCGGACGCCCTTGGCGGCGGCACTGGGGAAATTGAAGATATAGAAGTCGGAAGTCAGCAACCGGAAAAAGAAAGCCCGAGGAAACATCCATGGCCGTTCCCAAGAGAAGACAATCAAAGTCCCGTTCGGCGATTCGCCGCGCGCAAGTCATGAAGCGCGACGTACCCCACACCATCCCTTGCCCGCGGTGCAGTGAGCCGAAACTGTCCCATCGCATCTGCCCCGGTTGCGGATACTACCGGGACCGGTTGGTCATCGAGAAACCGGCAGAGGAGCAGCCGTAGTTGCCCAGGATCGCCGTCGACGCTATGGGCGCGGACGGTGCCCCTCGGGTTGAAATTGAAGGGGTGATCTCCGCGGTTCGCGCGCACCAGATCCCCGTGATATTGGTCGGCGACGAGGCCAGGCTGCGGCACGAGTTGCAGGCGCTGGGTGGGGCCGACGAGGCCAACATTCAGATACGTCACGCCCCGGACGTCATCACGATGGATGACGCTCCGTCCATGGCGGTCAGGCAGAAGAAAAAATCCTCGATGCGTATTTGTTTTGATCTCGTGAAAGCGGGGGAAGCCGATGCCGCGGTGTCGGCGGGCAATTCTGGCGCGATGATGGCGTGTGGCTTGTTCGTGCTGGGGCGCCTGCCGGGAGTCGAACGTCCCGCGATCGTGACCAGCCTGCCGACCAAAACCGGGGAGTGCGCGTTGTTGGACATGGGCGCGAACGTCGATCCGAAGCCGACGACGCTGGCGCAGTGGGCGGTTCTGGGCTCCGTGTACGCGCGCATGCTGCACGGAAAGACCCGGCCGCGGGTGGGCTTGTTGTCGAATGGGTCCGAGGACCACAAGGGGACCGCGCTGACGCGGGAAACCCACCAACTGCTGGCACGGGCGACAACGCGGGCGCGGTCCGCGGATGCGAACGCCGCACAGGCGGATTTTGACTACGTGGGGTGTGTCGAGGGACGCGACGTCTTTCGCGGGGAAGTCGACGTGGTGGTCACCGACGGCTTCACCGGGAATGTCGTGCTGAAAAGCGTGGAGGGCGCCGCGGAGGTGATCATGACCATGGTTCGCGAGGAAATCGGACGCGCCGGGATAATGGCGCGTCTGGGTGCGGCTTTGATGATGAAGCCTCTTCGCAGCTTGAAGCGCAGGACCGACTATGCCGAGTACGGTGGAGCGCCACTGTTGGGCGTCGACGGCGTGGCGTTGATCTGCCATGGCGGATCGAACGCACGGGCGATCAAGAACGCGGTTCGCGTGGCCGCCCGGTTCGCGCAAAGTGGCCTGGGGCAGGAGACCACGACTGCGGTCGCCAGGCACGCCTTCCTTTGGGAGACGCTGGCCGTCGGCCCAACGGGCGGTGCTGCGGCCACGGGAGCGGCGTCGTGACGTCCGCCTCCAGTCGAATTCTTGGAACGGGGCGCGGTGTGCCCCCGAAGGTGCTTACGAACGCCGAGTTGTCGCTGATGGTGGACACGTCGGACGAGTGGATTGTCAGCCGGACGGGTATTCGTGAACGGCACATTCTGGATCCGTCCTTGGCCGCCAGCGATCTGGCTACCGAGGCTGGGCGTAAGGCCTGTGAACGGGCGGGCGTGCCGCCGTCGGAGGTTGACTGCATCATCGTCGGGACGGTTACCGGGGACTGTCCGTTTCCGTCGACGGCGGTGTTCGTGCAGAAGAAACTGGGCGCGAGGGCGGGTGGCTGCGCGTTCGATCTGTCGGCCGCGTGCGCTGGTTTTCTGTACGGACTGGCGCTGGGCGACAACTTCATTCGACGGGGTCAGTTTCGGCGGGTGTTGGTGATCGGCGTGGAAGTTCTGTCGCGCATCGTCGACTGGCAGGACCGATCGACTTGCGTGTTGTTCGGGGACGGCGCGGGCGCCGTACTACTGGGCGCGGAGTCCGATCCCAAACGGGGGATCTTGTCGACGCACCTGTTTTCCGACGGGAACTACACCGAGACTTTGCTGCAGGAGGCGGGTGGTTCCCGGGAACCGATCACGCCCGAGGCCATCGCTGCCAAACGGCACCTGGTGAAGATGAATGGGCGCGAGGTGTACAAACACGCGGTTCGAAACATGGCGCAGGCGTCGAAGCTGGCGCTTGAGGCCAATTCCCTTGCGTCCGAGGACGTGACATGGGTGTTGGCCCATCAGGCCAATCTGAGAATCGTCGAAGGTGTTTCCGAACGGGTGGGTATTACCCTGGATCGCTTTTATCTGAACGTTGAGCGCTACGGGAACACGTCGTCCGCTTCGGTTCCCACGGCTCTGGACGAAGCGGTGGAACTGGGAAAGATCAAGGACGGCGACTTGCTGCTCATGACGGCATTGGGTGGGGGCTTGGCCTGGGCATCGGCCCTGGTGCGCTGGTGACCAATACCCAACCGATGCTGAACAAAACGCCCAAAATGGCGACCAATATCAAAACGGAGCGGCCAGGACGGTCACAATGACTGGCGAAAGCGACAACACGAACCCGTTGGCCTTCCTGTTCCCCGGTCAGGGATCGCAAAAAGTAGGTATGGGCAAGGCCCTGGTAGAGACTTTCGCGCGGGCGCGCGCCGTATTCGACGAAGCCGACGCCGTCTTGGGATTCAGTCTTTCGGGGCTTTGTTTCGAAGGGCCCGAGACCGACTTGGTTCTGACGGCCAATGCACAGCCGGCGATCCTGGCGACCAGCATCGCGGCGTTGCGTGTGTTGCAGGATGAGACGCCTTTGCGGCCGTCCGTGGTGGCGGGGCATTCGCTTGGCGAATACTCGGCCCTGGTCTGCGCGGGAGCCTTGTCGTTTGCGGACGCGCTTCGGCTGGCTCGGTTGCGGGGACAGTTCATGCAGGATGCGGTCCCTGAAGGTACCGGCGGGATGGCCGCGCTGCTGGGGATCAAGGACGTCGACGCTGAAGCAGCCTGCGAGGAGGCCATGCAGGGGACGGATGAGGTGGTGTCCGCCGCGAATTTGAACGGAGGTGGGCAGATCGTGATCTCTGGTCACAAGGCGGCGGTTGACCGGGCATGCGAAGCCGCAAAACGCCGTGGAGCGCGGGGTGCGATCCGACTGGCAGTCAGCGCGCCCTTTCATTCCGCCCTCATGCGTCCGGCCGCCGAGCGTCTGGCCGCCGAGCTTGCCAAGGTCGAGGTTCGGGATCCCTTGATTCCGGTGCTGACCAACATCGAGGCGGACTTGAACCAAGACGGGAGTCGCGTTCGCGACCTTCTGACGCAGCAGGTGACGGCGGCGGTCCGTTGGGAAGAATCGGTGCTGCGCTTGGCCGCGATGGGGGTTACTGAAGCGATTGAGGTCGGGCACGGCTCCGTTTTGGCTGGCCTGGTGAAACGAATCGCACCCACCATTCGCGTGCGCGGAACGGGCGATCACGGTGCCATCGCGGCGCTGCTGGCGAGCCAGACGCCAGCGGCGTCACCGGACGTTTCGGAAGTGTCGGAAGTGCCGCAAGTGCCCGAGGTGCCGGAAACGCAGGGTGATCGTGAGAAGCAGGAGAAACGAGATGCGTGACCTGGAAGGACGCGTGGCTTTGGTGACGGGGGGCTCCCGCGGTATCGGGCGCGCGATCGCCATCGCGTTGGGTGCCCATGGCGCTCGGGTGATCGTGAACTACACCGCGAATGAGGCGGCGGCGCACGAAACCGTTGCGGCGGTGGCCGCCGCCGGAGGCACCGCGGCGATCAAACGTTTTGACGTCAGCGACGCCGCCGCGGTCGACGCTGCCTTGAAGGAGATTGCGGGCGCCGAAGGTGGTCTGCACATCCTGGTAAACAACGCGGGCGTGGCTGTTAATACCTTGACGTTGGGGGCCAAGGACGCTGACTGGCAACGCGCCCTGGCCGTCAATTTGACGGGGACGTTCAACTGCACACGGGCGGCGCTGCGGTCCCTACTGAAGGCCAAGGACGCCGGCCGCATCATCAACATCACGTCCATCACCGCCGAGACGGGATCGGCCGGGCAGGCTCCCTACGTGGCGGCCAAGGCCGCGGTCATAGGGTTGACGAAAACCTGGGCACGCGAGTACGCGTCACGTGGCATCACGGCGAACGCGGTTTCCCCCGGCTATATCGACACCGACATGACGGCCGCCGACCTGCCCCCTGCGCGCCGGGAGGAATTGATCAAGTCCATCCCACTCGGGCGCGTGGGCAAGCCAGAGGACGTCGCGGCCGCGGTCGCCTACCTGGCGGGTCCCGCGGCATCGTATGTCACGGGTGAAGTTTTGCGGGTCAACGGTGGACTCTTAATGTAAGGTACGCCGCCGAAACCCGGGGGGGACTTGGTCCCCGCCGGCACATGCTGGAAGGAAGAGGAAAAATGGCCGACAACGTTGAAGAGCGCGTTCGAAAAATAATCGTGGAGCAGTTGGAGGTTGCGCCTGACAAGGTGAAGCCCGAGGCGTCGTTCGCCGACGATCTCAAGGCCGATTCGTTGGCCGTGGTGGAACTGGTCCTGGCGTTGGAGGAGTCGTTCAAGATCGAGATTCCGGACGAGGACACCGAAAAGATCAAGACCGTCGGGGACGTCATCAACTACGTCAAATCGCACGCCAAGTAGCCGGAAGTTGTGGATGCGATCGCGTGAGCGCGGTCGCGTCAAACGTCAAACGTCAAAACGTTCAATCATCCAGTGATGACACGCGGTAAGCAAAGCTGATGGCAAGAAGGGTCGTCTTAACGGGTATTGGGCTCATAACGCCCATCGCCATCGGCACCGAGGAGACCTGGCAAGGGCTCCTTGCTGGCAAGTCTGGAATTGCGCCCATCACGCATTTCGACAGCGCGCAGTTCGCCACGCATTTCGCTGGCGAGATAAAGGGTTTCGATGTCACCCGGTGGATGACATCGCGTGACGCCAGAAACATCGATCGCTTTATCCAATACGCGGTGGGCGCGGCGAGCTTGGCCATCGAGGATTCGGGTCTGGAGATCAAGGGCGAGTTCGCCGAGAGGGTTGGTTGCTACGTGGGGGCGGGCCTGGGCGGCGTGACCAGTATCGAGGCGGCGTGCGCGACGATGGCGCAAAAGGGGCCGCGGCACGGAATCTCGCCCTTTTTCGTGCCGATGATCATCGTCAACCTGGCACCCGGGCAGATCTCGATTCGATTCGGGGCCAAGGGGCCGAACTTTTCTCACGTTTCGGCTTGTTCGACGGGGGCGCATGCGATTGGTGAAGCGCTGCGTACCATTCAGCGTGGCGACGCCGACGCCATGATCTGCGGGGGCTCCGAGGCGACCGTCAGTCCGTTGGGCGTGGGCGGATTCAACAGCATGCGGGCGCTGTCGACGCGCAACGACGCGCCCGAGCAGGCGTCGCGTCCGTTTGATCTGGATCGCGATGGATTCGTCATCGCGGAGGGCGCAGGGATCGTGGTGATCGAGGAGATGGAGCACGCGAAGCAGCGCGGCGCGAAGATCTATGCCGAACTCACGGGATATGCCGCGAACGCGGACGCCCACCACATCACGGCGCCGGCTCCCGAAGGTGAGGGGGCGCAGCGGTGTATGAAACTGGCTTTGAAGGACGCCAAGCTTGAGCCAGCCGAGATCGGTTACATCAACGCGCACGGCACGTCGACCAAGATGAACGACGCCAACGAATCCCTGGCTATCAAGAAGGTCTTCGGGGATGCAGCCCGCAAGGTGATGGTCAGCTCGACCAAGTCGATGACCGGGCACATGTTGGGGGCAGCCGGTGGCGTCGAAACGGCGATCTGCGCACTGGCGCTGGCGCGAGGGGCCATCCCCCCAACCATCAACTACACAACGCCCGATCCGGACTGCGACCTCGACTACGTGCCGAATACGGCTCGCGACGCGCGGGTGCAGCACGTGTTGACCAACAGCTACGGCTTCGGCGGAACGAACGCCTCGCTGATCCTGTCGCGGTTCACCTAGAACCGCAGCCGGTCGTTCAATCTGGGGACTACAGGCCCAGTTCGCGTTCGGCCTGGACCCAGTGATCGACGTGGTGGCCGTGTTCGCCGCCGCGTTCCAGGAAGATTTCGTACGATCGACGGGCTATGTCCTCGCGTGTCGGTTGCCGCTGGGCCACCGGCGACGCTGCCGCGCCCGAGGGGCCCTTCGCGGTCTGGGTTGTCCGTGCCACCATCGGCGCCGAGGTCTTGCTCCCCTTCACCGTTTTTCTCCCCGTGTTGTTCATGCGCCAGTTATAAAACCGCATCTTTCGAGGGCAAGTTTTTTGCCCATCCTGGAGATCACCCCCGCGCAAGAACTGTTTCGATCATGTTTCTTTCCTTTGGAATCGCGGCGGTCAGGACCTCGGCGGATGTCTCGGTGACCAGCACGTCATCTTCAATTCGAATGCCCCGTATCCGGCGATAACGTTCCAGACGAACCCAGTCGACGCGGTCCGCGGTTCGGCGGCGTACGTCGCGATCATCCAGAATCGCCGGCACGAAATAGATTCCAGGTTCGATGGTGACGGCCATTCCCGGCGCCAGATCGCGATCGAGGCGCAGGTATTTGAAGCCGGCCTCGGTTGAACGTTCGCGGCCCGGTGCGTACCCGGCGCGATCACCCAGGTCCTCCATGTCGTGAACGTCGAGTCCCAATAGGTGCCCGACGCCGTGGGGAAACAAGAGAGCGGCCGTTCCATCGCGCGCCCGCTCCAGCGGATCGCCGCGCAACACGCCAAGGTCAACGAGGCCTCGAGCCAGAGTCTCGGTTGCCACGACGTGAATGTCCCGGTAGCGGATGCCCGGTCGGACGGCGGCGATGGCTGCGCGTTGCGCGGCCAGTACGACGTCGTAAATCTCGGCCTGTTCGGTCGAATAGCGGCCCGCGACTGGCCAGGTTCGCGTCACATCCCCCGCCCAGCCGCCGGGAGTTTCAGCGCCGACATCCGCCAACAAGAGATCCTGCGCGGACAGGATATTGCCATGGTCTTCGTTGTGAAGAATCTCGCCATGCACGGTAACAATCGACCCGTACGCGGTGCTACAGCCACGCGCGGTCAACTCCGCTTCCATCGCCGCGCGGACGACGCTCTCCCGAATGCCGGGAGTCGTCGCCCGCATGCCGGCGGCATGGGCGAAAGCGGTCATCTCCGCCGCCAGGCGCAATTCGGCGATGGCCGCGTCGTCGTGCGACAAACGGAGCGCTATCACGGCATCGGCGAGAAAACTGTCAGGGCCGTTGAGAGGTCCCGATGTTACGGTGCGTTCGAGGTAGGCGGATTGTTGGGCGCGCGTTTCGGCGTCGGGCGCGGGTAGGGTCGCGATGCTTCGTCCCGCGAGGCGCCGATCAACCGAAGCGAGGGGCGCAACCTCGACGCCCAAGGCTGCTGCGATTTCGGATGAATCGACGCCGGGCCCGGACCAAATCGTGTCGTCCGGCGCGCTGGGGGGTAGGAACAACGTTGCCCGGCCCTGATCGAAACATGCGACCGCGCCGGGGATGGCCCAACCAAAAAAATAGAGGAAATGGCTGTGTGCCCTGAACGGAAACACGTTGGCGAGGTAGTTTCGGGGACGAGGAAAACCCGCGAACAACAGAGCCGGTTGTTCGCCCAGTGCCGCCAGCAGTCCCGCCCGACGGCGCGCGAGGGCCGCGTGAGGGAGCGAGATGAAATCCATGCGCGAAAAGTATACGCGCTGGGACCATGTGGTGCCCGCTCGGCTCCGGCCTCTTCGGTCTGTCGAGGTTGGCCGCGCGTGTCGCCAACGCGGGGTCGCGTTTCACGCTCACACGAACAGGTCGGGCAATAACTCGTTTTCCGGGACGCTGGCGTAGTCGTCCAGGTTCGTGATTCCCGAGGACTTCAGGACGTCCTCGTCGATGAAGAAATTCCCAGTGAACGCACGGCTTGGTCGCGACAAGATCACGTGGGCGGCGTCGGCGACGATTTCCGGACGGCGCGCGCGTGCCGTGGTCGCGTCGCCGCCCAGCAGGTTCTGAACCGCGGCGGTCGCGATCACGGTGCGGGGCCAAAGCGCGTTGACCGCGATGCCCGCGTCTTTTAGTTCTTCGGCCAGGCCCAGGACACACAGGCTCATGCCGTATTTCGCGATTGTGTAGCCAAGGTGGGCGGCGAACCACTTGGGTTCAAGAACCGGCGGTGGGGCGAGCATCAGGATGTGGGGATTGCCGGCACGGGATAGGGCGGGGATGCACGCCTTCGAGCAGAGGAACGTGCCGCGCGTATTCACCTGATGCATCAGATCGAAACGCTTCATTTCGGTCTGCGGTGTAGGGGTCAAACTGATCGCGCTGGCGTTGTTGACCAGGATATCGATGCCTCCGAACGTGGCGAGAGTCGTGGATACCGCGGCCAGGACCTGATCCTCGAAGCGGATGTCGCAGACGCAGGCCACGGCCTTGCCGCCTGCGGTCTCGATCTCGCGCACGACGTCGTGCACGGTACCTGGCAATTTCGGATTCGGCGCGTCGGTCTTGCCGATCACCGCCACGTTGGCGCCGTCGCGAGCGGCACGCAGCGCGATCGCCCGCCCGATGCCGCGACTGGCGCCCGTGATGAACAGGGTCTTGCCTTCGAGAGACATGGGCGTGCATCTTGACACAGGCAACGCCAAAGCGATCTGTGCCCTAGCGTCGACGTGCAACCGGTGGAGGCGGAGTCGCGGTTCGGCCGTCCTCGGGCCAGGGGTGTCGGGGATACCGGCGACCCAGTTCGCGTCGGATGGCGGGATAGTGTTTCTGCCAGAAACTTTCCAGATCGCGCGTGACCTGAACGGCGCGGCCGTTCGGGGCCAGCAGATGCAGCGTCAGGGGGACGCGACCACCTGCTATCGACGGCCCGCGCTCCATGCCGAAGAAGTCCTGCAGGCGTGACTCGATCCAGGGTGGCTGATCCGCCTGGTAGTTCACGCGCGCGCTTCGGCCGCCCGGCAAAGTCACGCTGGTCGGAGCCTCATGGGCCAGGCGGGCGCGCAGGGTAGGCGGCAGGGTGGAAATCACGCGGGCCGCAAGTCCCGTTTCGCGCAATTCGGCGAACGCGCGCAGTCCGTCACAGGCGGTGACCAAGGTCCGCCGCAGCATCTCATCGTCCAAGGTGGGCAGATCGCCCTGCGGCGCAGCGTCGGCCAGCAGGGCCAGGCGTGCCTTCAGGGTGGACAGCGCGTCTGGTTCATCGAAAGCCGTCGCACCTTGCAGCATGGCCGCCTCCGCCAGGACACGACTGACCTCCGGCGATGGATCGGCCGGCCGCACCGTCTCGTCCAGAACCAGCGCACCGAAACTCAATCGGGAGCGCCGCACCACGCGTGACGTCGCCTCGTCGAACTCAAGAACGTCGGACGCTCGCAAATCGTCTCCATCGAGATCTGCAAGCCAGTCCGGATCGATCGCGCATCCAAGCCGGACCATCGTGGGTCCAGGTCGACCCGCGGCGCCCCGTTCCTCGGCATCCAGCGCGACGATGAAGTCGCTGTCGGGTTCGTAGGCGAGCTCCGCGGTGCCTCCCGCGGCAAGGACGATGGTTCTGCTTCCGGGGCCGCGCCGTCGCCCGACACGATCGGAGAATCCTGTCAAGGTTGCGCGGCAGATCTCCCGATCCAGGGTCTTGCGATCCCGGGGGACGTTGTGGGCGGTGGGGCGCGTCGGCTGAACCAGGGACGCCAACTGCCGTCGCGCCTGCTCGGCCACCGCGGTCGCCGCGGGATCGAGACCCAACGAGCGAAGGCGATCGCGCCCGAAACGGGCCGAGCGGGCACCATCGAACGACTCGAGAAGCGCGATCAAGTCGACGCCGTGGTCGGACCCTGAAGCACCACGCCGCCCGCGATCGCCGCCGCGTTCGCGAATGTCGCGCTCGGCGATCAGGGCGGCCATCGTGGCGGCATCCTGGGCCACATCGCGGTCCTCCCCTTCGACCATCAGACGGGCAAGGCGTGGGTGTACGGGAAAACGCAGCATGCGCCGACCCCGTGGGGTCAGCGCGCCGGATGTGTCCACGGCGCCCAAACGCCGCAGCAGATCCTGGGCAATCGTCAACGAGGCGACCGGCGGCGGTGTCAGCCAGTCAAACGCGTCGATGTCCCGCACCCCGAGCGCCCGTAGTGTCAGTACCACCTCGGCAAGATCCAGTCTGGCGATCTCGGGCAGTTCGTAGGGTCGCCGGCCTTCGAAGTCGTGCCGGGTGTAAAGGCGTATCGCGATGCCCGGGCGGGTGCGGCCCGCGCGTCCGGCACGCTGAATGGCGGAGGCCTGGCTGACTTTCGACAGCGACAATGTGGGTAGGCCGGTCCATTGAGAATGGCCCGCGATGCGAGCCAGGCCCGTATCGACGACGGCGACGACGCCATCGATCGTCACGGACGTCTCGGCGACGTTGGTCGACAGGATCACCTTTCGCCGTTCCGCCGGCATGACCACGCGGGCCTGTGCGGCCAGGGGAAGATCGCCGTGAAGCGGCATCACCAGCAAATCCGATGTTCCAGGGACAGCGGCGAGGGCTTCCTCACAGCGGCGTATGTCAGCCGCCCCCGGCAAGAACACCAACACGTCACCGGTGGTTTCCTCGCGCAGGACCCGTCGAACCGCGGCGACGACCTGGATCGCCAATGGCCTTTCGTCGGTATCGGGCAGGTGGTCGATCCGGACATCGAAGCGGCGGCCTTCGCTGCGAATGCGGGGACAACCATCGAGGTAGGTCGCGATGGGCTCGGCGTCCAACGTCGCGGACATGACGCACAACTTCAGGTCGGGGCGCGGTCCGCGTTGCAGGCGGCGCAACAGCGCCAGCGCCACATCCGCCGCCAGGTGTCGTTCGTGGAATTCGTCCAGCACGACGACGGAGACACCGCCCAGATGTGGATCGGTCACCAGCCGCCGGCTCAGGATTCCTTCCGTGACGAAGCGGACGCGTGTTCGGGGACCGGCGACATCCTCGAACCGGACCGTGTATCCGATCGTCTCCCCGGGTGTCTCACCCAGTTCGCTGGCGACGCGCGTGGCGCCGAGGCGAGCGGGCAGGCGTCGGGGTTGTAGGACGACAATCTCCCCCGATGTCGCGAAACCGGCGTCAAGCAGCGCGCGCGGCACACGCGTCGTCTTGCCGGCACCGGGAGGAGCCTCGATGACGATCGCGGGCGACGCACGCAACTGGGCCACGATGTCGGGCAACAACGGGTCGATCGGCAGCGCGGTTGGCGGAGACTTAGGCACGACGGGCGCGGCGGTTTGCGCTCTGGAGAAACGCGGGGCGGGGAAGCATGGTGGCGGGATTTTGCGCGAGTCCAGCATCGGGCGCCAGGACGTGCGTTGCGTGACTGACAGACCCGTTCGGTGGCTTTGCCCCTACCGGTCAAAACCGGCTAAGATTGCCCCGCATGGTTCGTTGTCCGAGTTGTGGGATCCGCCTGAGGGACGATGGACCCCTTTGCCCCACACACGGCGCGCCGCCGCCGGCGCCCGTCCCGGCCGAACCCACGACTCCCTTCGAGGTGCCCCCGCCCGCGCTGGCCGGTTACACAGTGCGATCATTGTTGGGACTGGGTGGTTTTGGAGCCGCCTTCCGAGCGGAGCGCGAGGCCGACGGTGTGACGGTGGCCATCAAGGTCGCACGCGCGGATCAGTATTCCGCCAGCGATCGCCTTCTTCTTGAGGCCGAGGCGTTGAGGGCCATCGGTCCGCCGTACGTTCCGGCCGTGTACGACGTGGGACGCCTGGCCGATGGGGCCGCGTATATGGTGATGGAATTCGTCTCCGCGCCGATACTGGCGGTTCAGTTGACCGAATCGCTGGGGCCCCTGCCGCCCGCGCTTTTCGCGCGCGAGGCGCCCGCGCTGGTGGAACTGGTCGCGGTGGCTCACGACCGGGGTTTCCTGCATTGTGACCTGAAGCCCGAGAACGTATTCGTCGCCAGTGATCCCGCGCGCGCGGGCTTCGTCGCCAAATTGTTCGACTTTGGATTGGTGCGCCGCCTTGGCGCCCGTCGCGCGGACGACACCCGGGAAGAGGCCCCCGAGGGAACGCCCGAGTACATGTCGCCAGAGCAATGCGAGGGTGACGCCACCGTCGACGCCCGGTCGGATGTCTACGCCCTGGGTGTCATGTTGTATGAAATGGCTGTCGGGGCTCCCCCGTTCTGGGGGAACACGGCGCTGGTCCAGCAGAATCACCGCAGCCGTCGTCCTCCGTTGCCGTCGCGACGCGGGCCGATGATTGCCGCCGTCGAGGAGGTGATCCTGCGTTGTTTGGCGAAGGATCCCGAACGGCGCTTCGAGAACGCCGGGGCTCTGGGCAAGGCGTTGCGGGCCGCGCTGGCGGGGACGGGAAGCGCCCCCGAAATGACGTCGATGCGGATCGTCCCGCCGTTGGCCGACGTGTCGACCGAGGCCGCCAGCAGGGGCAAAGAGAAACCGGCCGCTCCCACCCGCGAGCGACGGGCGGTGGCGCTGTTGTTTCTGGAGAACGCCGGCAATGTCGCGGCGGTTCGCGAGGCAATTTCCGTCGTGGGGGGACAGTTGGCCCATACCGCCGGCACGCAGATCGTGATCGCGTTTGGGCACGAGGTGGGCGACAACCCGACGCGCGCCGCCGCCGGCGCGGCGCAGTTGTTCATCGATCGCGGACTCTGCCGGCGGGTCTACGTGGACCTGGCGTCGGTATCGATTCAGGCCAGGCCCGACGGAACGCGACGGTATCAAAGTCCGTTGTTCGCGAAGAAGGATCAGTACCCGACCGATGCCGATCCGTTGGGGGTCTTGTTGTCGCGGACAGCCGCGGACGTCTTGCCTGACATTTCGACTCAGCCAGTCGGTGGTCGTCCCGGCGTGGTCGTGGTCGCCAAGATGGAGGATGCTCCTGAGTTGACGACAGCGCGGGCCGGCGCACCCGTTCTGGTTGGCCGCGACGATATTCTCCGGACTCTACTCGATGCGGCCCGACGTGCGACCGATGTGAGCCCCGGCATCGATGCGCTTCCCACAATCAGCACTTTGGTTGGCGAGCCCGGAACGGGAAAGAGCCACCTGACGTCGGTGTTGTTGCAACATCTGGAGACGATCATGCCCCCCGTCAAGGTCCTGGCTTTTCGCGCCAAGGAAGCGTTGGGTGGCGCGGGGGATCAGACGACGCGGGAACTGTATCGCCACGTTCTGCGGGTCCCGACGGTCAGCCCTCCCGATTTCGGCCGCGCGCTTTTGACTGAACGCCTGGGCCCGGATCTGGCCCGCGAGGTCTGGGCCGGCGTAGCGGTCGCCATGGGGTGGCTGTCGCCCGACCATCCGGACGTTCGTGCGTTGTCCGCGGCGCCCGGTGCGCTGCGATCGGCGGCGGCGCGCGCGGCCGGCGAGGCTCTGCGGGCCATGGCCCGGCAGACACCCGTCGCATTGGTCCTGGAGGATGCCCATTTCGCCGACGAGACGGCCCTGGATGCTCTGGAGTATGCAACTCTGCAGGAGGCAGCCTGTCCGATCTGGGTTGCCGTGATCGGGCGACCGGCGTTTGGCGGTGGACGAACCGCGTGGGCCAGCAGGGCGGCGCACCAGATGCGGATGGACTTGCCCCCACTCGGTTCCGCGGCGGCCGCCGAGTTGGCGCGTCGCCTGTTGGCGCCGGCGGAGAACGTTCCGGGATCAGCGGTGGCGCGACTGGTTGAACGAACTCAGGGCAATCCGTTGCTGCTGGTCGAACTTGTGCGTGGTCTGAAGCGGGATGGGCTGGTCCGTCGCGCGGAGAAGACCGGGGTCTGGTTTCTTGCCACCGACGAGCTGGATCGGTTGCCCGACTTGCCGCTTGTGCAATGGCTGGCCGGTCGCGAAATCGAGTCGCTGCCTCAAGAACTGGCGGCGCACGCGCGCATGGCTTCGATATTGGGAGCCGAGTTCGACGCCGCCGAACTGGAAGGCGTGATGCAGGTTCTGGAAAGGGACGGGGTCGCGCCCGAAACCGAACTGGACGCCAGCGTGGGTCTTGCCCGCCTGACGGAATCTGGATTGCTGGTCGAACATCGCCGCGGGCGATTGGGTTTTCGTCATGCCTTGCTTCGCGAAACCGTGTATCAGACGGTTCCCCTTCCGCAGCGCGTGGCCGTGCATCGGGCGGCGTACCAGTATTTTGCGGCCAGCATCGCCCTGGCCGAGGAAGAGCGGCTTCCGCGGATGGCGCTGCACGCCGCCCGCAGCGGACTTGCGAACGAGGCTGTGGACCTGTACCTGGGTCTCGCGCACCGGGCGGAAAAACGGCACGCCTATCTGGATGCCGAATCGCTCTATCGCAATGCCATCGACAACCTGGGTGAGGCTGCCTCGCCTACGAGGGGCGTCGCGGGCGTCGCGGACGCCGCGAACATGTCGGGTGCGACGTCTGCCGTGGTGCCGGCCGTCGTGGATTTGCGGCGGGTGGAGGCGCGTCAGGGGCTGGGAATCATGCGCTTCCGGCTTGGGCGCTACGAGGACTCGCTGAAGGATTTGTCCGCCGCGCGTCAGGCGGCCCATGATGCCGCGGTCCTCGAACGCGAAATCGCGATCTTGCTCGACGAATCATTGGTCCTCGATTGGCTGAACGACTGGCCCCGCGCCGCCCGTCTGGTCGACGAGGCACAGGTCTTGGCGCGTGAAACCAGCACGCCGCTGATCGAGGCGCGGTTGCTCTACGGTCATGGCCGGACCCTGCATCGGGCCGACAAGGCCGATCAAGCTTGTGTCTTCTTCGAGAAGGGCGCCGCGATGGCGGAGTCATTGGGGGCGGAAGGCTACGAAACCTATATTCTGTGTCTGGGGCTGGCTGGCTGGGAATACTCGATGTTGCGACGGTTCGACGACGCTGAGGCGGCTTTCTCCCGGTTGATCGCCCTGACCGAAGAGCGGGGCGACGTGCTGAATTTGACGATGGGGCTGACCAATCGGTCGATCCTGTCGTTGCTGTCCCATAAGACCGAGCGATTGATTCAGGATTTTCGGCGCTTGATCGTGGTCGCGCGCGAAGTCGGTTTTCCGATCGTTGAGTGCATGGCGCAGAAAGATCTCGGCGAGGTCCAATACCTACTGGGACAACTGGAAGAGGCCGAGGCTCAGGTCCGCCGAGCCATCGGAGTGAATCGCCAGGTTTTTGGTGTATTGGCCCGCGGTACGATCATCGCCGAGTTGTTGCTGGGACGCGTTTTGGTCTACCGCGGCGACACTGGCGCGGCCCGCGACACGATGGCTGCCATTCGGCGGAATCAGGACGCGGCCCGGGCGGCGGGACAATCCGACGCGGAGTTCAGCCCCGGTGACCAGGTTCTGGCGGACGCCGTGGATTTGACCGTGGACGGTGTGTGCGGATCCCGTTGGGACGATCTGTTGGCGCGGGCGCGGCAGATCATGTTGCAGCCCCAGGACCTGATCGAGATCATGGAACTGCGGGCGGTGGCGGCGCTTCGTGCCTCGCGGATCGATGAAGCGCAACACTTGATCGACGGCGCGATCGACGAAGCCGGCCGCAGTGCCCAGATCATGCTCCCCAGATTGCATCTGCTTCGTGACGGCGCGCGGGGGTCGTCATCGACCACTGACGCCGGCAGTCAGGCGACTGGCTGATCGGGCACTGGGCGGGTGTCCCCGCCACCGTGGCCAAAATCGACATGATCGTCCTGTCCGCTGAATCGGTTCGGGCGGCTGCCGCCGCCACGCGTTTCGTGCTGGTGGGTCTTGCCCGCGCCGAGCCGCTGGATTCGGCACCGATGCGGTCCTGGCTGGACTCAGGATATGGGGCCGACATGGACTGGATGCGGCGCCGTCTGGACGAGCGACTGGATCCAGGCCTGGTCCTGCCCGGCGCGTTGACCGTGATCGCGCTGGGGATTCCCTACCACCGGCCCGCGACCGAGCGATCGCGGGTTGCCAGTTACGCGCGCGGGCGGGACTACCACTACGCCCACCGCGATCGGATGCGGCAGCTGCGCAAGCGTCTGCTGGAGTTGGATCCAACCTTGGAAACCTACGCATGCGTCGACACCGGCGTCGCGATGGAAAAGGTCTGGGCGGAACGGGCGGGTCTGGGTTTCATCGGCAAGAATGGCCTGCTAATCAGCCCGCGCTTCGGATCGTGGGTGACGTTGTCCGTGATGTTCCTGGATCGCGCCGTCGATCGATACGACGCACCGCAGGTCAACCTGTGTGGCGACTGCACGCGCTGTCTGTCGGCCTGCCCGACGGGCGCATTTCCCAGCCCCGGCGTTGTCGATTCCCGTCGCTGTATCGCCTATCAGTCGATTGAAAATCGCGGATTCGTGCCCGTGCCGCTGCGCCGGGGATTCGCGGGGCGCGTATTTGGATGCGACGTTTGCCAGGACGTCTGCCCCTTCAATCGGGTGGACATTCCCGTCGGCGATCGGCGGTTCGAACCGCGCGCGCTGGCGTCGCTGTCGCCGGGTGAAATGGCGGCGCTGACCAGCGATGAATTCGACGCTCTGGCCGCCGGCATGGCGGTCGTGCGGGCCCAGTACGATGGGTTTCGCCGCAATGCCTTGTTGGCGTTGGGGGCCGCACGCGACCGTTCGGCGCGGTCGATTGTCGAAAAACTGCGATCGGATGCCAGTGCGATCGTCAGCGAGGCCGCCACCTGGGCATTGCAACAAATCGACAGCCGGGTTCGTCCCGACAATCCCTCGTCTCCCTGAGGCCCTGGTTTACGGTACGATGGCCGACCGAACGGAGCGGGACCCAAGAACGTGGCCAAGAAACCAACTGCGGAGCCCGAGCGTCGGGGCGAACTTGAGACGCTGGAAAGACCGAAGGTCGAACGCCCGCCGTTGTATGAGGTGTTGCTGCACAACGACGACTACACCACCCAGGAATTCGTGGTCTACATCCTGGAGCGTTTCTTTCATCACGACACCGAAACCGCGCGACAGATCATGCTGCACGTTCACACCAAGGGCATCGGCGTGGCGGGGGTGTTTCCGCGGGATCTGGCCGAGACCAAGGTTCACCTGGTGACCGAGTTCGCGCGCGAGCACGAAATGCCGCTGCGGTGTTCGCTGCGGAAGCAGTCCTAGATGGATCGACCAGGCAAGTACCTCAGCGTTCGGACTTGAACGGAGCGCGCCGGCCATATTCATTTGGCCCGATCAGGCGGGGGCCGTTTGCGCCGACGCCAAGGCGGCCTCGAGGGCGGCGCCACGCAGGGCCGCATCCGGCACGCCGTAAGGGCGCAGGTTGGGCTGCCGGTCTTCGTCCCCCGCGGAAGGCATCGGCATAACACTGGCGCGGGCGAGTACCAGAGCCCGTTCGACCAACGGACCACCGATCGAGCGACACCAGCGGACGACGTCCTCGCCCAGACGGGCGTGTCCCATTTCCTCGGCGGCAAGCACACGCAGCACTTCGACGACGCCCGTGTCCCGGGTTTCGCGCGCGACCTGCCCCAACACGCGGGCCGACGAGGCCTCGCCGACCCACCCGTCGACGTAACTTTCGACGGCCAGACGGACCAAGAGCGCGCCGCGCCAGCGGGGGCGCCGGCGCGTTGCCCCCAAGCCGGCTATGCCCAGGAGTGTGTCCTGGCCGTCCAGCGAACGGGCCACGTTCACACAGGCCTCCGCGTGGCGCGCCTCATCGAGGGCGGCGCCGTGACAGCGCGCCACCAGATCCAGGGGCGCGCCGGCCGCCAGCAGATCGAGCGCCAGTTCTGAAAATGCAGCGATGGACTCGTACTCCTCGCCCGCCATGTCGCGCCAGTGGACGGCGGCGGTTTGCGCCGGCGTGCTGCACGCCCCGCGGGCTGCCTGTTTCGGCGGCCGACGACGGCCCCGACCCCGGAGGGGCCGCCCCTTGGTCCACGAAAACGACGACAGCACATACCAACAGCCGCCAATCGCCAGCGCCGCCAGCACCGGCAGCGACCACAGCAGGCCGCGAATACCGCTGTCCCGCTCGGCACTTCGCCGCGCGGCCTCGGCCGTCCGTTGGGCGGTCTCTTCGACCAGCTTGGTCTGATGGTGTTCGTCGTCCGAGGGTGGAATCATCGCAAGGCTCTGTAACGATCGACGTTCGCCTGTCCCGTGTCAACGTGGTTCCGCGAACGGGATGATGCAGTCGACCTCGCCGTCGACAATGTGGTACCGCGCCCGTGTGCGGTAATTCCTGATCGACTGACGAAGAATGCCTTCGGGTTCCGACGGGAACATGAGCTGGGAAAAGAGACTCAACACATCAGCGTTGACTCATCAATTAGCATATCCTAATGTGTTGTCCGTGAGCCGCGCTGCTGCCCTCGACTCCGTCATGCGTACGCTGGCCGACCCGACCAGGCGCGCTGTCTTCGAGCGGATCGTAAAGTCCGACGAGATCAGTGTGGGAGACCTGACGCTAGGCAGCGGCGTCACGCAGGGGGCCGTCTCTCAGCATCTGCGTTCCTTGAAACAAGCGGGCCTCATCGCGGATCGAGCCCAGGGGCGCAACGTCTTCTATCGCGTCGAGCCCAAGGGGCTTGCTCCGCTGGTGGCTTGGATGGGCCACTACGGCGTCTTCTGGCGCGACCGCTTCGTCAAACTCCGAACCTTGCTGAAGGAAATCGACCCATGAGCAACGCTGCGTTTGAGTCCGACACCCAAGAGATCGTCGTGGACGAAATCTTTCCACATACGCGAGAGACCCTCTGGAAGACACTGACGAACGGCGATCTGATGAGTCGCTGGCTGATGGTTCCCACCGGATTTTCAACGGTGAAGGGCGCGCATTTCACATTTCAGACCACCCCGGGCGGCGCGTGGGACGGAGTCATTCACTGCCAGGTGTTGGAGGTGATCCCCAACGAACGACTCGTGTACGCGTGGAAGGGCGGACACCACGACAATGCTGGCTACGGCGCGCCGCTGGACACCGTGGTCACCTGGAGTCTCACCAAGGTCGACAAGGGCACACGCCTTCGCCTTGTCCACGCCGGCTTCGTCACACCGAGGAACGATTCTGCATACAAGACGATGGGCGACGGCTGGAAAAAGGTCGTCGCCAAGGTCGGAGCCATCACAGGCGAACGCAACTGAACCGTGTGGAAGGAGTCACGACATGAGCGAGGGGTTTACGGGAGCTGCGCATGTGGCGCCATTCGCTACGAGATCTCGGGGGAACCGCTGGCGATGAACGATTGCCAATGTCGCGATTGTCAGCGCAAGAGCGGTACTGGCCACGGATCCTATATGACTTTCCCGAGCAAGGAACGCGTGACGATCGAGGGATCGGCGGCGCATTGGGACATCATCGCTGACAGCAATTCCCTCACCGCGAACGACATCCAGACCGAGATTTGCGGACCTAGCGTCAGGGCAGATATGGCGGTCGCGGGCAGCCATCGTCGGCTACGGGAGACGCAAAACGCGTGGTCAGGAAACCTTCGATCTGCCGCGCGGCCGTGTGGGCCTCGGGCGATTCACGATCCAGTTCGTCGCGCAGCTTCTCGATGATCCCGCGACGTTCCCGGCGCGTCAGGCTGGTTGTGCACGCGATTTGTTCCAGCAACGACGGCAATTCCGCGACGGCACGGCGGAGGTTGGCGGCGTGGCTGGAGGCGGCTTTTTCGATCCGCAACTCGCGCGTGGCCGCCAGGAAAGTCGCTTTTGCGTAGCGATAGGGATCCTGGCCGGAAAACCGCATCAGCTCGTCGGTAAGGTCGAACCGGCCGGTGAGATTCAGCGGCAGAAGGGCAAGGGGGGCCGCCGTACATGCGCGGCAACCCTCCCTGGGGTCGGGGCGATAGGGGCTGAGGTTGGGGATCAGCAGGTACGAATCGTCGGTCCGCGCGTCCGCGTCGACCCGCGGGACCTTGCGGTTGCGCGCCAGTCCCAGGATCGTCTCCTGGAGACTGGGCACATTGCGGGGACCGGCCTTCGGTATCCACGGGTCCAGAACGCCGCGCAGGCTGATCCTGCGATCCTTGAACGTCACGCTGCCGTCACGAGCGACGCGGGCCGAGAAGGCCTGCGTTTCGTACAGCAAGTCGCCAGACCCGTCCCCCGCTTCGCGCAGCGGATAGTTCTCCGGGATCGGGGAGCGCGGGACACCCAACGCGGGGAAGGTGGGCAGGACGGGGGCGGGTCGCCGGAGTCCCGGGGTCGTAACAGCCGGCGCGTCGCCTCCGGAGACGCCCGCGTCGCCGGACAGTACCAGCCCCAGGCCAGGGGCAAACACGGCGATCATAGCTAGCGGCAACATCGTGGAGCTCCTGGAAAAATGGGACCTCGTAACCAGTATGGCGGTTGCCCGGGCCAGGTGCCCGGCCGCAGTTGACGGGGGGCACTTTGTCGGCCAAACAGAAGGCCACGAGATGAGTGCCGCAAACACCTGGAAAGCAAAGCTGGGGACGTCAGTGCCCGAGGCGTGGGGCCGCGAGATCGACATCTTCGAGACGCAGATCGAGCTGCGCAAAAAGGGGAAGATCGAGGAAAAGCTGTTCGCCGAGACGCGTCTGCGGCGCGGCGTCTATGGCCAGCGCTACGACAACGGCCAGCGGCACGACGGCCAGACGACCCAGACGCTGGCTTTTCCGTCGGGCGAAATCACCAAGGGTCCGATGACCCTGTGGGATGCCCCCGGGATGCAGCGGATCAAAATTCCGTTCGGCAAGCTAAGCGCGGATCAGTTGGATGTGCTGTCCGATCTGGCCGAGGAGTATTCGGATCGCATTCTGCACGTGACGACCCGGCAGGACATTCAGCTGCATTTCATTCATATCGAAGACACGCCCGATCTGATGAGACGACTGGCTGCCGTTGGGATCACGACACGGGAGGCGTGCGGAAACACGGTGCGCAACGTGACCGCCTGCCCGTACGCGGGGGTCTGCCGGACCGAGGCATTCGACGTCGCGCCGTACGCGCACGGGATCACGTACTTCCTGCTGGGGCACGACGATACGCAAAATTTCGGACGCAAGTTCAAGATCGCGTTTTCGGGGTGCAAGGACAACCCGTGCGGGTTGATCAATTTTCACGACGCCGGCTGCATCGCGCGCACGCGCACGGATACCGACGGTCGTGTGCGCCGCGGGTTCGAATTCTACGTCGGTGGTGGGCTGGGATCGGTGCCGCAGTCGGCGCAACTGTTCGACGAATTCCTTCCCGAGGAAGAACTGCTGCCGATGTCGCAGGCGATTTGCCGGGTGTTCGCGCGGCTGGGTGAAAAAACCAACCGCGCCAAGGCGCGCATCAAGTTTTTGGTCAAGAAATTGGGGCTGCCGGAGTTCAAGCGTCTGGTCTTGGAGGAGCGCGCGGCCTTGCGTCCGGATCCACGATGGACGGCGTTTTTGTCGGATCTGCACGTGGTCGACGAAAAGCCCCTGCGTCCGGCTGGCAAGCTGCCGCCGGGACCTCACCCGGACGGTTTTGCGCGCTGGCAGCGGAACAACGTTGTTCCGCAGCGACAGGATGGCTATGTGATGGCGTTGATCACGCTGCCGCTGGGCGATCTGACGTCGGATCAGGGTAGGGCACTTGGCGATGTGGCCCGGCGCTTCACGGGGGACACGATGCGTACCACGGCCGACCAGAACATGGTCCTGCGCTGGGTCAGCGAATCGGATCTGCCGGCGGTCTATCAGGCGCTGGCCGCGATCGATCTGGCGCGGCCCGGCGCGGGAACCATCACGGACATCACCGCGTGCCCGGGAACCGACACGTGCAAGTTGGGGATTTCGTCGTCGCGCGCGATGGCGGCGGAGCTGGGACGCCAGCTTGAGGCGACGGGCCTTGCCGATGATCCGAACGCACGCGATCTGCACATCAAGACTAGCGGTTGCTTCAACTCGTGTGGACAGCATCACGTCGCGGACATGGGATTTCTGGGCGTCAGCCGCAACGTGAACGGTCACCGCGTCCCGCATTTTCAGCTGGTGGTGGGCGGACAGTGGACGAACAACGCGGGGTCGTACGGCCTGGCGATTGGGGCGGTCCCGTCGAAGCGCGTGCCCGAGGTGGTCAAGCGCCTTACCGCGCGCTACGCCGCCGAGCGACTGGAGGGCGAGGCGTTTGCGGCCTTCGTGACGCGCATTGGGAAGAAGACCATCCGCGCGCTGGTCGAGGAAATGCAGGTGTTGCCGAGCTACGAGCAGGACCCAAGTTTCTATTCGGACTGGGGCGATCCGCGCGAGTACACGATCGACGACATGGGCGTGGGCGAATGCGCGGGCGAGGTGGTGCCGTTCGTCGAGATGGGGTTGGCGGCGAGCGAGCGCGAAATATTCGAAGCGCAGATCCTGCTGGACGAGGCCAAGCCGCGTGAGGCCGTGCAACGTGCCTACAGCGCCATGCTGGAGGCGGCGCGATCGCTGGCGCGCGAAAAGAATCCCAACCTGGGGACATCTCCTGACGAGATCATCGGGGAGTTTCGCAAGTATTTTTACGACACGCAGCTGTTCTTCGATCCGTTCGCGGGCGGCAAGTTCGCCCAGTATCTGTTTCGGGTGCACGAGGAGCACAAGACCGCCGACAGCCAAGAGGCGGTGCACCAGTTGATTGAGGAAGCGACGTTGTTCGTCGATGCCGCCCACCAGTGTTACGCCCGCCTGGGTGCGTCCCTGGGTGCGCCGGCGGCGATCGTCGTGGCCCCGACCGCGGCACCCGCCACCTAACTGAGATTTCGGCTCATGCAAGCACACAAGCTCCAGGTGAAGATATTTGCCCAGCCGGGATCCGGCGTGACGCCCGAGGCTTTGATTCCGATTCTGCATCGCTGGATCAAGGAACGGGTTTTGCCCGAGCTGATGATCGACGTGGCCAACTATGCCCACGTGCCCAAAGGGCCGGGCGTGGTGTTGATCGGACACGCGTCGGACACGTTCATCGACGAGACCGACGGACGATTGGGAATCCTGCACAACCGTAAGCGGGCGGCACCAGATGCCGCGGATCGGTTGTCGGACGCTTTTCGACGCGCGTTGCACGTGGCGTCGCTGCTGGAACGCGAGCCGGCGCTGGAGGGCAAGCTGCGGTTTGCCACCGACGAGTTCCTGTTTCGCATCAACGATCGACTGGCCGCGCCCAACACGGACGAAACCCTCGCCGCCCTGCGACCAGAACTGGAGGCGCTGGCGGCTCTGCTTTGCGCGGGGCCGTCCGATCTGCGGCGCACCGGTGATGCCAAGGGTTTGTTCGGCGTGACGATCACGAATCCCGCCAAGGCGGACCTGTCCACGCTGCTTGGCCGCCTCGGCGGTCCGCCGGCCTAGATCAAGCGCGTTCGATCAGGCCCGCCGTCCCCCGCGTTTCCTAGATGCTCGACCGGCTGCAGCTTGTAGCGCTGACGAACGTCCTCCTCGACCACATCGGCAGCCACGAAGACCCAGAACTCCGTCCCTGCAACCTGCGTCCATCCCGGTTGGACACGGAGCGCGCTCCGTTCGCGAATGGAACATGAAGGACACCCGTGCGCCTGAAAACAGCGATGCTGGAATAGATCGGAGCGTAGCGCTGTTCCGAGAATGGAACCACGAGATGCCGCGAGAGCATCAGACTTGGGGGTGCCGGATGGCGGCAGGCGCAAGGTGGTCTGTCTTTCGATACGCAGGCGGAATCAGGAGGGAATCGCATGGAACCGTTCTCCGAGATCGACGTCAGCGCAACCGAGACCCAAACCATCGCCCGAGGCCTCTACACGGTCGCGTTGATAGATGGCCTGCACGAGCGGGAGGTGACTTTTATTTCCGACCTCTTCCGTGATCAGGCGGCCAGCTCGGCTACCGGTGGCGTCGCGGAGACGCCAGCCGCGACAATGGCATCGCTCGCGTGGCTGTCGCCGCTGGAGCCGCCCGCCCTGGCGGCGCTGCTCCCGACACCGGCGCACCGGCGGGTGTTCCTCAAGGCCGCGTACCTACTCGCATGGGCGGACAGCAAGGTGTCCTTCGCCGAGCGGGCGTCGATTGACGCTTTTGCATCAGCTCTGGGCGTGGCGGCCGAGGTGCTGGCGCTCCTCGAATCTGAGGTGAAGGATTACCTTCAGGTTTCGCAATCCAGTGTCCGCCAGTCGCAGACTTGATTCCACCCCCGAGTCGTGGCGCGAGCTCAAGCAAAGATGTGCTTCCGCGCGGCGTCGCTGATGGCGAGCACCGCGGGATGCCTTATTTTTCGCTCGACCGAGATCGCGTAAAAGCGCTGCCGCACCTCCTCGACGCGACCGATGAGCTGCAGGTTGTAGCGCTGCCGCACCTCCTTCTCGACCACATCGGCAGCCACGAAGACCCCGAACCCCGCCCCTGCGACGATCTTCGCCAGCGCGGGGTCATCCAGCTCAGCGATGACCTTCGGTCGTATCTTGAGGGAGTCGAACCACTCTTCCAGCGCTCGGCGGAGTGCCGAGTTGGCACCTGGGAGGAGGAAAGGGACGCCGTCAAGGGAACGCGGGAACCGGCGCCGGCAAGCCTTGGCGAGCGCGGGTGCCGCGAAGAACGTGGTGCCGCACTCGCCGAGGGGGTGACTGAATACTCGGACGGACGTGCCGGGTCCGGCTGGCGCGTCCGAGAGGACGACGTCGACCGTATGCATGGCCAATTCGCCCATGAAGGCTTCCGCTGATCGGCCCTCTCGACAGATGACGCGTACGTTCTCCTCGAGACGGAACGCCGGCTCCAAGATTCGGTACACGATAGATTTCGGGAGGGCGTCCGAGATTCCAACCACGAGGCGGATCGGCCTTCCACTCGGCCGTCCCTTCGCGGTGTCCGTAAACTCGCGTCCAAGGGCGAAGATCTCGTCAGCATAGCGGAGTGCGACACGGCCAAACTCGGTGAGCACCAAGTGGCGGCCCTTCCGCTCGAACAGCTTCTGGCCTAGCACATCCTCGAGCCGATGGATCTGGGCGCTGATCGTCGGATGAGCGAGACGGAGCTCCTTGCTCGCCTGGGCGATGCTGCCCTGCTTCGCGACAACCCAGAAGTAGAGGAGGTGATGGTAGTTCAGCCAGTCCATGCCGGGAAGCATATAAAGGTTTTTACTACGTGTCACGTCTCAACTTTCTAATAGTCTATGGATGGACCCGGGCTACAAAGAAGGGGAGATGAATTGCAAGGAGCGAAGAGCCCTGAACGAGCACCACTCGCGGGCCGCTAGAGGAGGCGCTCGCACAGGCAGCAGCGTGGGTAGGGCAGGTGCGCCACTGCTGTGGTCGGTCAAGCCATGCGGCGAGGGGGTAACCGTGGTGTCGCCAGGCACATTCGCGCCCGAGGCCCAACAGGCCCGGCTGCCCGAGACCGAAGCCGAGCTTGGCTGAAAAGCGTGACGACGTGTTTGAAATGGCTAGCGCAAATTCGATAAACAGCGGCGTAGAAGCCGCAGAGGAGTGAGCGATGCAAGCAACCCACATGACACAGCCAAGCGGCGCGGTGACCCAAGCTATGGAACTTCCGCAGCTACAGGCGCATATCCGCGCGCTCATCACACTGGAAGAGAACCAGGCTCCCATCGTGAGCTGCTACGTCCATCGTGCGGTCGGGAGAAACGGCTTGCGCACTGCGCTGTTCGAACAGCGCGTCCGTTCTATCCGCAGGGTGCTCGGCGGGCACCAGCTCGAACGCTTCGAGGAAGCGTTTGAACGCATCCAGCGCTACCTCTCTTCGGAAGTCCGACCGACGACGAAAGGCGTGGCGACCTTCGCCCGCGCCGGCGCTCAGCCCTTCTTCCTGGGCTTGCAACTTGAGGTGCCGCTCCCTGATCGCCTGTCAGTGAGTTCGACGCCGGACATCTATCATCTGGTCGAGCTCAAGGACACCTACCACCGGTACGTCGTGCTGATCTCAACGGAAGAGAGCGCGCGAATCCTCGAGGTGAACCTCGGTGCGATTACGCGCGAGGTGTGGGCCGAGCGGCCGGAGCTGCGCGAGCGTGTCGGCAGGGAGTGGACACACGAGCACTACCAGAATCACCGTCGCGACCGCGGCGAGCGATTTTTAAAAGAGAAGATCGAGATCCTGGAGCGGTTGATGGCGGCGGGCGGGCACACGCACCTCATGCTCGCCGGTAGCCCACGGATGACGGCCCGCATCCGGAACTGCCTGCCCAAGCATCTTCAAGCCAAGCTCATCGACGTCGTGCCTGCGTCGGCAAGCGTGCGCGTGGCGGACGTGGTGGCGGCGACGTTGTCGAGCTTCATCGAACGCGAGCAGCAGGAATCGCTCGATGCAGTCGCCGAGCTCATGAGCGCCATCCGGCGTGGAGGCCTGGGAGCAGCCGGAACCGCGGCGACGTTCGACTCTTTGCGACGGGGCCAAGCTGATGTTCTCGTGATGGCCCGGGAATACGAGCCTGGGCCGGGGTGGACCTGCGGACCCTGCGGATGCGCCGATGCGGCGGCTTCGCGACCCCAACGCTGTCCCGACTGCGGTTCGAGCGAGTTGCAATCGGCGAACCTCAAAGAGGTGATGGTCAAGCTCGCGGAGCGGCAGTCGCTCAAGGTGGAGCTCGTTCAGCGCAGCGATGTGCTCATGAAACTCGGCGGCGTCGGCTGCCTGCTTCGGTATGCCACGCCGGAGCCAACCCAATGAACCTTGCCTGGAAGGGGGACGCGATGCAGGTAGATATTCGCGCTGGAAAGATTGAGGTCGATGAGGCGTTGCGCGCCCACGTCGATCGCCGGCTGCGGTTCGCACTCGGCCGGTTCGGTGAACGCATCGTCAAGGTGAAAGTCCGCTTTGAGGACGCCAACGGCGCACGCGGTGGTGTGGACAAGCAGTGCCAAATCGACGTCGCTCTTCGGCCGTCTGGCAACGTTCTGGTCGAGGACATCGACGCAGATCTTCACGCAGTCGTCGATCGCGCTGCTGACCGGGCCGCACGAGCCGTAGATCGCGACATCCAGCGACGCAGGGATGCGGAACGACCATGACTTTGACCAGGACATCGGGGAGAGGGACGTGGCCGACGAGCTCTCAAATGCGACACACAGCCCGGCCTTGTTCCGCGGTCTTCGGTAAGGAACGCGATGGGATGTGGCAGGTATGGCAGACGAAGCTGCGAGCGGCCCGGGATGTCGTGGACTGGGTCATCATTGTCACCGTCTGCGTCTTCAAGGCGAGACTGGATCGACGCCGCTGGGACGCCTGGCAGGTGCCTACGTGTAGAGCGAGCACCTTGAAGAGGTTGGAAGCGAGGAGTTAACCATGGGTCTCGAAAGCATCGGGACACCGGGGTTGTGGATCGGCTTCACCGCGTTCGTGCTGGTCATGTTGGCGCTGGATCTTGGCGTCTTTCACCGCAAGGCGCACGAGGTGCGCGTTCGAGAAGCTCTCATCTGGACGGCCGTCTGGATCTCCCTGTCTCTCGTCTTCAACGTGGGCGTCTATCTCTGGTTCGGCTCGGAGCGCGCGCTCGAATTCCTCACGGGCTACGTCATCGAGAAGGCGCTGTCGGTCGACAACATCTTCGTCTTCATCGTTGTCTTCTCGGCGTTCGCGGTCCCGGCCAAGCTCCAGCATCGGGTCCTCTTCTGGGGGATTCTGGGCGCGCTCATCATGCGCGCTATCTTCATCGTGCTCGGCGCGGCCTTGCTCGCCAAGTTCCACTGGGTCGCATACCTGTTCGGAGCGTTCCTCGTATTCACGGGCATCAAGCTGCTCGTGCAGCGAGACGGAGAGGTTCACCCGGAACGCAATCCGATCTTCCGACTGTTCAAACGATTCGTGCCCTCCGTGGCTGACTACCGCGGCAACGGCTTTACCGTGGTCGAGGGCGGCAAGCGGTATGCGACCCCATTGCTTTTGGTGCTGGTGGCCATCGAGGCGACAGACCTCGTCTTCGCCGTGGACTCCATTCCCGCCATCTTCGCTGTCACGACGGATCCCTTCATCGTCTACACGTCGAACATCTTCGCTATCCTGGGACTACGGGCGCTCTACTTTGCGCTCGCAGGAATCATGGGGAAGTTCCACTATCTGAAGGCCGGGCTGTCACTCGTTCTCATGTTCGTCGGTGCGAAAATGCTCCTGGCCGGGATCTACAAGATCCCGATCCTGGCAGCCCTCGGCATCATCGTTGTCCTGCTTGGCGGCTCGATAGTGGCTTCGCTGCTGCACAAGCCAGCCGAGCCGCTGCTTGCCGCCCCGCCCTCAGATCAGCCGGACGGGGTGAAGCCATGACCGCCACGAAGGGCGCCTCTGCTCCAACCGCGACGCGCAAGGTGGTGGTGGTAAAGGAAACATGACACTGGAGCTTCTCACCCAGCCTGAAATCTACATCAGCCTCCTGACCCTGACGGCCATGGAGGTCGTGCTCGGCATCGACAACGTCATCTTCATCTCGATCCTCGCCGGGAAGCTGCCGCCTGAGCAGCAGCCGGCTGCGCGACGGTTTGGACTCGCATTGGCGCTGGTTCTTCGGCTCGCGCTGCTCTTCGCGATCTCCTGGGTCATGGGCCTCACTGCTCCGCTCTTCTCCGTGCTGGACAAGGCGTTCTCGGGCCGCGATCTCATCCTGCTCGGCGGAGGTCTCTTCCTTGTCGGAAAGGCAACCCACCAGATCCACGACAAGCTGGAAATCGCCCGCGAGGAGCGCTCTCGCTCTTCGGGCGGCTCGGCCTTCTGGCTCATCCTCGCCCAGATTCTGGTGCTCGACGTCGTGTTCTCACTCGACTCCGTGATCACCGCGGTCGGGATGGCGCAGCATGTCCCGGTGATGATTGTCGCCATGGTCATCTCGGTGGCGGTCATGCTCGCGTTCGCGGGTCGCATCGGCGAGTTCGTCAACCGGCACCCGAGCATGAAGATCCTCGCACTGAGCTTCCTCCTCCTCATCGGCGTCATGCTCATCGCTGATGGCATGGGGCAGCATATCGGCAAGGGCTACATCTATTTTGCGATGGCGTTCTCCTTGGGCATCGAGATCCTGAACATGCGGATCCGGAGGAAAAAGGCGCCCGTCGTGCTCCATCACCGGTTCGAGAAGGCCGACCGGACAGCGGAGACGGGAACCACCAAATAGGCAAGGCAAGCGACCTCCGTGCCCGCTCACGATGACCGATCTTCGCGTTCACGATGAACCGATGCTGCCGTTCACGACGGTCCGAAAGCCGCGATTTTCGTCATTTCCCCTTTGGATGGTACACAGGCACCCTGGCGACGCCCGTTCAGCGTTGACGGGGAGGACTTCATGAGATTCGAGTTTCTTGTTGGCTTCATGATCGAAGCCTTGTTGATCCTGATCGTCGCAAAGCTGGCCCGGGACGTGCTGCTCAAGATGCGCGGTTACGACGTCAACGAGATGGTCGTACGGAAGAGATCCGTGGGTGCGGCAACCAGCCAAGCCGGTTACCTGGTGGGCGTCCTGATGGGATTTCTGGGCGCCATTTCGGCCCGGGGCGAGCATTCGACCTTCTGGGGGATCGCGTTCGGGGTTGCGTTGGCAGGGTTTGTGGCCATCGCCCTCCAGCTCGTCGCCGATATGGTCAGCGACAAACTTATCTTCCGCGGATTGGGGTCCAGGAAGGGGGCAGACCAATCTGTGGAAGACGTGAACGTCACCCTGGCCGTCGGGAAGGCCGCCGTGTCAATCGCCACGGGCATGGTTCTCCGTGGCGCCCTGTCCGATCCGGAGGGCGGTCTGCTCCCCCGGATCGTGTGGTTCGGGGCGGCCCAGGCCGTCATGGTCCTCGCGGTCCTGCTCTACTGTCGGCTCACGCCGTACGACGATCTAGCCGAGATCAAGCGCAACAACCTTGCCGCCGGGTTCCCCATCGCCGGCATCCTCCTGGCAGTGGGATTGGTGCTGGAGGCCGCGGTCTTAGGAAAAGGCACGGGCTCTGTCGCGCAGGCCGCCCTCGGGGTGGGCAAGTTCTTGGGAGTTAGCTTGGTGCTGGTCTACGTCTTTCGGTTGATCACCGACTTCATCATGCTGCCCAAGGTCAAGCTGGCCAAAGCCATCGTGGAGGACAAGAACGTGGGTGCTGGAATTCAGGAGGGCGTATCTTTCGTGCTGGCATCGCTGATCGTGACGTTCTTTCTGACCTGACGCCGGGCCTTCGATTGGAGGACCGCATGGCGGTGCTGCTGGGCGGCCGCGGCGCTGAAGAGGTGGTGTTCGGGCACCTGTCGACGGGTGCCAGCGACGACCTGTCGAAGGCCACGGAGATAGCTCGACAGATGGTCACCCGCTACGGCATGGTGCCCGAGCTGGGGGCGGTGGCCTATGACCTCGATCCACCCACCTTCCTGGGGGGCCAACGCCTGGAGGCGCGGTCGTTCAGCGAGGAGACCGCGCGTGAGATCGACATCGCCGTACGCGCGCTGGTTGACCGCGCCGGAGTTCGGGCGCGCCAGGTGTTGACCAGGAACAAGGACCTGCTGCGAGAGGTGGCGGCCACGTTGCTGGTCAAGGAGACGTTGACCGAGGAAGAGCTGGCGCCGGTGTTCGCGCGGGTGGTGGGCGAGGCCAACGGACACGTTCCCGACGACGAGCGCGTCCGGGTAGAGAGCGCGCCAGTGAGCGGTTAACAGGGCACCCGTGGTGATCGAGGGACCGTGTTTCCGCTATTTCGTTCTCGACCGCATACGTCGTTTTTTACTACGGATAGCGACCATACTTTCTAATAGCCTCTGGATCGCCGAAGCAGTACGTTCTACGTGATGGACGGCTTCGGGTACGGAATCCTCAAGGCGCTTGTCACGGACATCGATCCTGATCTCAGAGTCAAGGAGTCGATGAACGAGATCAACGCCGCGCAACGGATGCGCGTGGCCGCTACCGAGAAAGGGGAAGCGGATCGGATCCTGAAGGTCAAGGCGGCCGAAGGCGACGCCGAAAGCAAGGCACTGCAGGGCCGGGGTATCGCTGATCAGCGGACGGCCATCGTGGCGGGTCTGCGAGATTCGGTGGACGCGTTCCAGAAATCTGTGCCCGGGACGACGGCGAAGGACGTGATGAACCTCGTGCTGATGACACAGTACTTCGACATGCTGAAGGAGAAGGAGATCGAAGGGGGCCTTCGATGACCAAGCTACTCCTGATCCGAAGCGCGGACGATGTGCGCTCCGCGGTCGCAGCGGCCAGCGCGTTCTTGGTGTACCGGCGGCAACGCTTTGCAGAGGCTCGCGAGGCGGACGAGGCCCTCGGGATCTGGCTGCGCCGCGAACTCGATGCCGATTTGCTGGCCTGGCCCTGGCTCGACCGAGAGGTCGGAGCAGGCATGTCGATGGTCAGTCCGGGGACATCCGGCGTGGGCATCCGAGAGTCGTTCTCTTCGTCGGGGTTGTGGACGCTTTGCTGGATCGACGGAACGATCCTGCGCACCGCGCACAGCGCCACGGAGCGCCGACGCACAATCCTCGATTCTTTCTCGTGCACGACATCCGCTTCACGGTCTTCGAGCGCCACGGAAACGTTCTTCCCCGTCTTTGCTGCAGCCGACGCTGTGGAGTCCATCAAGGCGACCATGTCGGAGCTGGAGGATCGCTATCCACAGATGATCGGCGGGACCTGGTTCGTCGATGACAGGGGGCGAGGAATTGTCCCCGCCCAAGAGGCACATCGATGACGGAGACGCAAGACGCGCCACGCGTGGCGGTCATCATGGGCAGCAAGAGCGACTGGACGACGATGCCGCGCGCGGCCGAGATGCTGGCAGAGCTCGGCGTCCCCTACGAGGCCAAGGTTGTCTCGGCACACAGGACACCGGACTTCCTCTTCGAGTACGTTGGCGCGGCGGAGGCACGCGGCATCCAGGTGATCATCGCGGGCGCGGGGGGCGCGGCCCATCTCCCGGGCATGGCCGCAGCAAAGACCACTCTGCCGGTGCTCGGAGTCCCGGTGCAATCGAAGGCGCTCCAAGGACTGGACTCACTCCTGTCCATCGTGCAGATGCCCAAGGGCGTACCAGTGGGCACTTTGGCGATCGGGGAGGCTGGGGCGGCGAACGCCGCGCTGCTGGCCGCGGCCATTGTCGCGCTTGGCGATCCCGCGCTGCGAGACCGTCTGAAGGCGTATCGCGTGCGACAGACCGCATCGGTTCTGGAGGAGACCCTGTGAGCCCGATTTGGCCCGGGGGAACGATCGGGATCATCGGCGGTGGGCAGCTTGCGCGAATGACGGCCCTGGAGGCCCGGCGCATGGGCTACCGCATCGCGGTTCTCGATCCAGATCCGGAGGGACCGGCAGCGCAGGTGGCCGATTTCTGTATCACGGGTGCCTTCGACAATCTCGAAGCCGCCAAGACCCTGGCCGCGCGCAGCGACGTCATCACCATCGACACCGAGCACGTGCCTGCCGAGACATTGGAGCAGCTCGAAGCGATGAAGCCGGTACGCCCCGCGGCTAACGTTCTGCGCATCGTACAGGACCGCTGTGAGCAGCGCCGCTTCCTGGAAGCACAGGAAGTGCCTCAGCCCAGAAACGCCGCGGTGTCGGATGCCGGGAGCCTGCGAGCAGCCGCAACGATGGTGGGATTCCCATGCGTCCTCAAGACACGACGCTGGGGCTATGACGGCAAGGGGCAGGCCCGCGTCGGTCAGGTCGCTGAGCTCGAAGAGGCATGGAGGGCGCTTGGACAAGCTCCGGCTCTGGTCGAGTCGTTCGTTGATTTCGAGAAGGAGATCTCGGTTTTGTTGGCCCGCGATCTCGATGGCAATATTCGTTTCTACCCCATCGCGGAAAACACGCACCGGCGCCACATTCTCCACACCAGTCGCGTGCCGGCTGGCATACCGGTAGAGCTCGTGGCCCTGGCCGAGAAGCTCGGCGCCCGCATCGCGTCCGCGCTCGGACACGTCGGAATGATGGCCATCGAGCTGTTCGTGACGCGGGAAGGGGCCCTCCTCGTCAACGAGATCGCGCCGCGCACGCACAACAGCGGGCACTACACCTTCGGCGCATGCGCGACCTCCCAGTTCGAGCAACACGTCCGGGCGATCTGCGGCCTTCCCCTGGGTGACCCGTCGCTCCTGCGCCCAGCCGTGATACTGAACCTCCTTGGGGATCTCTGGCGGGATGGCCCACCGTCGTGGCACGCCGTGCTCTCGCACCCTACGGCGCGTCTTCACCTTTACGGCAAGAAGCGGCCCGCGGTCGGACGCAAGATGGGGCACGTCCTCATTCTGGACGAAGACGGAGAAGACGGACAAGACGGCACCGAGATCGCCGAAGGCATCGCGGCGGAGATTGAGCGCGACGTCGCGGCCGGACCTGGTGAGCGCGCATGGACATAGCGAGCACCGCGCTGCAGAGCCTGGTGTCGCCGGTCATCTTGTTCTTCCTTCTGGGCATCGTCGCAGGGGTGCTGAAGTCCAGCCTCACGATTCCGGAGACCCTGAGCAAGAGCGTCGCCCTCTATTTGATGATGGCGATCGGGTTTCGCGGAGGCGCTGAGCTGTCCCACAGCGGCTTTGGCAGCTCGATTCTCGCGGCTGTCCTTGCGGCCGTGGCGCTCAGCGCGCTGCTTCCAGTGTTGGCCTACGCGCTCCTTCGGTGGACGACCAGGATCGATGCCACCAACGCCGCGGCTGTCGCGGCGCACTACGGGTCGGTCAGCGTTGTCACCTTCGCCACGGCCATCGCGCTGCTGAACCTCCAGGGCCAGCCGTTCGAGCCCTATATCGTGGCGCTCTGGGCGGTCATGGAGGCGCCAGCCATTCTGACGGGCCTCTTGCTTGCGCGCCGAGGCACGCACGGTTCCCAGCCCAAGGAGTTGCAGGCTTCGCTCGCGAGGACCGTCGTCCGCGAGGTGCTGCTGCACGGCAGCGTACTCTTGCTGCTTGGCAGCTTCGCCATCGGATGGCTTACGGGCGCCAAGGGACTAGAGGAGCTGGGCCCGGTATTCGTTCAGCCGTTCAAGGGGGTTCTTTGTGTCTTTCTCCTGGACATGGGACTTGTGGTCGCCCGGAGGCTTTCCGATCTCCGTGCCGTGAGCCTCGGTGTGGCGGCCTTTGGCCTCTACATGCCGCTCATCGGGGCAGCCGCGGGCATGGGCACGGCGCTGCTTCTCGGGTTGTCGGCGGGAGGAGCCACGCTTCTGGCGGTGCTCGGCGGGAGCGCATCGTACATCGTTGTTCCCGCGGTCATGCGGGTTGCTCTCCCTCAGGCGAGCCCGGCGATCTACCTGACCCTCGCGCTGGGAATCACTTTCCCGTTCAACCTTGTCGTGGGCATTCCCCTTTACCTAAGTGCGGCGCGGGCTCTCGGTGATCGGCCCCGCCCGGTCCAATCAAGCGCGTTCGATCAGACCCGCGGCACCCATTCCCCCGCCCACGCACATGGTGATGATCGCGTAGCGGCCCTTGCGTCGTTCCAATTCGTGCAGGGCCGTGGCGATCTGCCGAGCGCCCGTGGCGCCCAACGGATGTCCCAGCGCGATGGCGCCGCCGTTGACGTTCACCCGGTCGCCGGGCAGGCCCAGTTCTCGGATGCAATACAACCCTTGCGACGCGAAGGCTTCGTTCAGCTCGAACAGGTCGATGTCCTTGATGGTCAGTCCGGTTTTCGCCAGTAGCTTGCGTACGGCGGGCACCGGCCCGATGCCCATGATCGCGGGGGGCACGCCCGCGACGGCGAAGGCGCGAAAGTAGGCGCGGATCTGTTTGCCCTGTTCCCGTGCCTTGTCGGCCGCCATCAGGACGACCGCCGCCGCTCCGTCGCTAAGCGGTGACGAATTGCCCGCGGTGACCGATCCGGTGGGATCAAACACAGGTTTCAGTCCCGCCAGTTTTTCGACCGACGTGTCGGCCCGTGGGCCTTCGTCCCGATCGAACGTGACCTCGCGCCAGGCCCCCTCCTCGAAAACGCGGGTCTTGACCGGGACCACCTCGGCGGGAAAATCGCCGCGGGTCCACGCCGCGATCGCCTTGCGGTGGCTGTCGTACGCAAACGCGTCCTGTTCGGCCCGTCCGATCTCGAATTTGCGCGCCACGTTCTCGGCTGTGTTGCCCATGGGAATGTAGACGTCCGGCAGCGTCTCGACAACGACCGGATTCAGCGACGGCCTCGTGCCGCCCATCGGAATCATCGACATCGATTCGACGCCACCAGCGATACCAGCGTCGATTGCGCCGACGGCGATCCTGTCGGCGATGATCGAGGTGGCCTGCAACCCCGACGAGCAAAACCGGTTGATGGTCATGGCGGGGGTCTCGTCGGGCAATCCGGCCAGCTCGCCGATCACGCGCGCCACGTTCAGGCCCTGTTCGCTTTCCGGCTGGGCGCATCCCAGGACCAGATCCTCGATCGCGGAGGCGGACACATCCGCGCGGCGCAGCGCCTCCCGCACGACCAGCGCGCCCAGATCGTCGGGGCGCGTGTTGCGCAAGGTTCCCTTTGGCGCCCGGCCGATCGGGGTTCGTACGGCGGCAAGAATGGCGACATCGCGCAGGGTGGACATGGGTTCTCCTCCTAGTTCCTCAGCGGCTTTCCGGAGGTCAACATGTGTTGGATGCGGTCGCGGGTCTTTTGTTCCCCACACAGCGACAGGAAGACCTCGCGTTCCAGGTCCAGGATGGCTTGTTCACTGACGGCCGTTCCGGAGGGAACTGCCCCCCCCGACAGAATTCGCGCCAAACCGACGCCGATCTTGGCGTCGTGTTCGCTGATTTGATGCGCCTCGGCCAGACTGCGCAGCGCCGACCGCAGCGTCGCGGCACCGGATTCGCCGATCACCCGAATGCGGCGTGGCGGGGGAGGGCGGTAGCCCGCGCGCGATAGACCCAACACCACCTGCTTGGCGTCCGCCAGCAAGGTCTCGCGGGCGATCGATACGCTGTCTTGCCCCCGCAGATAACCGATGTCGCGTCCTTCCTCGGCGCTGGTGGAGACCCGTGCCCGGGCCAACGTCTCGAACGGCACCCGCACCAGGGACAGCAAATCGAACTGGGGATCGTCGGACGCGCGTGCCGCCGCGCGCGCGGCCAGCTCCATGCAGCCGCCCCCGGCCGGAACCAATCCGACGCCGACCTCGACGCAGCCGATGTACAGTTCGGCCGCCGCGCGGACGTGCTGGCATCCCATGACCACCTCGGCGCCACCGCCCAGGGCCAGCCCGAAGGGAGCGGCCACCACGGGGACGCGCGCGTAACGTGTGCGCTGGCAGGCGTTTTGGAAGTTCGCCACCATCTCGTCGACGGCCGCCAGGTTTCCCTGTCCCAGAGCCACCATCAGCGAGAAGAGATTGGCGCCCGCGCAGAATGCGTCAGGGGCGTCGTTGCCGATCACCAGGCCGACTCCTTCGCGCTCGGCCCGGTCCACGGCCCGCATCGTCATCGCGACGATTTCCGGATCAAGCGCGTTCATCTTGGAATGGAACTCCAAGCAGAAGACGCCATCACCTAGATCCAACACGGACGCGCTGGGGTTGCGTTCCACCTCCGCCCCGGCCGCTCGAAGCGCATCCAGGCTGATCTGTCGCGGATCGGTCGGTACCGGCGTGTGTCCGCCCCGGCGGCCCAACTGCGTCACGCGCGGCGCGCCACCGCCGGACGATTCGGAACGGTAGAAACGCATGCCCTCGCCTTGCGCCGCGATCTGTTCGTTAACCCAGTCGGGAACCTTGTAGCCGGCCGCCTCCATTTTTGCCGCCGTCTCTTTGACGCCCAGGGCATCCCAGGTTTCAAATGGACCGCGATCCCAGCCGAACCCCCAACGCAGCGCCCGATCGATCGACACCACGTCGTCGGCGATCTCGCCCAGTCGGTTGGCCGAATAGATCAGCGTCTCGTAGGTGATCTGGCGCGCCAGCGCCGCGGCGCGGTCGGTGCCGGCCAGCAGGCGGCGCAGGCGTTCGTCGACGTCGTCCACGCCCCGGGTCGCGCCGATGGACGCGAATCGTGGCTTCTTCTGCGCGACGTAGTCCATCGTCGCGAAGTCCAACTGCAGAATCTGATCGCCAACCTTCTTGTAGAAACCCTGCCGGGTCTTGCTTCCCAGCCATTTGCGGTCGACCAACTGGCGCAGTGTTTCGGGCGGGGCGAAGGCCTCTCGTCGCTCGTCCCCGGTCAGAACGTCATGACAGTTCTTGGTGACGTGCATCAGCGTGTCGAGACCGACGACGTCCGCGGTGCGAAAAATCGCGCTCTTGGGCCGGCCGCTGGCGGGCCCGAAGATCATGTCGACCTCTTCGATCGTGTACCCCTGCGCGACCGCCTCCGCCATGATGCGCATCATCGCGAAGGTCCCGATGCGGTTGGCAATGAAGTTGGGGGTGTCTTTCGCCCGCACCAATCCCTTGCCCAGCAACCGACCGCAAAGATCCTCCGCGCGCGCGATGGTTTCGGGCGTGGTGTCGGCGCCCGCAACGATCTCGACCAGCTTCAGATAGCGGGGCGGATTGAAGAAATGCGTGATGCAGAAACGCTTGCGGAAGTCCTGGTCGCGCCCCTCCAGAAGTTCCGCGATCCGCAGCCCCGAGGTGTTGGACGCGACGATGGCTTTGCCACCCAGTGCCTCGATTCGTTGGTACAGGTGCCGCTTGATGTCCAGATTTTCGATGACGGCTTCGATAATGACGTCGCTGCCCGCGGCGGCGCCCAGATCGTCGTCCAGATTGCCGACGCTGACCAGGGTTTCGAATCGGGCCGAGACGAACGCGGCCGGTTTTGCCTTGCGGGTCGCCGCCAGCCCCGCTTCCGCGGCGTGGTTGCGTCGTTGGCCCTTGCCGGGATCACCGGCCAGGTCCAGCAACCTGACCCGTACACCGACGTTGGCCAGATGTGCCGCAATCGCCGCCCCCATCACGCCCGCACCGAGGACTGTAACGTCTGAGATCGGTGTTGCCATACGATGACGATATCGCATCGGGGGGATCGCCGCGAGGGCGCGGTCCGCGAAGTCCCCGCAATCAGGACGTACTAACGCTTGATCCGGCCGCGCTGTTGGCGCAGTCTAATCGGCATTGATGCGACCTATCTTGAGACCTACTTTGGAACTGAAACGTAGCTTGCGAAGTCCCCTGCGTATCGTGACCGGGCTGATGGTGTTGGCGGCGGCGGGTCTGACCGCGGCGCCTTCAGCGTCGGCGGACGAACCGGCGCCCGACGCTGATCTTCAGGCCGCCAAGGCCGCATTCGAAACCGCGCAGACGCTGTTCATCAAGGAACAGTTCGACGAGGCGGCGGGGCACTTCCTGGGCGCCTATGCCCGCAAGCCGTTTCCGGCCTTCTTGTTTAACGCGGCTGTTTCGTATGAAAAGGCGCGCAAGTTGGACAAGGCCAGCGAGTTCTTCCAGAAGTACCTGGATCAGGATTCGATGGCGTCCGACGCCGCGACAGTGAAGGTCAGGATTGAGGCCATCAAGACGATTTTGGCGCCGCCAGCCGTACCGCCCGTCGAAACGCCGCCAGCGCCCCCGCCCGGGACGCCTTCCGATCCGAACCAGGTACCCGCGCCTCCACCCGTGGTCGCGCCCCCGCCGGTGCCCGTGTTGCCCGCGATCGAAACCAAGGGATTGGTCGTCATCGATTCGAAACCCCAGGGCGCGACGATCTACCTCGACACCAAGACCAACGGCGTTTTCGGAAAGACGCCCTGGCAGGGATCGCTGCCCTCGAAGCCGGTGAAGCTGATCCTGGAGGCCAAGGGATTCAAGCCAGAGGAACGCGGCATCGGCCCACGATCGGACAAGCTGCTGGACGTCTACATCGCCCTGTCCGAGGAGCACTTTCTCGGTTGGGTCGAGATTGCGTCGAACGTTCCGGGCGCGGATGTCTACATCGATCGGCGGGACGTCGGTGCGCTTGGCAAGACGCCGTTCACCGGTCACCTGAAGCCTGGCAAACACACCATCTTCATCGAGCGGATGGGGTTCAAGCCGGCGCGCCAGGACATCGACATCCTGCCGGGGACCGCGACCCAACACATGATCAAGCTGGACAAGGGTGACAACGGCTGGGTGAACGTGGCCGGCCGGGGCGCGTACGGCGCCAAGGTGTCGGTCGATGACAAGTTCGCGTGTGACGCCCCTTGTCGCACCGAGCTTGCACCCGGCATGCATCGGGTCGAGGTGAAGAAGGCGGGATTCGAGAACTACGAAGCGGAGTTGAGGGTGGACAAGGGTGCGGAGACAACCCTTGAGATCCAGTGGTCGCCGCGACCGTCCAAGCGAGGAGCCTGGACCTCGGCGGCGCTGGCGGCGGCCTTCGTGGGGGGCGGGCTGTACGTTGGTCACCTGTCGAATCAGGATCGCGACGGGTATCGCAAGGACATCGCCGACGGGTTGTTGATTGATTCGAACGATCCCCGCTATCAAAGCGGGAAATGGGAAGCGATCGGCGCCAATGTGCTGTATGGGATTGGCGCGCTGCTGGCGATATCCGCGACGGTTTCATTCCTGTCGCACGGCCCCGATAGCACCGCTGGCGTCGATCAGAAGATGATTGGTTTTGGACCAGGTGTTTCGCGCGATGGCGCGGGGCTGTCGGCCTGGGGGAGGTTCTGATGCGCTTCCATCGTGGCGGGATTGCCGCAAGGTCGCTCTGGTGTGGATGTTTTGCAGTTTGGCTGGGCGCGGTGACACCCGCCTGTAACTGGACGACGTTTTCCGACGACGCGAACAAAGCGCCGGTTCGCAGCATCGGTGCCCCCAGCAGTTTCAAGGCGCAGGACTTTGGGCAGTCGGTTTTGCCCCTCTCGGACGGACAGGGCAAGGCCGCGGCATTCGTCGTGACCAGCGTCAGCGACGCGGACAAGATGGTGGTCGTCACCATCAACGCGGATGGTACGTTTGCCGCCCCGTCCGTTGATTCCGCCAACCTGCGGGATACCGAATCGTCGAACATCACGACCTTGGCCGAGGTGCCGGGAACTTCGCCGACCAGGCTTTTGCTGGCGACGCCGGAGGTCCACCTTGCGGGACATGGGCGGATCTACTCGTACCTGCTGTCTGCCACCCTGGACGGGACCGCGAACAACCTGGTGGTGACGTCGC
Organism: Pseudomonadota bacterium; assembly: GCA_031407985.1. Taxonomy (GTDB): domain Bacteria; phylum Myxococcota_A; class Polyangia; order Fen-1088; family Fen-1088; genus FEN-1088. The sequence continues at coordinate 3,258 of JANOJB010000035.1, read as the reverse complement.
TGCCCGAGAAAGAGCCGGGCCTGGGACGGGGTTTGGCGGCGGGTTTCCTGGGAGGGGTCGAGGGCACGCCGGACTTCGTCGTTGCTTCCAACGACCACTTGGTGGTGTTGGTCGACGGGCTTCCCGAGAATGCAACGATCCCGGGGACGGGCGCCGGCTGCGATCTGACGATCGATCCGGCGCAGGACGCTCGCTACAGGTTGAGGCGTTCGCTTGTGACCGCGCGTCTGTGGGCCGATCCGGCCGGTGCGGCGGTCCAGCAGTTGGTGGCGGGCGCGACCCATTCGGGGACGCCCGGTAAGCTTTCCCTGTTTTCGGTCAGCGGCGGCGGGGCCGCATCGAATCTGAATTGCCTGGCAACCGTTACGGCGCCCGCACCCAAGAACAGTTCGCGCTTTGGCGCATCGTTGGCTACGGGCGACTTCAATGCCGACGGAATTGTCGATCTGCTGGTGGGGGCGCCAGGCCAGGAGGCGTTCGTCTACTTCGGTCCCTTCCCTGTGGGCGGCTTCCCCGCGGCGTTCCCGATCATGGATTCGGACGGCGTGGATTTTGGGTTCGCGGTCGCGGCGTTAAACGTCGACGGGATTGCGGGGGACGAGGCCATCATCGGCGATCCCCTGGCGACGGTTGACGGCCAAGAGAAGGCGGGACGCGTGACGGCGTATTCGTGGGACGCGGCAACGATGAGCATGAAGCCGGGCAAGACCTACGCGGACCACAGTCCCGCGAAGGACGCCAATTTCGGGTGGACCGTCAACGCGCTGAAGTTCTGCGTGGACGCGTCCCTTCCGGCGCCCGGGACCGCATGCACCACCACCGGTTCCTCCCGGATCTTGATGGTCGGTGCCAAGAGCGAGGTGTTCGTCTACTTCCGCGAAGGGCAGAATATCCCGACGCGCGATCGCGACGGCGCGATGGTGCTTGACGTTCGCGCTCCCTGACATCCACCCGTTTCGCGAGGATACGTGCGTCTTTCGAACCTTCTGGCCCCCGAACTAGAAGAGACGCTGAAGACCGATCCGGCGCAGGCGGCCCTGCTTGCCGAGGAGCTGCACGCCGCGGATCTGGCCGAGCTGATTGACGGGCTGCCCGAGCAGTCGGGGATTTTGATGCTGGGGGCGTTGCCCGAGAACGTGGCGGCGGCGGCACTGGACGCCATCAAGGGCGCGCGGCGGGTCGAGCTGTTCCAGCGTCTGGATCGCGCCAAGGCCGCCCGCATCGCGGACGGCATGTCGGCCGACGAACGGGCCGATCTGTTCGGATCGCTGCCCGAGGACGTCCGCGCCGATTTGTTGACGCGCATGCCGAAGGCGGCGTCGCTGGACGTTCGCGAACTGCTGCGTTACCCGGAGAACACCGCCGGCGGTCGGATGACGACCGATTTCGTGACCCTGGCGCCGCATCTGACCGTCGAGCGCGCCATCGAGGAAATCCGGCGCCTGGCCGAGGAGAAGGAGACCATCAACGAGGTCTACGTCGTCGATCCGAACGGGACCTTGCTGGGCGCGATGTCGTTGCGCGCGCTGGTTTTGGCGCGCGCGGGTCAGCCCCTGTCGGTGGTCATGGATGCCGACGTTGTGTCGGTCCCGCCAACGATGGATCAGGAAGACGTGGCGCGGCTGTTCGACCACTACGAGTTGCTGGCGGTACCTGTCGTCGACGAGGCCAGGAAACTGTTGGGGATCGTGACCGTCGACGACGTGGTCACGGTCCTGAAGCAAGAGCAGGCCGAGGACATCCAAAAACTGGGCGCGGTCCGGCCGATCGAAAATGGATATTTCGAGACCGATGTATGGACGTTCGTGCGCAAGCGCGCGGGTTGGCTGATCGTGATCTTCATGGGCGAGATCCTGACGGCCAGTGTGCTGGAGCATTACGAGGCCGCGCGCCGTGCGTTTTCGTCCATCGAGGTGTTCGTGCCGCTGATCATCTCGTCGGGCGGCAACACCGGATCGCAGGCATCCGCGTTGGTTATTCGCGGCCTGGCGCTGGGCGAATTCGCGGTGGGTGACGCGATAAGGATCCTGGCGCGGGAGGCGCGGGTCGGATTGGCGCTGGGGACGATCCTGGGCGTCATGGGGGTTTTGCGCGCGGTCCTGGTTGGGCACAGCGGTGGCGGGGGAATGTGGATCGCGGTCGGTGCCGCCCTGCTGGCCTGCGTGACCTTCGGATCGGTGGTCGGCGCCATGTTGCCGTTGGCCATCAAACGGTTGGGATTCGATCCCGCGGTTTCGTCGGGGCCGTTCATCGCATCCCTGGTCGACGTGCTGGGAATCGTGATCTATTTGAAGATCGCGATATGGGTTCTGGGCGCGCCGGGCGGCCCCTGACTAGCGATACACGCTGGCCCAGATATCGAATTCGACCCCGTAGTACCAGGCGGCCAGGGCGGTTCCGTTTCGCGAGACGGCCAGATCCACGACAAAAGCGGTGTGGGTTCCATCGTCGTGTAACGCGCTCCCGTTGACCGGTGTCCAGGCGGTCGCAGTCGCGGCAAGCCGGCTGGTTTGAACCAGCACGCGCCCCGACGCTGTCTTTTTGCGCCAAAGCGCGATGGCGTTGCCGTCGCGATCCATTCCCACCACCGGACCGGCGTAGTCGCTGGCCGCAGTCGTGATCAGATTGTTGGTTTCCAGGGCCAGGGGGGCTTCCCAGGTCGCGGCGCCGGCCACGTGACGGACGGCGCGGACGTTGTAGTTGGTGGGGAGCGCCTGTGACCAGATCACGACGGAGGTACCGGCGGGATCAATCGCCACTTCGGGAATCGGATCCCATTCGATGGATGACCCCATGGCGATCATCTCGGGATCGCGCCAGTTGGTGCCGTCGAACCGGCGTGCCCAAAGCGTGGGACCCGACGGCGTCGTCTGCAGCCACGTGGCGGTGCCGGCACCGGTCTCGTTCAGCGCGATGGACGGCGTGTAGGCGTCGTCCGCCGTGTAGAACTCGAGCGTGGCCACCGAGGCGGTCGACCAGGTGCCGTCGTAGCGTTGGGTCCAGATGCTGCTGACTTCCCCCGTGGCTGCCGCTTGTTCCCAGATCAGGAATCCGCGCCCGGTGCCGTCCAGCGCCACGCGCGGGTTTCGATCGCTGGAGTCGTTCCCCGGCTTGGGTGTGTTGAGGTTCGCGTTCCAATCCCCGCCGCGGAAATCGCAGGTCACCACCGTGAACAGGTTGCTGCCGACGTTTTCGGTCCATGCCGCCAACGCGGTTCCATCGGGGCCCACGGCCAGCGTCGGAAGGAAAGATTTCCCG